>DAISJD010000009.1:0-49525 GCA_036821645.1 Aliidongia sp.
AATTAATACTATAGACTTAATTTTAATATTTCAAAAAAACTGTAATAAAAATCAATAAAAAATTTAAATTTAAAATTTTTTGACTCTCTGTATGTTGGGAATGATTTTGTATAAGCATTTTTGTGAAAAATTGATCTTTAAAAGCAATTTTTTGCAAAGATGCTTTTGCAGATATACTTTTTTCTTTTGTGGAGAGTGTGATGGATCTGGGTCCTGGTTCAATTGCCTTTACCGGCTTCAATTCCGATGGAGCCGACAATATCTCTTTTGCCGCCCTGACCGCGATCAAGGCTGGCAC
Organism: Aliidongia sp.; assembly: GCA_036821645.1. Classification (GTDB taxonomy): domain Bacteria; phylum Pseudomonadota; class Alphaproteobacteria; order ATCC43930; family CGMCC-115725; genus DAISJD01. Next base: position 299 of record DAISJD010000009.1, read on the forward strand.
GGTGATCTATTTCACCGACAATGAGTTCGTCGCAACGACCCCGAAGGGCAGTTTCAATACTGGGGAATCCTTCTTTTCTTGGACGGCGACGACGGATATCGATCCAGGGACGATCATCACGATCGACAATATCAATGCCGGTACCTTGAGCACCAATCAGGGCAAGGTCGCGTTTTTGCCGGGCGCCAATCGGGGTCTCGCCAATTCCGACGAAATCGTCTATGCCTATTTAGCCGATCCTGCGACCCCCACGGTCCCGACGGTTTTTCTGACGGCGGTTGCCAACAACACCCTGACGAGCCCGACCAACACCCCGGCGACCACGCTTGAGGGCACGGGGCTGATCGCCGGTGTCAATGCCCTGCAATTTGGCAACAATATCGATATTGCCGCCTATACCGGCCCGCGCAGCGGCTTTGCGTCGTTCGACGATTATCGCGCCTTCTTGAACAACCCGGCCAATTATGCAACCCAAGACGGCACAGGCGATCAATCGGTCGACGGCGTCGGCCCCGATGTCCCGTTTTCGACGGCGGCTCTCACCGTTGCAGCACCGCAGGGTCAACAAGTTTCTTTCGCCAACACCACCGTCGCCATGAATGAAGGCGATAGCGGCTTTACCACCTTCAGCTTTACGGTCCAACGGTCAGGCGGCACCACGGGTGCGGTGACGTTTACCGGGCAACTGACCGGTACCGGGGCGGATGCACAAGATTTCTCTGGGATCGCAAGCCTACCCTTCAGCTTTTCCGGCACGATCCCGGCCGGTGCCAGCAGTGCGACCGTCACGATCAAAGTGGCGGGCGATACGGTCGTTGAACCGGACGAAGGTTTCAGCCTGACATTGCAGTCGGCCCTGAACGATGCTGGCATCGCAACGACGCTCGGCGCTCAGATCACGGCAAACGGCGTCATCGTCAATGACGACCAAGCGATGGCGGGCCTGCGCATCGGCGATGTGCAAGGAACCGGCCTCACGTCAACCTATGTCAATCAAGTCGTCACCTTGACGGGGGTCGTGACCGCCGTCGATACGAACGGCGCGCGCGGGTTCTATATTCAGGACCCGAAGGGCGACGGCAATGCCGCAACGTCCGATGCCATTTTCGTCTTCCTGCCGACCGGCACCTTGCCGATCGTCGGTCACAGCATCAGTGTGACGGGAACCGTCCAAGAATTCCTGGCGAAGGGGGCTGATCCGGGATCGCTCACCACGACCGAATTGACCGGCATCAAATCGATCACCGATCTCGGTGTGTCCAGCACCCCTGTGACCGCGATCAAGATCGGCGGCCCCGGCGGCCTTATTCCCCCGACCAACGATCTTGCCGCAGCGACCGCTTTTTATGAAAGCCTCGAAGGCGAACTCGTCACGGTCGTCGCCCCGACGGCGACGGGTCCGACCAATAAATTCGGCGAGATTTTTACCGTCGCCGATCACGGTGCCGAAGCCACGGGCTATAACGGTCGCGGCAATCTGCTGGTTTCAGGCGGTCAGTCCGATCTCGGACACAGCAATGCGGTCGGTGGCGATTTCAATCCCGAACGGATCAAAATCAGCGTCGATAGCGGCATCTTGCCGGGTTTCAAGGCACCGAACGTCAATGTCGGGGCCGAACTCAGCGACGTCACCGGCATCCTGCGCTATGATTTCGGCAATTTCGGCGTTGCGGCGACCAATCCCTTCACCGTCACCAAGCCCAGCACCCTCGTCAAGGAAACCACGGCGCTTTCCGGGGATAGCAATCATTTGCTGGTTGCAAGCTACAATGCGGAAAACTTGGACCCGTCCGATGGGGCCGCCCGCTTTGCCACCATTGCCCAACAAATCCTGAAGAACTTGAACACGCCCGATGTCGTGGCCTTGCAAGAAGTACAGGATAATACTGGGGCGAAAGACGACGGCGTCACCTCTGCCGATCTCACCCTTAAAATGTTGACCGATGCCTTGAATGCGGCGGCACCGGCCGGCGTTACCTATGCGGCCCTCGACAATCCGTTCATCGGCAACGATACGAATGGCGGCGAACCGGGCGGCAATATCCGCACGGCCTTCATCTATCGCACCGACAGGGTCTCTATGGTGCCGGGCTCCCTGCGGACGCTCAATGCCGACGGCACGGCTTCGTCCACCACGGTTTTGGGTCAGCAGACGGATCCGAGCAATCCGTTCTTCGGATCGCGCCCGCCGCTCGTTGCCGATTTCAATTTCAACGGTCAGATCGTCACCATCGTTGATTCGCACTTTACCTCGAAAGGCGGCAGCAGCACGCTTCTCGGCACTAATCAACCGCCCCTGAGCGGCGGCGAATTGCAACGGGCGGCCCAGGCCCAAGCCGTCCATGATTTCGTGCAAGGATTGCTGAACAAGGATCCGAACGCCAAGGTTTTGGTTGCAGGCGATCTCAACGAATTCCAATTTGAAGAACCGCTTTCCATCCTGCAAGGGACGGGCAAACTCACCGACTATACGGTGCCGGGTAAGGATCCGTTCAATGCGACCGGTACCTATACCAAGGGTGGGGTCGAGATTTTGAAGGATCTCGAATCTTTGCTGCCGGAATCGGAACAATATGATTACGTGTTCGAAGGCAATTCCGAAACCTTGGACCATATCCTGGCCACCGGCGGCCTCAGCAAAGACGCCCAATTTGATGTCGTGCACATCAATGCCGAGTTTTTCGATCAGACGAGCGATCATGACCCGTTGGTTGCCCGTCTTGCCGTCGGTAACGATCCGACAGTCTATAAATCGGGTGATGGCCTTGCCCTTTCTGCGACGGGGGGAACCACGACCCTGATCGTTTCCGGCAGCCATAACACGCTGACGGGGGGTGCCGTTGCCGATAGCTTGATCGACGAAGGCAATTTCAATACCCTGACGGCAGGGTCGGCGGCCGCCAATCTGTTGGCCAATGGCAGCAACAATATCCTGACCGGCGGGGCAGGCAACGATTCGATCACCGCGATCAATGGAACGGGCAATACCCTATCCGGCGGCACCGGCGACGATTATCTTTCGGTAAGCGGCGATCAAAATACGCTGACTGCCGGTAGCGGTTCCGATCAGGTCGTCGTTTCCGGCAACCGTAACCGGGTCAATGGCGGCTCTGGGCAGGCAACCGTCGTGATCCAGGGCGATAAGAACACGGTTTCGGGGGCGGCAGGCGCCCTCAACATCACCGCCAACGGCAGCACCAATGTGTTGTTCGGCGGTGACGGCGATGATGTCATCGTCGCCTTCGGCGGTATCAACAACACGCTGTCGGCGGGTGGCGGCGACAATACGCTGATCGTTTCCGGCAGCAACGATGCCTTGGTTGCCGGCACCGGCTCCGATCTGCTCATCGCGGATAACGGTAAAAATACGTTCGTTGCCGGATTGGGTCAAACCCGGATCATCAGCGGATCGAGCGACGATGCCGTCGGCAGCAACACGCTCCAACTGGCCGCCACGGTCAAGGAAGAGAACTTGTTCCTGGTCCAAAATGGCGGCGATCTGTTGATCGACGTGCTGGGCACCAATCATTCCGTGACGGTGCAAGGCTATTTCGATCATACCGGCAACAGCTTGAGCAAGATCGTCACCGGCGACGGCGTGACCTTGACGGCGGCCGATGTGACCCAGTTGGTTCAAGCCATGGCTGCCTTCTCCAGCAACCATCAAGGCTTCGATCCGACCTTCGCCGGTCAAACGACCCTGCCGCCGGATCAGGCACTTCAAGCCGTGATTGCGGTCGCCCATCACTGAGGGGCGATGGGCTTAAGCCGATAATCGCTTGTGCCCAAAAAGAGAGGAAATCGCAAGGGGGCGGTGTTTGACACCGTCCCTTTTGTGTTTATTCTATCGGATCGGCCGGAAGTGCTAACGCCGCCCTTTTTTGTTACGCGCATTTTACCGCCTATCGCTTGATCTTTTTCGCTAAGAATGCCTTTCTTCATCCAATGGGGATCGTGACGGGGCGAGGTGCGCCATTCCTGCTCAAACGGATCGCGTCGCGCGGCGCTATCGACCTTCGGCCAAACGGGCTGAGACGCAACTTAAAAATCGCACGCTCTTGCTGGATTCGGCTTGGCATGTCTTTGCGACCGTTGGGTTCGATGCCTGTTCCGTACGCGACATCGTGCGCCATAGCGGTTTGTCGCCCGGTTCGTTCTATAATTATTTTCCCAGCAAAGAGGCGGTTTTCAACCATCTGTGCCAACAGATGGCGGTGGAAATTCGCGCCGTCACGGCGGCGGCCCGTGCTGGGATCGGGGATCCCGAACAAATGATCAATGCCGGATTCTCGGCATATATCGCGTTTTTGCAGCATAAACCGGGAGCCCTCGATTTCATGGCCCGCAATCCAGACCAGGTTCGGTGGTCCGTGATCGGTGAGGCGGAAGGATTGCGGTCGGATTTGGCGCGCGATTTGGCAACGGTTTTGAGCGATTCGAGGTTTAATGACCAAGACATTCAATTGATTGCCGCCGTGATGGTCTCGGCGGGTGCAGAAACCGTGATCCAAGCGGCACGCATGCCGGAAGTTGAGACGGAGAAGCTTGCATTATTTCTGGCAGATCTCCTCGTGAATGGTTTATGTCATAAGATCAAAGTCGAACGGTCGGTCAAAGACAAACAATAACGTGCGTAGGGGTGGGCGATGATAGGGCAGACGGTGATCGGCTGGACGTTACGGGCGACGGTGCGCCGTTGGTTTGAAGACGATCTCGATCCCGGCCGCTTGCGTACGCGGCTCAATCTCTTATCCCGCACGATTTCGTTTCTGCCCCGATGGGCCCGGGTTAGCCCTGCCGCCCCCGGCCTTTCTTGGATCGATGCGCCGGAATCCGATCAACGGCGGGTGCTGGTCTATTTTCATGGCGGCGGTTACGTCAGCGGCGGTCTTGCCAGTCACGGCCTGTTCCTGGCGAAATTGGCACGGCAAGGACGGTGCCGCGTTCTGTTCGTCGATTATCGTTTGGCCCCCGAACATCCGTTTCCAGCCGCCCTCGACGATGCGATGGCCGCCTGGATCTGGGTTCAAGAACAGGCATCGGCGGGAACGCGGTTCTTTATGGGCGGGGATTCGGCCGGTGGGGGATTGACCCTGGCCCTCATCGAATTGTTGCAGACACAAGCGTTGGCCTTACCGGAACGGCTGTTGCTCATTTCACCATGGGTGGATCTGACGCAGGCAGGCCAGAGCCACCGCAGCAATGACGCGTTCGACAGTGTGATGAGCGGCCGCGCCTTGACGAAAATGGCAAAGCTTTATTTGCGCGATGCCGATCCCCGCGATCCTCGCGCTTCCCCCCTTTTCGGTGTCCTCCGGGATATGCCGCCCACTTTGATCCAATATTCAACCCATGAAGTTCTGCGCGACGATGCCGTGAAGATGGCGGCACTCTTGCGGGACGGTGGGACCAAGGTCATCGAGGAATCCTGGCCGCAGATGCCGCACGTCTTTCAATTGTTTTGGGCTTTTCCGCAAGCGACGAGCGCCACCCGCAGTCTTGCCCAGTTTCTGCTCGGCGTATGACGGTGTGGGGTCGTATCGTGGGTGTCAACTGGAAAAATATCGCCCGCCATTGATGTTGATCGTCTGTCCGGTGATGAAGCCGTTACGGATCAGCATCAAGGCGAGGTCGGCTACTTCTTCAACGCGCCCAAAGCGCCCCATGGGGATGAGATCCGGCGACAGGCCGGGCGTGCCCGTCACCATATCGGTTTCGACCAAGGCTGGGGCAATCGCGTTGCAGGTGATGTTTTCCTTGATCAATTGCGCGGCATAGGTATGGGCAAGGCCGATCATCCCGGCCTTCGAGGCGGCATAATGGGGGCCGATCACGCTGCCGGTTTGGGCGGCGATCGATGATAACATCAAGATGCGTCCGATACCGGCCCGCCGCATGGCGGGCAGGGCGGCCTGCGTTACCAGGAATGCCGATTTCAGATTGGCCTCCATCACGTCGTCCCAGTCGGATTCGGCGATGGTTTCAAGGGATCGGCTGGTCGCAATCCCGGCATTATTGACGAGAATGGTCAACGGCCCCAATTGCCCTGCTGCATCGATGAGGCGGGCAACGGCGTCGGGGCGACGGATATCGGCCTGTACGGTGACCCCCGTACCCCCCTCGGCCGATATCTCGGCCAACAGGCTCTCTGCTTGCGCCCGGTCGGCGCGATAATTGATGACGACCCGCGCCCCTGCCGCCGCCAAGGCCGCCGCAATGGCCCGTCCGATCCCGCGCCCCGCACCCGTCACAAGAGCAACTTGCCCCTTGATATCCATGGCTAATTTCCTTTTATAAGGTTAATTGATATTTTAATTGCAAAAAACAATTAAAATAAAAAATAAAATTATCTATATTCTTGTATTTAGCGAAAAACAATCGTTGATCTTCTGGTGAATAAATCGTATATGTATATGTGTTTAGTTTTTCTCGTTGGTGGGGAAGGCAGGCGCATCGGTCGATCCGCAAGTCTCATCTCAAAAGACGAAAATCACACTAAGACTGACGATAAAAACAAACAATAATAATAACCATATGGGGAAGGAAAGTCATGTTTCCCAATTTCTTCAAAAAAATCCTGGTCACGGCCGGGATCGCTGTTGCAGGGCTCTCGGCAGTGGTGGAAGCCAAGGCCGCCAATAATTATCCCGTCGTCCTCGTGCATGGCTTTGCCGGGTTCGGTCGGGGCGAATTGCTGGGCTATAAATATTGGGGTGGACTGACCGACGTTCAGACCCAAGTCGCCGGCAAATATTCGAACCAACAAATCTATACGGTTGCGATCGGTCCCTTCAGTTCGAACTGGGAACGGGCGGTCGAGCTCTTCTATCAGATTAAGGGCGGTTGCGTCGATTACGGTGCCATGCATGCGGCCCAGACCGGCGTTCTGCGCAAACCCGAAGATTTCTATCATAATGGCCGGACTTGCTATGCCGGGTATTATCCGCAATGGGATGCCAATCACCCGGTTCATCTCATTTCTCACAGCATGGGTGGGCAAACCGCGCGGATGCTGGCGCAAATGCTGGCGACGAACGGGGCACCTCTCAATCCCAATCTCTTTCCTTATGCGACGTCGGCCGGTTGGGTGAAGAGTGTCACGGCAATCTCGACCCCGAACGATGGGACGACGCTTGCCTATAAGATCACCGATTTTGTTCCCTTCATTCAGCAATTGGTGGCTGGGTTTGCCGGCATTGCCGGTATTTCCGGTGATCCGATCGAAAAAATCTATGATTTCAAGCTCGATCAGTTCAAGATCGGCCCGCAGCAATCCGGTGAATCCTTCAATGCCTATATCTCGCGGGTTTTGAGTTCGCCGTTATTTACCAATAAAAATTACACGAACATCTCGACCTATGATTTGAATCCGGCCGGCGCCATGGCGATCAATGATTGGGTGAAAGATCAGCCGAACATCTATTATTTCTCTTATAGCACGCGGGCGACCAGTGCCGGTCTCTTCGGCTATCAATATCCGATCCTGTCGGCCAATCCGTTGATTTCCGCCTTTGGCGGGCCGGGCGTGATGGGCAATTTCGTGCCCGATAGCCGTCCGTTCCCCTATAGCGCGTCAAATCCGACCGGCTATATGACCTATTGGCCGAGCGACGATGTCGTGCCGACCGTTGCCCAACCGGCCCCGCTTTGGGCCATGAACAGTGCTGGTCAAGTCTACAAGCGCAACACCATCGTCCGCGACATCACCGGCGGGGCCGCTCCGCAGGCCGGGGCTTGGAACGTCAAGGGTCTGATGGACGGGTTCGACCATCTCGATATTATCGGTTGGACCTTGTTCTTCGACAGCGTCTCTTTCTATAAGTCGCACATCGATCAACTGCGTTCGCTCTAAGCCGTTGCCCTAAGTCATCGATAGAAGCGTCGCCTGATCGGGTTTTTCACCCCGGTCAGGCGATTTTTTTTGCGCGTTCATGCAAATTTCAGAGGCACGGCCCTGATAATCTGGGCTTGACCCCGTGGTGGGAAAGTCTTATGCCTTAACCCATGTCGGGGTGTAGCGCAGCCTGGTAGCGCATCTGCTTTGGGAGCAGAGGGTCGTCCGTTCGAATCGGTCCTCCCCGACCAATATCACGCTGCTTGTATGACGATCCGGTCTTTGGTCCTTGTGACCAGCGATCGAGCATGGACGAGGCGATCTATGGCAACGGCCCGCATTCTTAAACCGGCAAAAACCGCGATGTCTTCTGGGACTTATCGGACGCAACGCTGGATTTTAGAATATGAAACCGCCACCAGACGCGCGCCCGACGCCCTGATGGGGTGGATTGGGGCATCCGACGCGCTCAATCAAATCCGTCTTCAATTCGATACGTTGGAAGCGGCGGTCCAATTCGCCGAGAAAAAGGGCCTCGATTATTCGGTCGAACAACCCCATGAGAGAACCTTGAAACCAAAAGCCTATGCTGATAATTTCAGGTTCGACAGGATACGCTGAAATATGGCGATGCGCGCTTAGCTCAGCTGGATAGAGCATCGGCCTTCTAAGCCGAGGGTCAGTGGTTCGAATCCACTAGCGCGCGCCAATAAAAACAATGGGTAAGCGCCAAAAAATCACAAAAAATTTCGGTTTTAGGTTTCTTGTGAAGAATTTTTGGGTGAAATTTTTGAATTTTAATTTTTTGAGTTTTTAAAATCTTTCGCATCGGCATGGTCACCCAATTTTCAAACGATGAGCATCGTATAATGTTGCCTTTGATATCCTTAGTTATCGTCTTCCTTTATTTTATGGCCGGTGGGGTTCTTCATTTTATTATTACCGATTTTTTCGTCCATATCATGCCGCCTTACCTGCCGCTTCATCATGCGGCGGTTTATGTCAGTGGCGTTTTCGAGATTGTGGGGGCGCTTGGGCTGGTGTTCAGAGCCACGCGCGTTCTGGCGAGCCGGGGGTTGTTCGTCCTGACGGCCTTGGTCAGCTTGGCCAATATCCACATGTGGCAACACCCTGAACTTTTCCCTGAGGTGCGGCCGGAGTTTCTGACCTATCGGCTGGTGGCGCAGGGGGTGTTGTTCGTCCTGATATGGCAAGCCGGGCGCTGTCGCTATTGGGTGCCATCCCGATGATTGTCCGACGATCAAAGCTGCACTGCAAAAAATAATACTTGTCCCGGTCTCGGGATCTTGTGATACTTATGGCATATTCCGTGGTGATTTGAGCCGGCCGGCTTGCGACCACGTTAAATAAACGCTAAAAGGTCGGGGTTTGTGGCAAAGCTGCAACTTCTCCTTTTCTGGTCGGCGCTTTTAGGCAGGGTGCGACCGATGAGTGAAGAACATTTCCATCCCGATACGATTTCAGTCCGCGGTGCCTTGGATCGTTCCCCTTTTGGCGAGACGGCAGAGGCGCTGTTTTTGACGTCCGGTTTCGTCTATGAGTCGGCCGAGGCGGCGGAAGCCCGCTTCAAGGGTGAAGAGCCCGGTTTTATTTATTCCCGGTATGGCAATCCCACGGTTCGTCTGTTCGAGCGCCGCCTCGCCTTGTTGGAAGGGGCTGAGGGGTGTTATGCCACGGCCAGCGGGATGGCCGCCGTCTGGACGGCGTTGCTGGCCCATCTCAAGGCGGGCGATCATGTCGTCGCCAGTCGTGTCTTGTTCGGGTCGTGTCTTTATATCCTAGAAACGCTTTTACCCCGATATGGGATCGCCGTCAGCTTGGTCGACGGGACGGATCTTGCCGCTTGGGAAGGGGCGATCCGGGCCGAAACCAAGGTGTTTTTCCTGGAAACGCCAGCCAATCCGACCCTCAGTCTGATCGATCTCGCCGCCGTTTGCGCCCTTGCCAAAGCCAATGACATTGCAACCGTCATCGATAATGCCTTGGCCAGTCCCGCCGTGCAATGTCCGACGCGTTTCGGTGCCGACACGGTCGTTTATTCGGCGACGAAGCATATCGATGGCCAGGGGCGCACGTTGGGTGGGGCCATTCTCGGGCGGTCTGCATGGCTTGCCGATGCGGTGCAGCCCTTCATTCGCCATACTGGCCCGGCCCTTAGCCCGTTTAATGCCTGGGTTCTGCAAAAGGGGCTGGAAACTCTCACCCTAAGGGTCGAAAAAGCGGCGGCGACAGCCCTTGGTTTGGCGCAGTTTCTTGAGACACATCAAGCGGTGACGCGGGTTTTTTATCCCTTTTTGGCGAGTTTCCCGCAACAAGCATTGGCGCAGCGTCAAATGGCCAATGGGGGCACACTGGTTGCTTTTGATCTCGGATCGAAGGCACGGGCCTTCGCCTTTTTAAACGCTCTGTCGCTCATCGATATCTCCAATAATCTGGGCGATGCAAAATCCTTGGTGACGCATCCGGCCACCACCACCCATCGCACCCTTAGCCCTGAAAACCGCCGGTTGGCCGGCATTACCGATGGGTTGGTGCGGCTTTCGGTCGGTCTCGAACATCGCCGGGATCTCGCCCGAGATCTTGAACGCGCCCTTGATCTGTCTTTGTTTAATCAATAAGGGTTTCAGACCATGTGTAGCGATTATGCAGGCGATATCTCCCCGCACGAGGCCTGGGACATTCTGGCGGAGGATCCCCGGTCGGTCTTGGTCGATGTGCGAACCAAGGCGGAATGGAGTTACATCGGCTTTCCCGATCTGTCCGGCCTCAATAAGTCCTTGATCAAAATCGAATGGCAAATCTTCCCGGAAGGTTTTCGCAACGAACGGTTTGTCGAAGATATCGAGGCGGCCAAGATCGCCAAGGATCAGACGGTTTTACTGATTTGCCGTTCCGGCGTGCGCAGTAAACATGCGGCACAATTATTGACGGCCCATGGTTGGCAACGCTGCTATAATGTCGAAGATGGATTCGAAGGGCAATTGGATGAAAACCGGCACCGGGGGCTCGTTTCCGGTTGGAAGGTCGATCGATTGCCCTGGGTGCAAAGCTGAGGCCTATCATGAAAGTTGCAACGCGGTGGATCGACGGACGGATGTTCCTGGGGGAGTCGGGCAGTGGCCACACGGTTGTGATGGATGGCGCCCCTGAGGCTGGGGGCCGCAATCTCGGTATTCGTCCGATGGAAATGCTGCTGCTCGGTCTTGCCGGGTGCACGAGTTTCGATGTCGTCCATATCCTGGAAAAGGGACGCGTGCCGATCGATACCTGCGATGTTGCGGTCGCGGCGGAACGGGCGGAAACCGACCCAAAGGTTTTTACCCGAATTCATCTCCGCTTCGATCTCAGGGGGGCGGGGCTTTCGATCGACAAGGCCCAAAGGGCGGTTCATCTTTCGGCGGAAAAATACTGTTCCGCCTCGCTCATGCTGGCAAAGTCGGCCGAAATAACCCACGAAATCTGGGTGAATGGCGAAAAAGTCACGGCCCTTTAATGGCAACGGCCCCGCCTAAGATCTGAGGGCGGGGCCGTTTCTTTGGGTGCAGCGTGGGGATTATTGGCTTTCCAAAACCTTGACGACGAAATGCAAGGCACCGGCGGCGAGGCTCATGATGATCACGGCGGCCAAGGCGGAAAAGAAGCCCATGCCGACAACCAACGTCAAACACATCATGACGAGGAGAACAATAATCGACACCGTGCCGACCACGAGAAAATTATAGAATGTGTTGAAGGTTTGCTGATGCGTTTCAAGCTCAGTGTCGACCATGGCAAACTCTCTCTCAATCAATAAAACCGATGAACCCGGTGCTAACGTAGGTTTCTCAATAACGCAAGATACTTGGCTATATTTCAATCAAAATACCGCCGTGTCCAGCCCTCTCATGCAGAAAAAGGCATATTATCGCCCTTTTTACGGGAAAACCAGCGGAGCGGGGACCGGATCGCCCAGATTGTCAACGAGAACCCGGTTGCCGACGACCGTAACCCGACCCTCGGCGATGAGGCGCAGGGCTTTTGGATAGGCGCGATGCTCCGCCGTCAGGACTCGGGCCGCGAGACTCTGTTCGTCGTCCCCATCCAGAACCGGCACGGCGGCTTGGATCACGATCGGCCCTTCATCTAAGGCCGGTCGTACGAAATGGATGGTGCATCCGTGCAAGCGCACGCCCGCATCCAGGGCCTGACGATGGGTGTGCAACCCCTTGAACAGCGGCAAAAGGGACGGGTGAATATTTACCATCCGATCGGGCCAACCGGCAATGAAACCGGGTGTGAGGATCCGCATGAACCCGGCAAGACAGATGAACTCGACCCCGTCCTGACGCAATTGGGCATCGAGGGCCGCATCGAAACTGGCGCGATCGGCAAAGGTCCTATGGTCGATAACTTTAGCCGGGATCCCCGCCCGCCGGGCCCGTTCCAGCGCGAAAACGCCAGGGTTGTTCGAAATGACGCTGACGATTTCGGCAGGGACTTCTGGGTCTGCGCACAGCTCGATTAAGCTCTGCAGATTGGTACCCGATCCCGATACCAAGACGCCGACTTTCAGGGGCTTTGTCATGGGCCGTCGCCGTTACCACGTCTCAAGATGGGCAATCGTGCACCCGGCCTCGCCCGTGGGGCGGGTATCGATCTGTCCCAGACGGTGGACGGTTTCACCCTCGGCTTCAAAAGCGGCAGTCGCCTCTGCGACGCGATCGGCGGCGACGACGGCGATCATGCCGATCCCGCAATTGAAGGTTCGGGCCATTTCATGGGGCGTAATCTTGCCTTGGGCGGCAAGCCAGGCAAAGACCGGCGGCAGGGGCCAGTGCCGTGCGTCGAGCCGGGCTTGAAGCGTGTCCGGCAGGACGCGCGGAATATTTTCCAGCAACCCGCCGCCCGTAATATGGGCGAAGGCATGGATGGCCCCAGTGCGCAGCCCGGCAAGGCAGGCCTTGACGTAAAGCCGCGTCGGGGTGAGCAGGGCCTCGCCCAGCGTTTGTCCGGCGGCAAACGGTGCCTCATCACGATAGGCGAGCCCCGATTGGGCGACCAAACGCCGGACAAGGGAATAGCCGTTCGAATGAACCCCAGACGATTGCAGGCCCAGAATCGCATCGCCCGGTGCGACGAGGGCCCCCGTCAGAACCTGATCGCGTTCGACGGCACCCACCGCGAATCCGGCGAGATCGTAATCGCCTTCGGCATACATACCCGGCATTTCCGCCGTTTCCCCGCCGACTAGGGCGCAATTGACGGCTTGGCAAGCCTTGGCAATCCCTGAGATGATCGCACGTCCGGCCTCGACATCCAATTTTCCTGTGGCATAATAATCCAGGAAAAACAAAGGTTCCGCCCCTTGAACTACAAGGTCGTTCACACACATGGCGACGAGATCGATCCCAATCGTGTCATGATTGCCGGTCTCGATTGCGATTTTAAGCTTTGTGCCCACGCCGTCGGTGGTGGACACCAGAAGGGGATCGTGAAACCCAGCCGCCTTGAGGTCGAAAAGGGCACCAAACCCGCCGAGCGATGCGGTGCCGCCCGTACGCGAGGTGGCGCGGGCCAAAGGCTTGATGGCTTCAACGAGGGCGGCACCCGCATCGATATTAACACCGGCATCACGGTAAGTTTGGCTCATTCTCATACTCTCGCGCGTTTTGTGGTAAAAGGATCGACGGGGATCTTCGGATCGGTTCTTGATTGTAACAGCACGATGACAGTTTTGTCATGATGGAGCGACGCTTGACTGGCTTGCATAACCTTCCGGGTTCGCCCTGGTCTTTCCCGATCGCTTGGCGTTTTCTTGCGGGGCTGATCCTGGTCTGCGCGGTTTTGACCGGACATGCCGAGGGAGCCGGGACCTTTCCATCGGCCTTCGTCGTCAGCGACGTGCCCGTCGATGGCAGTGGGCCGACAGGCGTCGCTGCCCGCGAAGCCGCCCGGGTGCAAGGCACGAAGGTCGCTTTCCGGCGATTGCTGGAACGCCTGACCAACAAGGCCGATTGGCAGCGCCTGCCGACGCTCGACGGTCAGACCGTACTCGACTATGTCCAAGATGTCGAAGTCACGAACGAGCGCAGCTCCGCCAATCGCTATCTTGCCAATTATACCTTTCGCTTCAGTCCCAACGGGGTACGCAAGCTGCTGCGCGGGGCCAATCTCGCCTTTAGCGAGTTGGCAAGCAAACCGGTGATCGTGGTCCCGGTTCTGCGCGGGGAATCGGCGGCTAAACTCTTCGACGAGGCGGGGCCTTGGCGGGCCGCATGGCTTGCGGCACACGGCGGGGATGGGTTGGTGCCGTTCCAAATTCTTCAGGCAGATCAGGCGCAAAATGCGGGTTTCGATCAAGCGGCGGCCCAAGGCTCAAGGCCGGAACAGATTGCGGCCCTATCGGCCCGGTACAATGGGGCCGACATTGTCATCGCTCAGGCAACGCTGCAAAATGACGGGGGCGATGTCGGCCTTGAGATCGGTTTGACCCGTTATAGCGGCGAGGGGGCGTCGGACATGGTCGGCACCCGGATTGCCGGTGCCAAGGCCGATGGTGCATTCTATCAGATGGCGGTACAGGCATCCGTGCGCGAACTTGAAGAACAATGGAAAAAACAGCTTGCCGCCAGTACCGGCGGCGGGACCCTCGCGGCTACGGGGACTGCGAGCGATCAGGACACGGTGTTGAAGGTGGTCGTGCCGATCGCGGGGCCGGGCGATTGGGTTGCCGTTCGCGATCGTCTTGCCCGCTTGTCGTTCTTGCGCGATCGGGCCCCGGATCTCATGACGCGCAGCGCGGTAACGGTACGCCTGCGGTTTAAAGGCGATCTTGGTGCGGGTCGCCTCGCCCTGGCCCAGCAGGATCTTGTCCTGGCCGAAGGGGGGCCGGGCGGGACACCGCTGTTGCGGCTGCGTCAGCCGACCGACAGCCTGCCTGCACCGGTACCGGTCGGCCAATGATGCGCGATTCCTGGCTGCGCGCTTTTTTCTGGATCGGCCTTGGGACATCGGCTCTGTTTCTGCTCAATTTATTGAGCGGCATCTTGTTGCCTTTTGCCCTTGGGGCGATTTTGGCGTTTTTTTTGAGCCCTGCCGTCGGCCGTCTTAGCCACTGGCATGTGCCGCGCACCTTTGGGACCTTGTTGGTCTTGACGGGGTTTCTGACCCTGATCGTCCTCTTCATCCTGTTGCTGACCCCGGTATTTCAGGCCCAGGTCGGACAATTGATCAGTCAGATCCCAGGCTATCTCGAGCGCGCCCGCACGGAAATCGATCAGGCGTTGGTCCTGCTGCAAGATCATATTTCGCCTGATGACATGCAACGTCTGCGCGATGCCATGGGGGCCCGCATTGCCGACATGGTCGGCACAATGGGCAAGATCGTAGGCTCGGTTTTGACGGGGGGTATTGCAGTCGCCAATCTTCTCTCGCTCATCTTCATCACACCCGTCGTTGCGTTCTTTTTATTGCGCGATTGGGATGATTTGCTCCACACGCTCGATTCCTGGATGCCGCGACAGCACTTGGCGACGATCCGAGAGCAGGCGGGCCTGATCGAAGAGACCTTGTCGGGGTTTTTGCGCGGCCAGGCCGCCGTTTGCGGCTTGTTCGGCGTGGTTTATGCGGTTGGTCTTACCATCATCGGCTTGAATTCCGGCCTCGTGATTGGGTTATTGTGCGGCATCTTGATCTTCATTCCGTTCCTGGGCGGTCTGACCGGCGGCGTTTTGGCCGTGCTGCTGGGATTTGCCCAGTTCGAGGATTGGCACAAACCGCTGGCGATTTTAATTCTATTCGTGGTGGGACAAACGCTGGAGGGTAATCTCATTACCCCAAAACTGGTGGGCGATCGTGTGCGGCTTCATCCGGTTTGGATCATTTTTTCCCTGTTGGCATTTGGAGCCTTGTTCGGGTTCGTCGGCGTTTTGGTCGCCGTCCCTTTTGCCGCCGTCCTTGGGGTTCTCATTCGGTTTGCCCTCAAGACCTATCTGAATTCTGCGCTTTACGATCCGAAGAATCTGGGTGCCAAATCGGCGGATCCGTCATGAGTTCAGAGCCCGCCCATCAGGGGCCGCGCCAATTACCCTTGGCACTTCCACATCGCACTGCCCTTGAACGGGAGGATTTTCTGGTCACCGCGGCCAATGGGGATGCGGTTGCCTGGATCGATCGGTGGCCCGATTGGCCGACCGGCACCTTGATCTTGGAAGGCCCGCCTGGGGCCGGTAAAAGCCACTTGGCCTCTGTCTGGCGTGCGCGCAGCAAGGCCGTCGCGATAGAAGGCGCAGCCCTGTCGGCGGACTGCGTCGGCCTTTTATCGTCACATCCCTGCATCGTGATCGAAGAAGCGGACCGGGCGCATGAAGAATCGCTGCTGCATCTCTATAATTTGATCAGGGAACGGCGCGGTTTTTTATTGCTGACCGCGCAGGATGCGCCGGCACGTTGGGGGATTTTATTACCGGATTTACGCTCGCGCTTGACCACGATCCCGCGGGCGCTGATTGCCGCACCGGACGATCTTCTGATCCGGGCCGTGATGATCAAACTGTTCAGCGATCGGCAGATGGTGGTCGGTGCCGATGTGGTCGATTTCATCGCCAAACGGATCGAACGATCCTTTGCCACCTTGCGCCGCGTGGTGGCTGTCTTGGACGATGCGGCTCTTGCGGAACGGCGGCGTATCACGGTCCCGTTCGCCCGTGCCGTCTTGCACGATGGTATGATTGCCGCCGATTCCGAGGCGGATGGCGTTTGACCCGGGTACACCGATTATTCTTTCGGTGGCACCCGGTAATGCAGCATGCTGATCTGTGCCGTCTGAAGGTTGGCCCAATGATCCATCTTCAATGACAGTTGAACGAATCCCCCGGTCGGCAGCGCCGCATCCAATTCCGGCAAGGCGGCAAGATGTCCGTCTTGGTGCGCGATGGTCCGCACCAAGAGATGAAGTCCCGGATTGTGTCCGATCAGCCAAAGCGTCTTGACGTGATCGGGGACCGCCTCAAGTCGCGCTAAGAGAACCGGATGATCTGCCAAATAAAGGCCGGGTTCAAACAAGGTGGGCGGGCAGGCGGACCATTGATGGACGATCAGGGCCCAGGTTTCACGGGTGCGTGTGGCACTGGAACAGAGGATGAGATCGGGCCGTTCTGCCTCCGTCATCGCCCCGATCCAGGCGGCGGCTTTGCGGCCCCGGGCCATGAGCGGGCGGCTGAAATCATCTTGATCGGGCTCAAACGGGACGGATTTTGTGTGGCGCACGAGAACAAGCGTTTTCATATCTCATGGAATCCTTATATAAAATATAGTCATAACAATATGTTGGTCCTTGCCGCACCGATATGGGCCGACAGTGCCCATGATACACGCAAAGTGCTGCGCGGCGCAGGAAGTTTGTGTGACAGCTGTAATTTTAAGGCGCAACTCTTGTTCAAGTGTGTTAGGGTCGCACGACGACTGACCGCATAGAAGGCGGTGTCGCGTGTGTTTCAAAGACGGGACGAGGTTTTACTATGCCGAATGACGCCAACGCCCCGATGGACGCTATGTACGATAAGGCGTCGGAAATCGCGGAAAAGCATTTGAATGCAGCCCTGCAAGAAGGTGGCTCGCTGGAATATCTCGTCGCTGTCATGATGGTGGAAGCGGCTGTCAATGTTTCAGTCGAATTGACCAGTCCGGAAGATATTGTCCGTCTCTTGAAGGACCTGGTCGAACAGATCGAAGAAGATATCGAAGAAGAAGAATAATTTTCTTCATTTTCAATTCTTTTAATGCGGCAGCCTGGTTCCCGGCTGCCGTTTTTTTGCGCTTTAAGGCTTTGAATGCGATGATGGCATGCGGGCAACGTGCTTGAGAATTTTGGGGGAAACGCTGCGCGATTGATCAGTAAACGTTAAGTCAATCGTCCTATACGTTAATACGGATTGACTGATGATCAAGATGCCCTATCGTTCGGCATCTCTTTGTTGAAAAAGCAGTATGCGACAACCGAGTTTTGGGGTGGTGTACCATGATTTATCAGGCTTACCAGGCGCACAATGACCTTATGGGCCCCTTGCGGTTTCTGGCACAAACCGCAGGCAATATGATAAATCACCCATGGCCGTTTCTATCCGACAATATTTTCATCCGCCAGACGATGGCCGCCTGCGCCCTCTTGGGCCGTGCGGGCATGACCCATCAATCGCCAGCTTTCGGTATCGACCAGGTGACGGTGAACGGCGAGACGGTCGATATCCGCGAAGAAGTACCGTTTGCAACGCCGTTCTGCGGCCTACGCCATTTTAAGAAATCACGCGATCTCGACCAACCCCGGGTCTTGGTCGTCGCCCCCATGTCGGGGCATTTTGCGACCTTGCTGCGTGGCACCGTGCGGACCTTATTGCCGGAACACGATGTCTACATCACCGATTGGCACAATGCCCGCAACGTTTCGTTGGTGCATGGTCGGTTCGATTTCGACGACTATATCAACCATATCATTCAATTCATTCAATTTTTAGGGCCGAACACCCATGTGTTGGCCGTGTGTCAACCCTCGGTCCCGGTCCTGGCGGCCGTGTCGATCATGGCGGAAGAGGGTGATCCCTGCCAACCGCCGACCATGACCCTGATGGGGGGGCCGATCGACACACGACGCAATCCGACCCAGGTCAATGTCTTGGCCACGACGAAAGATATCGATTGGTTCGAGCGTAATGTCATCGGCTTGGTCCCCATGCGCTATCCGGGGGCCTTTCGTCGGGTCTATCCCGGTTTTTTGCAATTGATGGGCTTCATGACCATGAATCTGGATCGCCATGTGACGGCCCATGTCGATCTGTTCAATAATTTGGTTAAGGGCGACGGCGAAAGCGTCGAGGCGACCCGCACATTTTACGATGAATATATGGCGGTAATGGATTTGCCCGCTGAATTCTATCTGCAAACCATCAGCCAAGTATTTCAGCAACATCAATTGCCCTTGGGGCAAATGGTATCGCGCGGCCGCCCGGTCAATCCGGCCGCGATCGAACGGACCGCCTTATTGACCGTGGAAGGGGAAAATGACGATATCTGCGCGGTCGGCCAAACCCTCGCCGCCCATGACCTGTGCCGCAATATCCCCGCCCACAAGCAACATAACCATGTGCAACCGAAAGTCGGCCATTACGGTGTCTTCAACGGCAAACGCTGGTCGAACGAGATTTACCCGATCGTTCGCTCGTTCATTGCCACGCACGGCTGAGAATGAAATGATTATCCTGAGATTTGATATGGGGTGTTTGTCTTAAAATATTTATGCGCGGACAAAATGGTTTGCGCATGACAGAAAACTTTGCCTTTCGATTGGGGCGCATTTCTGGGTTATGCCCCCCCCTTGACATAAGACTCCGTGTTGGGGAGGGATCATGAGGCGGCGGGCATTGCCCGTGCGTCGGGGACACCGGGAGCTTGCCGTCCGTTTCGATTGCGGGGCGTTTTGCTAAGGCATTTCCCCGTTTCGGACTCTGGGATCTTTGCCCGATGCCCGGTCGGTCAACAGTTGATCCACCTCCGCCTGTTCAAGGTGGCAGTCCGGGTTCCGATCGAAGTCGCGGATCCCCCCGCAACCAATCCGCTGACCGTTCAAGGACAGCTCCTGCACAAAATGGCAGGTAGAACGTCATACCCCTTGGAGGGGGGCGCCAATTATTTTGGTGCTGGACATGAAACTGACGGATCTGCCTGGACAGGCGTTGGATATTGGCAAGTGTTTAGACTTGAGAGAATCCACCGTCGACCGTGAGCTCAATACCATTGACATATCGGGCATCTGACGAAGCCAAGAACAGTGCCGATGTCGCAATTTCGTCCGGTTGTGCCACGTAACCAAGTGGCACGGCTACAGCGGCATAGTCGTTG
Source organism: Aliidongia sp. (assembly GCA_036821645.1). Classification (GTDB taxonomy): domain Bacteria; phylum Pseudomonadota; class Alphaproteobacteria; order ATCC43930; family CGMCC-115725; genus DAISJD01. The sequence continues at coordinate 20,025 of DAISJD010000009.1, forward strand.
AATGCCGCTATTTGCGCCTCGTCCCATTTCAGGCCATTTTCCATGATCGGTGTGCGCGTGAATCCGGGGCTGAGTACGTTGACTCGGATCTTACGTACTTTCAGATCATTGGCCCATGTGCGGGCAAAGGAACGAACGGCAGCTTTAGAGGCGCTGTAAAGGCTGAAATCTTTCAAACCCTTGTTGGTGACAGTCGAGGCGGTCAAGACCACTGAGCCACCATCTTTCAGCAGAGGCAAAAGCGTCTGAACAGTAAAAAACACGCCTTTGACATTGATGTCGAATATCTTGGAGTATTCAGCTTCAGTCGTTTCATCAAGGCTGTTTTTCTCGGAGATGCCGGCGTTAGCAAACACGACATCGAGTTGATCCCCGCGCTTTTCAATTTCGTTCTTGAGCTTTTTCAGGTCTGATGTATTGGCCACATCTGAGACCACGCCAACCGCACCGTCGCCAAGTGAAGTAACGGCTTCGCCGAGAGTCTTCGCGGTTCTGCCAGTGATATAGACGCGCCTCGCCCCTTCGGCGAGCAGCGCCTTGGCAATAGCCAATCCAATGCCAGTTGATCCGCCTGTTACAACTGCAATTTGATCTGTGAATCGATTTGACATGCCGTTTCCTCCTAAAGTTATAGTTCCATTGGTCGCCTACATATAAATAATGGAACTACAACGGAGCTTATGCAACACGATACCACAAGCACGCGGTCACCCAGCCCCCACCAATTGATAATCTGTCACGAGCGAGGGGGCATGACGGTCTTAGCGATCCTATGCGTTTTAGCCGCGTTCAAAGTCTCGCAACCAAGGGGAGCGGGCCTGCGACACCTTGAATTTGACAGTGACCAAGCCCGCGGGGTTCCCATCATTTTCAGGTGTTACGGGAAGCAGGTGTTATTCAAATGCGTCCGGACGGAAGCCCGCGCATCAACTCTTTGCGAAAGGACGACAGAGATCGCTATGGCATCGCCCTTTGCCTACCCATCACCTGACCCATCGTGCACATCCGGCCTGGCCTGATTTCAAACGGACCGAACCGAAAAACGAGCAACGAAAAAAACCGCGCAGAACAGCTTTTTTTGGCTGCAATCGCACGGTTCTGATTGTCATTGAAGAAAGGAATGGCGGAGGGGATGGGATTCGAACCCACGATAGGTTTTGACGCCTATAACGGTTTAGCAAACCGCCGCCTTCAGCCACTCGGCCACCCCTCCACCGAGAGCGGTATTAACACGGCGTTTGTGTGATCCTTTTACCCGGCTTGGATCGTCTCTGTCAATGACCTGTTACAAAAATTAAGCACATTAATCGAAAAAAAAATTATAGGCGTTTGAAAGATAACGCGATTTTTGGTGTCGTCACCGTAACGCCCCTCAGTTTTCAATCGCGATTACCGTTTTATCTCAATAAAAAATACCCCCACCCCCAAATGCTTGTGCATCGAGGGGGTGGGGTGCCCGTGAGAAATTACTTCAGGACTGCGTTCAAGACGGCGGCAAGACGGATGCCGGCGCGTTGCAATTGCAGTTCGGCCGCGGCTTGGGCTGCCTTGGCATACGTGGCGCTAATGGTGATCGACGTGCCGGCCGGGAGCTTGGCATAGCCAACGGTACGGGCAATGCCATGGGCTTCATTGGCCCAATCCGTCGAGGTGCCGGTGGCCCATGCCTTGATATTGGCTGCCGTGATGCTGGCATTCAGCTTGTTGGAAAGGGTGGTCGCATCGGCGCTATCGGCGGCAATGAAGTCCGTATCCCACAAACGGTGCAGATTGGCGTTGTTCGGATAGTTCGTGACCTTGACGTTATTGCCGCCGCGATCGTTATTGTCGGCGGAATGGAGCGGTTGATGTTCGTCGCCAATGAAATGGACGAGAAATTCCAGGGCTTCAAGCTTGGCCGTGGTCGTGGTGGCGGTCTGGAGTTGGGTCCAGAACATATCGATCCGCGCGATGACGCAATCATTATTGACGCAATCGCGCGCGGCATTGTAGGCGGTGCTGGAAACCGGAATATCGACGAAATGCCAAGGGGCGGTTTCCGGGCGGGACGAGCGGACTTGATCGGCCCACGAGGCGACGTCGGCAAGATGGGTCATCCCGATCGTGCCGAGCAATTGCGTAACCTTCGCTTTTGCAGTCGCGGTCAAATGGGCTTCGGCAATATTGGCGACCACGGCATGGCCTTCAACGCCCCAAGCAAAAGCCTGAGCAGGCAACAAAGCTGCGGCTGCAATGAAGGCAGCAGAAATAATCTTTTTCGACATTTTTATCTCACTCTGAAGGATTTGTATGAAACAAACATCTTTTTTGATGTGTTTGATACTTAGAATTCAGGACTATGATTATAAAAATTAAAACATCAAGATTGATAGATTCAAAAATTTATGATGGTCTTTAAGATGAATATTATAAGTATTTTACATTAAATTTTTTTTGATAAAATGCTTTTCTTTTCAAAAAAATGCTTAATTTTTTTTAACATTTTATCGAAAATTGCGATCACGCCAAATATTACATTTTTATTTCATCGTAAATTTTGAGAATCGCAATAAAAAGATATAGTATTACATATAGATACGGCATACTCGAACGCGTGGGTAAAATAACGCCCTGGATCAATCACCGCCGATCGAATAAGACGGCGGTGATTGATCCAGGGAAGGATTTATAGTCTGGGATCGATCGGATCGCTTTCCAAGGCGAGGATGGCAAAGACGCATTCATGGACCTTGCGCAAAGGGGCCCCGGCGACGAACCGATCCAAGGCTTCCATGCCAAGGGCAAATTCAGCGAGGGCCTTTTGTCGTTTGGCCGCCACGGATCGGGTGCGCAAGCGATCCAAATGTTCCGGCATCGTATAATCGGGGCCATAGATGATGCGCAGATATTCGCGCCCGCGACATTTGATGGCGGGTTGTACGATGGTCTTCTTGCCGCGCGTCACGAAAATCTCTGGCTTCACCACCATGCCTTCACCGCCTGCCCCTGTGCGTTCCTCCCACCAGGCGATCGCCTCGGCGACGGCCGATGGGTCGGCAAGATCAACGACCCGATAGGGCGTTGCGATGAGCAGGGTCTGATCGCAGGCGGCAAGTTCCGCAAGGTGCGCCATGTGCCAGGTGTGGGGTTGGTCGCGATGCACGGCCTTTGCGCTGGCCAAGAGATGAAACGGGGCCAACCGCAGGTCGGATAAACCGCCGACTGGGTGGACATAGCGCCGCCATGCCGCATCATAGGCGCGGGCATCGGCATGCCGCGTCGATAGGCGAGCGGCGAGATCGCCCATCGCGATGCCACGGCTGATCGCCTGTTGGATCGTACCCATGGCAGCCTCCGTCCCGGCGATCCCAGCATCCCCGACCGGGCGATAGAGCCCATCGATCAAAGACTGTGCCTTTGCCGACCAGGGCAGCAATTCCGCATCCAAGCAGAACCAATCGCTGTCGAGCCGGGACCAGAGGTCGATCCGATCGGCCGCCGCCGCGATGCGCGCAACCATCGCCGCTTCAAGGGTAGGGTCGGCGAAAAAAGCCCGTCCGGTCCGTGTATAGACCACGCCCGACTTGTCGTCTTCGACCCCAAACCGCCGCCGCGCCGTCTCGGCATCCTTGGCAATCACCAGGATAGCCCGACTGCCCATATGTTTTTCTTCGATCACGACCCGTTCGAGGCCTGTACGGGCATAATAGGCAAAAGCCTCGTCTGGATGTTCTAAGAGACCGGGTCTCGCTGTCGTTTCCGGCGGCGACATGGTCGGCGGTAGATAGATCAACCACCGCGGATCGACGGCAAACCGGCTCATGATCTCAAGGGCGGCGGCGGCCTGATCCGGTTCGACGCGGATCGCCCCCATGAGGCGGGTCGCGATCGTGCGTTTACCCTCTATATCGTCGAGGTCGAGCATCGCATCGGCCGTTTGCTGCGCATGGGTATCGCCAACCCCGAGGCCCAAGGGCCGCACGGGTTCTTGATAGACCTTCGCAGCCGGGACCGAAACAAGGGCGCGTTCAGGATAGCGCAGGGCCGTCAAATGCCCGCCGAACACGCAGCCCGTATCGATGCAAATCGTTTTATTCACCCATTCGGCCACCGGCGTCGGCGTATGGCCATAGACGACAGTGGCCGCCCCCCGATATTGGGCCGCCCAATCGAGCCGGACCGGCAAGCCATAGGTATCGATCTCGCCCGTCGTCTCGCCATAAAGGGCGAAGGCCCGGACGGCCCCCGATCCGCGTCCCTGCATCGCTTCGATCAACCCGGCATGGGCGACGACGAGGTTGCCGCCATCGAGCCATAAGTGACTGACCAACCGATCCAGAAACTGGCGGACCTGCAGGCGAAAGCCGCTCCGTTCCGGTTCGGCGATCGCGTCCAACTGGGCCATGGTTTCGGCCAAACCATGGGTGAGAGAGACATCCTTGCCGCATAAAAATTCTCTTTTTTAAGATGCGCATAGAATTGTTGATAAGAAAATATTTTTTTCCGAGATAAAAATATAAAATTCTGAATATGGTTCTGATTAATTTTATAAAAACAGATGCGTCATTGCGATTAATGACGCATCTGTATGATTTCATACTCTATTCGTTATATTTTCTTTCGATTTCTGCAATTTTTCCAGATTTTTTGAGTTCGTTTAAAGCGGCATTCATTTTATCGATGACGTCGTCTGGTGTGTTTTTATTGCAGGCAAGGGCCATTTCGACTTCATGAAAGACAAAGGTAGGCTTCAGGTTGGCATTGCCTTTTTTGATCATCGCATTGACCGTGGCGACATTTTCAGCCCACAGATCAATTCTGCCGCTCACGAGCTTTTTTTCATTGAGATCGTTATTGGCGATTGAATCGATGGTGAAGCCGCCTTGTTTCAGAAAAAACGCCTCTTTGGCATCCCCTTGATAGGTGCCGATCTTGTATTTTTTCGCTTCTTCCAAAGACGTGACCTTGAGATCGCGCTCCTTCGTCGTCAGCAAGGTCCATTGGTTGACGCCAAGGGGCGTTACCCATTTGAACAAGGGTTTGCGTTCGTCGGTCAAGGACGTGGAATAGACGCAGGTATTGGCCTGTTCCAAGGCTTCGCCATAGGCCCGTTGCCAGGGCAGCATGCGGATTTCGGCCTTAACGCCCGACTTTTCCAAAATGAGTTGGAGAACGTCGGTCGATGAACCGACGATTTTGCCGTCTTTGGTAAAATTGCGGGGGGCTGCTTCTTCGGTATTGATGACGAGGGATGCTTCTGCCTGTGCGGCACCGACGGAAAAAAATGCGACAGTCAGGATCGAGGCGGCAATGACGGGGTTCATGTCTTACTCCGGGATTGAGTTTTGGGGATCGTTCAGGAATTTCTGACCATGGCGACAAATGATTGCACATGGTCCTGAAGCAGGTTGAAATCATTGGAAAGATTAATACTGGCGGTTAGAACGTCTTTCGATGAACTATTCGCACTGCCGACGCTGTCGCTGACTTGGCAGATATTGTGGGCGACCAATTGCGTTCCGCCGGAGGCTTGATTGACGCTCGACGAAATCTCGCGGGTTGCGGCACTTTGCTGTTCGACGGCGGCGGCGATGCTGGCCGCGATTTCCTTGGCACGCTGGGCGATATGGGCGATTTCCCCGATTTCCTGCACGGCGCGTTGTGTGACCGATTGAATGGATTGGATCGTCTGCGTGATATCGCCGGTTGCCCGTGCCGTCTGACTGGCCAAACTTTTTACTTCGCTTGCCACGACGGCAAAGCCTTTACCGGCATCGCCGGCCCGGGCGGCCTCGATCGTCGCATTGAGGGCCAAGAGATTGGTTTGGCTGGCGATTTCACTGATCAGATTGACGATCGAATTGATCTTCTGAGCTTGATCGGCAAGATCGGCAATCGTCTCGCTGGTTTGGTCGGCGGCATTGGCGGTTTTTCCGGCGATATCCGCACTTTCATTGACGCGCGAGGCGATTTCGCTGACGGACAGAGACAGTTCCTCGGCCGCCGCCGCCACCGTTTGGACGTTGCTGGCGGTTTCGTTGGTCGCCTTGCGCACGGTCTCGGCGCTGTCGGCCGCTGTATCCATGATGCTGGCCATTGTGTGGGCAAGCGACCCCATTTGCCGGGAGGAAGATACAACCCGGTCGATCACGCCGGCCATCGATGTTTCAAATTCATTCGCAACCTTGTGCATCAAGGCAACGCGGGTGCGTTCGGCTTCTTCTTTCTGACTGGCCTGTTCCGCCGCATAGCGTTCTACGGCTTGGGCATTGGCCTTGAACACATCCATGGCCTTTGCCATATGACCGACCTCGTCAAGCCGGTCGCGCGCCGGAATATCAACCCGCAGATCGCCGCTGGACAGGGCCGTCATGGCTTTCGTCAGGTGGGAAATCGGGTTCGTGACGCCGCGCAGAATTAAGAACAGCAAACCCAGCACGACGAAGAAAGCGATGGCACCCGAAACGGCAATCCCAAACATGCTCGTCACATTGGCCGCGTCGGGCTTTGCGGTGGACAAGCGCAGTTCCAAGCGACCGATGGCGGTTTCTTTGCCATTTTCGGTGCGCATGATCTGGGCTTTTGCCGTGATGATCTTGCCGGATTTTGCGTCGGCCTCGCCGTGCGCGGCAAAGACTTTATCCTTGTCGTCTCTGATTTCGCTGCCGACATAATCGGGATCGTTCGACAGGGCTTGTAAAAAAGAGAGACCAAGGCGCGTATCAAGATTCCAAACCGCATCGGACACGCCCCGTGCGGCAATGGCCGCGATGAGTGTCGCACGATCGCGCATTCCTTGTTCCGCGATGGTTTTTTCTTTGTGACTGACCATAAAAACGGTCGAGGCGATAAGGCATACCAGTAATAACCCAATCGGGACGAGGGCCTGCAACCTGATGCTGGACCGGATTTTGTTAATAATTGGCATGTTATGCCTCTTGATTTATTTTGAGCTATAGAATTAAGGATAAGGTCAATCCCTAATTGTCTTCTTATTATTTTTGAAATAAATTAAATAAATATAAAAATTGTAGCTACATAAGTATGAAAAAATATAGTAAAAAATTATAAATTTTTATCTGTTAATGTTGGCGGTGTTTTTATATATAAACATCTTACGGATGTATTTTTTTGAAAAATTAAAGCGATCAAGGGAAAGGGGGCTCATCGGCCCCCCGCCGAACGGTGCTGTTCTTGGTCCAGCAACGCTTGTTTGCGTGCGCCCCCCCAGCGATATCCCCCGTGACTGCCATCGCTGCGCAGGACGCGGTGGCAAGGAATGAGGACGGCGATCCGATTGGCGGCACACGAAGATGCAACCGCCCGTACGGCCTTTGGACGACCTATTGCGTGGGCCACCGTGCTGTAACTCACGGTATCCCCCTCTTTTATGCTCAGTAAAAACTGCCAAACCAGGATTTGAAACGCAGTTCCACGGAGGTCGAGCGGTACGTTCGGTCGCGGTGCAGCCGTGCTGAGATGGGCATCGAGTGCCTCGATCCAGGCATCCAACTGGGCGCAGTGTGCCGCCGATGATGCGATCAGGGTGGCGCGCGGAAACTCGCGGTGCAATTGATCGACCAGCGTTACCACATCGGTGCCGAATTGGGCAAAACAGACGCCGCGATCGGTCGCCGCCATCATCAGCGGGCCTAAGACAGTCGTGCGACAGGCATAGGCGATGGTTTCACCAGCACCGCCCGCACGATAGGCGCTTGGCGTCATGCCGACCGTATGGATGGCGTCACCATAGAGGCGACTGGTCGAACCGTAACCGGCTTCGAAAATCGCACCGGCAATGTCATCGCCTTGACGCAAGGCCGCTTTCAACCGCCCGAACCGGCAGGCATTATGATAGGCTTTCGGCGATATGCCCAAGGCCGCTTTGAATTTTTTTTGCAGGTGGCCGGGGGACAATCCGGCCCGCTCGGCCAAATGGTCGAGTGACAAGGCTTCGTCGGCGTGGGCGTCGATATAGGCGGCAATTTCGGCCATGAGGGCGGCGGGGGAGGATTCTAGCGGTTTGCACCGTTTGCAGGGTCGCAAACCGCTCTCGATTGCCGCCGCACTTGTTGCAAAGAAACGGATATTTTCTGCGCGTGCCGGACGGGCCCCACAAGATGGACGGCAGAAAACCCCCGTGGTGAGAACCCCATAATAGAATTGACCATCGAAACGTGCATCGCGTGCCGTAACCGCGCGGTGCATGTCGCTGTCCGAAAGAAGGAGCATGATCTCAGGATCCTGATTGCTGGCGGGCACGGTCAATGTCTGGACTGCGATAAAGACTTTCCGGGATCGTCGCCAATGTCGAGGGGCGGCATTCTGGGCCAAGACCGTAATATCGTTGGAAACTCATGATGAGAGGGCGCCACTTATCTGGATCGACGCGGTTTGGGTCATTATCGAGAAGAATGGATTGCGCCAGATGAACCCTGGTTATCCGAACTTCAAATGTAAGAATCCGCCCGCGCAAGATTTCATTATCAGAGGCCAGAGAATGCCATGCTTCGACCACGGCCTCCAATTGAACGGGCGTTTCTGCGGCGCGCGGCGGGGTCACAGTCTCGCTGGCAATTGGTGTCAAGCCTGCGCGCGCAAATTTATCGCGCGTATGATGATAGCCGCGTTGTCGCTTTGCGGAAGGCACCGAGAGTGCCGCCGTGGTCAAAGCCAATCGATCGACCGCATCGGCTATATCCGCCGATGGCAAATTGATCACCAGTTCACGGGCACGGATAAGGTTCTGTGCGGTTTGGGATTCGGCCCCAAGACCCAGAACTGCGCGCCAGCCGAGCCAGAAGAGTGATGACATCGGGGCGAGGTTGATGCTCTCATCTTCGTTTACCGTACTCAGCAACGCAACCGGCGTGCCGAAATATAAAATAGCGGGTTCGTGCTTTCCGATCATACCGTCCTCCAGGGTGACATCACTGTGGGGTGCGGTATAACCCTCGCGCATCATGGGTTGGTCTGTCGCTCCGGTTCTGGTCGTTGAATTTTAAAAAAACTATCGGTGCGCTTCAGTGCGTGCGGTCAAATCATAGACGACGCTGACGAGGCTTGGATCTTCGTCCGGTCCGAGCGTAAACCCCATGCGCCGCATCAAATGGATCATGGCGCCATTCTCGCGCAGGACCGTGCCCACGACCCGGTGCAGGTTCCGGCTGCGGGCGTAATCGAGGATGACGCGCATCAGACGGCTGCCGAGCCCGCGGCCATGCCAATCGCTGCGAATGGTGAGGGCAAATTCGCCCTGTTCGCCATCCGGGTCGATGGCGAGGCGCACGATGCCGAAGCCGTCCGCCTCGGCTTCGTCACGGGCATCGCCCGGATGGGGCAGTGCAACGAACGCCATTTCCCGGTCGTAATCGATCTGGGTAAGGCGGGCGAGCAAGTAGTCTGGCAGCCGGTGCATGGCAACGAAAAACCGGCTTTGGATGTCTTCGGGTTTCGTGCGATAGAAATTGCGCTCTACCGCTGGGGCGTCTTCGGGACGCACCGGCCGCACCAGAAGGCTGCGCCCATCTTTTAAACTGATCGACCGTTCAAGGGCGGTTGGATAGGGCAGAATGGCGAACGGCGTGCGCGGGCGTGTCGCATCGAGATCGATCTTGGCGTCCAACGCCACGACGCCGCCGGCAAACGCCAAAATGGGATTAATTTCAAGCGCCGTGATTTCCGGGAAATCGGCGGCAATTTGCGAGAGTTTGACCAGGGTGAGCGCGATTGCGTCCTGATCGACGGGGGCCACACTGCCGAACCCGGCCAGACGGTTGCTAATCCGGGTCGATTTGATGAGGTCATGGGCCAGTGCCAAATCGAGTGGGGCCAAGGCCACGGCTAAGTCATTCACGACCCGCACCTCGCGCCCGCCATGGCCGAAGGCGATGACTGGGCCGAAGATCGGATCGGTCAGAATGCCGACGAAGATCTCGCAGGCATCGGCACGCCGGATCATGTCTTCGACGACGAAACCATCGATGCGGATGGTGGGATCGATCGCCTTGATTTTGTCGACCATGATCCGGGCCGCCTCCGCCGCTTCCTCAGGGGTGACGAGATTGAGCCGCACACCGCCGACATCGCTTTTGAGAGCGATGTCGGGCGAGATGATTTTGACGGCAACCCGCCCGCCCAGACGGGCGGCGGCAATGGCCACGTCATCGGGGGTCGCGGCTTTTTCGATGCGCGTGATCGGGATGTGATAGGCTTGCAGCAGGGCCTTGGCGCAGACCTCGTCCAGGCGGGTTTTCCCTTCCGAGACTGCACGGGCGACCAGGGCTCGTGCGGCATCGAGATCGGGCTCGAACCCTTCGGGGACGGAGGGGGGTACGCGCATCAACAATTGTTGATTGTGGCGAAATTCCACCATATGCATGAAACCGTGAATGGCCGGTTCCAAACGTTCGTAACTGGGCAGGCCGCTTGCGGCAAATTGGGACCGCGCCGCACGGGCCGCCCCTTCCCCCATCCAAGCGACCAGGATTTTTCCCCGTTGGCGCGCATCAAGCCCTTTCAAACTATCGATCAACACATCGGGCGTCATGCCTGGATGCGTCGTCACAAGCGGCGCATGTAGAATGAGACAGGCATCGACCAATGGATCGGCCAAGATCGGTTTGATGAGGCCAGCATATTGATCTTTGGTCAGGCTATCCGGTAGGTCAAGCGGGTTGGTCGTCACGGATCCTGGGGGCAGAAGTGTGGTGAGTGCTGCAGTCGTCGGCGCGGAAAAATCGGCGAGCACGCCGCCTTTATCGCCGAGCGTATCGGTTGCCATCTGGCCCAAACCATGGCCATTGGTGAGAATGGCCATGCGACGACCGAGCGGACTTCGGCCATGACCCAATGTTTCAAGGGCGGAGAACATTTCATCGAGACTATCGACGCGCAGCATCCCGGCCCGCCTGAAGGCCGCATCGAAAATCCGGTCTTGATCGATGAGGATGGGGCTTGCCCCAGACAGGGGTCGACTGAGAGACCCCGCCTGACCGCAGCGTCCGGTTTTGGCAATGATCACGGGTTTTGCCCGGGCGCAGGCGCGTGCCGCCGACATGAATTGCCGGGCATTGCCGATGCCGTCGGTTTGAATGAGGATGGCGCGCACCCGGTGGTCGCCTGCAAGCCAGTCCAGAATATCGGCAAGATCGAGATCGATCATGTCGCCCATGCCGATGACATGGCTGAAACCGAGCCCATGGGCTTCGGCCCAATCCATCATGGTTATGGCCATGGCACTGGATTTCGTTACGAGGGCAACGTCGCCGTTTTTGGCGGCGAGGGGTGCAAAGGTGGCATTGAGCCCGATTGCAGGAATGGCAAGGCCGAGACCGTTCGGCCCGATGAGGCGGATATTGTGCGCGCGCGCGGCCTCGATAATCGCCGGGTGGTGCTGGGGTGCGCTTTTGCCGAGCAGGAGGGCAAGGCTGCATCCTTGGGCACCAAGGGCGTGCAGAATTTCCGGACAGATCACAAGTGGGTTTGCCAGCACGGCAAGATCGGGGGGGCGGGGAAGGGCGTCGATCGTTGGATAGGCAAGGACCGAGTCAAGGGCCGACAAGGTCGGGTGGACCGGCATGACCGGCCCCTTGAATCCGCCGCGCAAAAGATTGCGGGCGATCGTCGCCCCAATCGGATCGTCGGCGGCGCCAACCCCAATGAGCGCAATGGCTTTCGGTAAAAACATGGGCGTTAACCGACGGATCGACATGGCCTGATAACCCCTTGCCCTCAACAAGATTGATCGTTGATAGGGTGATTGATCGATCATTAGAAAAAAGTAACGAATATTCCTAAAACATAAATATTTCAAATATCGATGCAATTTCAATTTTATTGAAAATTATCTTATAAAATCGACAGGGCGATAAAGCGGTATCGCCATTGATCGTGTGCGTGTAAAGACCCCACCATTGTAGATCACGAAATGTTTCCAGCTTGAGCCGTTGGATCACATGACCGATACCGGATTTTTCTTGCAGAAGTAAGGGTTCAAAATCAACCGGCAGCCGGTCGATGGCCAGTACGGAATGGGCTGCAACATGCACGAGACCGGTTGTTTCACCGACGAGATGGACCTGTCGTGGGATCATCCGTTCCGCCTTGACTGTGCCAAGGGATAGGTTGATTGCATCGGCGCAAGGATGTTGAAACTGTGTCGCTTTCGCGATGATCGGCTCGTCGAAAAACCCTTCGAGTAAGAGCGTCAGCGTCCCATTCGTCGTGAGAGCGGCCTTTTGAAACGCGGTAAGTTGTTGATACCGACCGGGAAGAACCGAGTCTGGGCGTTCTATAAAGTTGGAAAAATACCGTTGGTCGCCGGTGTGATTTCGTTCAGTCATCATTCCTCAAACTGATCCCGTGATAGACGGGACCAGTTTAGTCGTCTTTATATTGATTTCTAATATCAATAAATTGATCGAGATGGGTAAATAAAAGATTGACCAGATCAGGATCGAAATGATGCCCGCTTTGTTCCTGAAATAGGGCCAAGACCTTATCCATTTCCCATGATTTTTTATAGCAACGATCGGAAGCCAGGGCATCGAAGACATCGGCAACTGCCGTAACGCGCCCATGGATCGAGATTTCATGCCCCTTTTTGTTGAACGGGTAGCCCGATCCATCCCATTTTTCGTGATGTTCCAAGGCAATCACAGCAGCGGTCTGCAAGATTTCGTGATCGGATCCTTTGAGAATGTCATACCCAAGATAGGCATGGGTTTTCATGACTTCCCATTCTTCCGGGGTCAGTTTGCCGGGTTTGTTCAAAATGGCATCGGGAATCCCGACCTTGCCGATATCGTGCATCGGAGAGGCATATTCGAAAATCGTCGCTTCGCGCGGGCTCATGCCGGCAAGACTGCCCAAGAGGGCTGACATTTTGGCGACGCGGCGCACATGATTGGCTGTTTCCTTGGAACGGGTCTCGACCACGCCCCCCAATCGATAAATAATTTCCCGTTGTGCATCTTCAATCGCATCTTTTAGCTCTATATTTTCAAATGAAATTGCAATATTCCTAGAAAAAATATCAATTTGCTGACGGTCAAGATCCGATTTTGGTTTGTAATCTTGAATAATTAAAATTTTATCTGACGATCCTTTCCCAGTTTTTTCAAAAATTGTGAAATAGTTATTATTGTAATGGAATGATTTTTCCTGTTTCGACGTGAAATCATTGTGAATAATATAGGGAAAAACGGACTGTAAGGAAGTACCGGATAATCCTGCATATTTGCCTGTACCGCCAATAATGGTCATCAAATCATTTTCTTGGCGTGCAATGACAATGGGGGAGTTTTGTATTGGATCGTGCCCATTGATCTGCATAATGAAAGATAATTGATCCAGACTGGCGCTCGTAAATTTTTCTAAAGATTGTAATTTAAAAATATCGGCAGAGGCAGCAATAATACGTTCCAACCCGCGTTGACTGGATTGAATCGTAATAATATCGCGATAAGCTCGCAAGCAAGTGTACATGAGATTGTAAAGTTTATTGGCAGTTAATTCTGTTTTTTCTTTGTAGTCGTTGATGTCATAGCGTGAAATCACTTGCGATTCTGGTGCTGCACCCGGCTGCCCGGTCCGCAAGACGATGCGAACGGTATGATTGTTCAATTGTTCACGAATGAGACGAACGACATCGAGGCCCGCATGTTCCGTTTCCATGACGACATCAAGAAGCAAAACCGCCGCTTCTGGATATTGTTGTGCGGCCTCGAAAGCTTCGGCACCACTATTGGCATGAACAAAATGAAGGGGTTTGCCGTCGAACTCAAAACCAACCAGCGCTAATTCCGTGACGTCATGCACATTGGGTTCATCATCGGCCACGATGACGACCCATTTATGGGACAAATTACCATCAGCCGGTGCAGCAAGATCTTCTTCTGTCGCAAAAAACAATTCATCGTCAATCATTCTTCACACCATTCTTGCTGGATGTCGGAATCGCGATCAAAAACTCGGTTCCTTCACCTTCGGTACTGTTACAAGAAATTGTCCCATCGAGACTCTTAGTAACGAGATTATAGACGATACTAAGTCCAAGTCCACTCCCACCTTGCCCCCGTTTGGTCGTGTAAAACGGTTCGAAAACGCGTCTGCGGACTTCATCAGACATTCCCTTGCCGTTATCTTTATAGCTAATCAAAACATTATCATTTTCTTTCGTAGCAGAAAGACGAATAATGCCATGATCTCCAGGGCCATAAGCATGAATGATAGAGTTCATCACAAGATTACTGACAATTTGCCAAATAGCTGAAGGTGTAGTTTCAAGTGTAATTTTTTCACCAGCAATCACTTCGCTTGTATGGCCAGCCTTACGTAACTCTGGGCGAAGGCTGATCATGACGTCGTTTAGATAAGATTCGAGATCGATTTCACGCCTTGTTTCACTTGATTGATCGACAGCAACCAACTTAAAGCTGCGTACCAATTCAGCTGCACGCATCAAATTGGCTTCAATAATTTCCGTAGACCGCACCGCCGTGTCGAAAAAACTGACGAGGTCGGATTTTTTCATTTCATTTTGGGCCATTTTCTCGGTGATTTTTCGCGTCGCATTGCGCAACGATGAGGCAGCCGTGACGCCGACCCCGATCGGGGTATTCACCTCATGGGCGACACCGGCAACCACCGACCCTAAAGAGGCCAGTTTTTCGCGTTCGACCAAGTCATTTTGCGTACTGCGCAACATATCGAGCGTCGAGCTCAATTCCGCATTGGCCTTTGTTACTTCAGAGGTGCGGGTTGCGATCATTTCTTCGAGGTGATCTTTATAGCTCGATAGTTCGCGTTGGGCGATTTGCTTGTCATGGGCTTCGATCGATGCTGCAAGAACGGCGGCAACTGCACTGATGAAACTAACCTCGTCTGCGGCCCATTCCCGTAAAGTACCGGTATGTTCGACAGTGATGATCGCATCAAGCCTGCCATCGATTTGCACACCGGCATCGATGATGCTGACGGCGTCGGAACGGTAATCGGTATTGGCAAAAAAATCGCGATAGCGCGGGTCTTTTCTGGCATCGCGTGCGGCCAGGATCTTTTCATCTTGTAAGGTTGCGATGAATGCGCCGCTCATATCTTCGCTGCGGGTCATGCCGACTTGGTGGGAATCGGTCTTTAAATCGTAGAGATCAAGACATGTGAAACAATCCTGATATAAATCGAACCGCCAGAGGCCGACACGGCTGGCGGTCAGGGCGTCGCAGACCGTTTTCGTGACGAAGGAGTAATTGTCACTGATCTGTTCACCGCGCAAACCGTCATGGCGCAACAGGATGGACAGGGATTCATTTTCGCGCCGAATTCTTTCTTCGTCGCGCCGTGTTGCCGCATAAGCGGTGGTCAAGGTTCGGCGCATTGTTTCCATCGACTGCCCCAGACGATCCAAAACGTCGGGGACTCTGCGTTTCGGTCGATCCAAGGTCAGTTTTTCGATCGTCGGATTTTTCAGATCGATATTATTGGCATAAGTTGCCAAATGATAAAGATGGCGAGTAACAGTGCTTTGAAATATAATTAAAATAAATGCAGCAACAGATAAGGCTTTTATGCCATTTGAAAATAATGATGAAAATGTTTGGTCAAGCAATCTGGAGTAAATATTGTCAATGCTTGCATTTATTTCCAGGACACCTATTTTAATTTCTCTGTTTTTATCTTTATGAATGAGATCGTAGCGTTGAGTTAGTAGATTTTTTGACTTTTCAGTACCAGCGGACCATTTTAATTCATCTTGGGTATAAACTTTTAAGAATTCAATATCGGGTAATCTGACAAGACCGCTCAGTTGTGTCTGAATGAGTTTATCGTCTAAGACCCAAACACTATTTGTTAAAATAGGAAGTTGTGATGATTGAAACTCAATAAAACGATCTTTAATCGCCTTTATATCTTTTGTATAATCAATATATAACTGACCCAAAGTCGATATAAGAGCGATAATTGTTGAAAATATAACGATATATAGTGCCAATCTCGTTGCAATGCCGACAGAAAGCAGCCTTGCTTTCCAATTATTCAGTGTAAAAAAAAATAGTCCTTTATCCTGTTCACCAGAGTAAAAGATTTTTTCCAGCATTGACAAGATACTATCCTTTTAACACATATCCATCATGCCCTTATATCTGATTTGGAGTGGCGTCGTAAATATCTCTTGTCGGAAATGCTGTTGAATTTTAATTGCAACTTTAAAAAAATATTTAATTTATTATTAATTAATTGGCGTATCTTTTAAAAAATTAGCCGTAATTGAATATTTTTGTATGATTAAAAAAAATTAATTATTCTTTTATATAAAAATTAATTTGTTTAAAAACAAGATGAAACATCTCTTTTGTCAGTCTTCCCGTATTCGTATTGTAACGAGAGCAGTGATAGCTGTCGATGACGACGATATCTGTCCTGACTGGGTGCACGCTGCCATGACCGAAGGGAAAGGCGCGTTGTGGTTTTTTTAAGCAATGGATCACTTGTTGATGGGCGATATGTCCCAAAGTCAAAATAACCCGCAAATGGCGCAGGCTGAGAATCTCTTGCGTCAAAAAGGAACGACAGTTTTTAATCTCGTCAGTCTCGGGCTTGTTGTCCGGTGGAACGCATCGAACGGCGTTGGTGATTCGGGTGTCGACCAGCCGCAACCCATCGTCGGCGGTCTCTCGATAGGACCCGACGGCGAGGTCGAAATCCAACAAGGTTTGATAGAGAAGATCGCCAGCATAATCTCCTGTAAAAGGACGTCCCGTCCGATTGGCACCGCGCAAGCCTGGTGCCAGACCGACGATGAGGAGTTTTGCGTTCTGATCTCCGAATGAGGGGACAGGACCATTATGCCAATCGGGATGGATCGTGCGGTTTTCAGACAAAAAACCAACAAGCCGCGGACACCGCGCGCAATCGTAAGGGGGGGGTGTAAAAACACCCGCCCCCACATCCATCTCGTTCATTGGGGCAATCAGCTACGATCCGGGATGATCGGATCGTTGGCCGGACGGGTTGTCGCCGTCGCCGATTGGGCGACGGGTTGTTGGGTTGCCGGATCGATGATGGCGGGCTGATATGAGGGGTGATAGGGGGTATGCTCGTCGCGCTGTTGATGCTTGCGCTGAATGGCAGGGGCGAGATCGTAGAGTTCGATGAAATTATCGGCCTGACGACGCAACTCGTCGGCAACCATAGGAGGTTGAGAGCGAACGGTTGAAACCACCGTTACGCGTACGCCTTTGCGCTGAACGGCTTCGACGAGCCGCCGAAAATCGCCATCGCCGGAAAACAAGACGACGTGGTCGAGGTGCTGGGACATTTCCATCACGTCGATGGCCAGTTCAATATCCATGTTGCCTTTGATCTTGCGGCGTCCCATCGCATCGGTAAATTCTTTGGTCGGCTTCGTGACCATTGTGTAACCGTTATAATCCAACCAATCAACAAGCGGACGAATCGGAGAGTATTCTTGATCTTCAACAAGGGCTGTATAATAAAAGGCACGCACAAGACGTGCATTCTCCCTAAATCTATCTAATAAACGGCGATAATCAATGTCGAACCCCAATGAGCGGGCTGCCGCATAAAGATTAGAACCGTCAATAAATAGTGCGACTCGTTCTTGCGGATATAAATTCATGTCTAGAATCCTTGGCGTTTGTGTCATTTAGCAATCCTATTACGGAATGTAAAAAACTGTGTCTAGTATGACGGCACCATGCCACCTTTCGCAAGTCTGTAACATTTGCAGACTATCTGCTTCTATAAAATAAGCTATGAAAGATTAAAAAACGAGGAATAGATGATTGTCATCGCTTTGGGCGCCAATCTGCCCAGTCCCCGTTACGGGGCACCACTTGATACGTTGGAACAGGCACTTATCCGGCTCGATCAATCTCCGCTGGCCATGACAAGGCGATCACGTTGGTATGAAACGGCGCCAGTTCCGTTGAGCGATCAGCCCTGGTACATCAACGGGGTCATCGCCGTTGAAACCGGCATCCCGCCTCAGGATTTAATGCAGTTACTCCACCGAATCGAAGACGAATTCGGTCGCGTCCGCAGCGAGATCAACGCGCCGCGGGTTTTGGATTTGGATCTTCTCTTCTATCATGACCGCATCGACCCTAGAGGGTGGCCCATCCTGCCGCACCCACGGATGTGCGGACGTGGTTTCGTGTTGCATCCCTTGTCGGATATCGCCCCGAACTGGCGCGATCCGGTTTCGGGACTCGATGTAACGAGCTTGATTGCGCGACTCGACCCTGGTCAGACCACAAAAGTCAGTGTGAGCTAACCGGCTGATCGTCAGGGGCTTTCGTGGGGGCGTGCGGCGGAGCCCCATCATGGTCGACGGGCAGGCATGATGCATTGTAAGGCAACGGTATCGTTGCATATCCGGTGCCCCCATCGTATAAATGGTTCTTTCCTTGAATACGGTGAGTTGTTGAGCCATGGCGCGTGTGACGGTAGAAGACTGCGTGACGAGAGTTCCGAATCGGTTTGAGCTGGTGCTGGTCGCGGCACAACGGGCGCGGGATGTGTCGTCGGGTGCTCAGATCACGGTTGATCGCGACAATGACAAGAACCCCGTGGTTGCCTTGCGCGAAATTGCCGACTACACGGTCGATGTCGAACATTTGAAGAATGTTTTGGTTTCCGGCTTGCAACGTCAGCCTGATGTCGATGAGCCGGAAGAAGATCGCGAGTTGAGCCTTGGCGATGATACATGGCCGCGAGGCGCTGGGGATCAGGCGATCGACGAAG
This sequence comes from Aliidongia sp., assembly GCA_036821645.1. Lineage (GTDB taxonomy): Bacteria > Pseudomonadota > Alphaproteobacteria > ATCC43930 > CGMCC-115725 > DAISJD01. Next base: position 38,772 of record DAISJD010000009.1, read on the forward strand.
AATTGCAGGATGATCTCGCCATCGTCGATGAAGACGGCGATCTTGGAGACGATGAAGATCTGGCCGACGAGAAGGGTGATATCGGTCTCGATGATCTCGATGACGAGGTTTGATGCAAGGATGAGATCCTGCCCGCCTGCTGTCGATCGGGAGGGATCTCTTTCTCGTCCTCTTACCGGCCCGTCTGCTGCATAACGGACGTCGGTCTTTATTTGGAGTGGTAAGTCCTTCATGGCCATGATGCGTCAGTTTGAATTGGTGGAAAAGGTGCGATCTTACGATCCGTCCGCCGATGAAGACGCGCTGAACCGGGCCTATGTGTTTTCTATGCAGGCGCACGGCAGTCAAAAACGCGCCTCAGGCGATCCTTATTTCTCTCATCCCGTTGAGGTGGCCGGTATTCTGGCCCAAATGAAGCTGGATTGCGCTTCAATTATCACGGGTCTCTTGCACGATACTGTCGAAGATACGGTGGCGACCCTGCCGGATATCGAACGGTTGTTCGGGCGCGATATCGGTCGGTTGGTCGATGGTGTAACGAAGCTGTCCCGGATCGAACTGCAATCCGACAAAACGAAGCAAGCTGAAAATTTCCGTAAACTCGTCCTCGCCATGTCCGAGGATATTCGGGTTCTGTTGGTGAAACTGGCCGACCGGCTGCATAATATGCAGACGCTGCATTTCATCAAAGATCCGGAAAAGCGTCGCAGAATCGCGCGCGAAACCATGGAAATTTATGCGCCCTTATCCGAACGGATCGGCATGCATCGCATGAAGGACGAGTTGGAGGATCTGGCGTTTGCCGAACTCCACCCCGAAGGGCGTGACAGCGTTTTGACCCGTCTTGCCTTTTTAAAAGAGCAGGGCGGCGACCTGGTCGAACGGGTGATCGCCGAATTGCAGGAAACCCTGACCGCAGCCGATATCAGGGCAACCGTGACCGGTCGGGAAAAGACGCCTTATTCGATTTGGCGCAAGATGCAGCGCAAAGATGTCGGTTTCGAGCAACTCTCGGACATCATGGCCTTTCGGGCCAATGTTGATTCGATCGAGGCCTGCTATCAGGCGTTGGGGGTCATTCATAGCCATTATCCGGTCGTACCCGGTCGGTTTAAAGACTATATCTCGACCCCAAAGCCGAACAATTATCGCTCGCTCCATACCAGCGTCATAGGGCCCGTGCGACAGCGGATCGAAGTGCAGATCCGTACGAAGGAAATGCACGAGGTGGCGGAATTGGGCTTGGCCGCCCATTGGAGCTATAAGCAAGGACCAGTCAATCACGAGGGCAAACAATATCGGTGGTTGCGTGAACTGCTTGATATTTTAGAGCATGAGACCAACCCCGAAGAGTTTTTTGAAAACACGAAACTTGAGATGTTTCAGGATCAAGTTTTTTGTTTTACGCCGAAAGGCGATCTCATCGCCTTGCCGCGCTATGCGACGCCTGTCGATTTTGCCTATGCGGTTCATAGTCAGATCGGCGATACCTGCGTCGGTGCCAAGATCAATGGTCGCCTGGTGCCGTTGCGCACACAATTGTCGAATGGCGATCAGGTCGATATCGTTACCTCGAAGGCGCAAACCCCATCACCCGCTTGGGAACGATTCGTTGTTACCGGCAAAGCCCGGGCGCGGATCCGCCGGTTTGTCCGCTTTCAACAGCGCGCGCAATATATGGATCTCGGCAAGGAGATTTTGGCCCGCGCCTTCCGGCATGAACATCAGGAATTTTCAGAAAAACTGATCGAGCCCGTTGTTAAAACCTTCAATGTGGTCGCGGTCGACGATCTTTATGCCGCCGTCGGTGCGGGCCTTGTGACCAAGGGCGAGGTGTTAAACGCCGTTTTTCCGGCCCGGATCGAACAAAAAGCCAAACCGGCTCCGATCGTCAAGCCGGCGACCTCTCATCGTCGCACTGGCGACGACGCCGTGCGGATCAGGGGCTTGATCCCCGGTATGGCTTTGCATTATGCCGGATGCTGCCATCCGCTGCCGGGTGACCGGATTGTCGGCATCGTGACGACTGGCAAGGGGGTGACGATCCACACGATCGATTGCGAAACCCTCGAAAGTTTCGTCGAAACCCCCGAACGGTGGCTGGATGTCGCCTGGGACCAAAGCGACGATGCGCAATATGTCGGCCGTATCCATGTCTGTATCGGTAATGAACCAGGTAGTCTCGGTGGATTGACGACGGTAATAGGCAAGAATGATGCCAACATAACCAACTTAAAGATAACCCACCGATCACAAGACTTTTTTGAAATAATCGTTGATGTCGAAGTCAAAGACGTGAAGCATCTCTCCAATGTGATTGCCGCCTTGCGCGCGACCTCGCAGGTTAATTCGGTGGAACGCGCGCGAGGTTAAGGGAAAGGGCTTGGCGTGTTTTATCATCGGCATCTGCGTCTTGGGGTCAATATCGATCATGTGGCAACCATCCGCAATGCGCGCGGTGGGGACCATCCCGATCCGTTGCGGGCGGCGGCGGTTGCCGTGGCGGCCGGGGCCGACGGGATAACGGCCCATCTGCGTGAGGATCGCCGCCATATTACCGATACGGATATTGCCCGGTTGTCGCGCGAGATTACGGTGCCGCTCAATCTCGAAATGGCCGCAACCGATGAAATGATTGCGATCGCGGTGCGCCATCGTCCCCATGCCGTGTGTCTTGTGCCGGAACGTCGGGCTGAAGTCACGACCGAAGGGGGCCTCGATGTTAGAGGTGCGATCGATCATTTGGGGCCTAAGGTTCAGCACTTGCGGACATGCGGGATTCGGGTGTCGTTGTTCATCGACCCCGATCCAGCCCAAGTCGATGCGGCCCGTTCGGTCGGTGCCGATATTATCGAATTGCATACGGGGGCCTATTGTGCGGCCGATGAGGCCGGGCGGGTGGCGGAGATGCGCCGGATCGAAGCCGCTTCTGCCCGTGGGCACGGGCTTGGCCTTGAGATCCACGCGGGCCATGGTCTCAGTTTTTCTACTGTCGCCCCCATTGCTCGGTTACCCGCCGTAGCTGAGTTGAATATCGGTCATTTCCTGATCGGCGAGGCGATTTTTTCCGGTTTGGGCCCTGCCATCGCCGCCATGCGCGCGGCAATGGATGCGGCAAGGGCCTCTGCCGTCGGTCCGTCATGATCCTTGGTATCGGTGTCGATCTCGTGGACATCAACCGGATCGAGCGCAGCATGACCCGGTTCGGGGCGCGCTTTTTGGACCGTGTCTTTACCGAGGCGGAACAGAGTTATTGTCACAGCATGGCAAAACCGGCTGCCGCTTTTGCAAAACGCTATGCTGCCAAGGAGGCGGCGGTGAAGGCGATTGGAACCGGGATTGCCGAAGGGGTATGTTGGCTGGATTTCGAGGTGACCCGTACTCTATCCGGTGCCCCCGGCCTCGTCGTATCCGGTGTGGCCCGCGACCGCGCCGTTGCCCTGACACCGATTGGCTATGTGCCGCATTTTCATCTGAGTCTGACCGACGAATTTCCCTATGCCCAGGCCTTTGTGACCTTGAGCGCTGTTTTCATGACGCAAAATTAATAACGTCTTGCTTGACGGGGGCGGGGCGCTGTGGCTGATTGACACGAACTGGGGAAAGGTGTCGGCGGTCTTGTCACCGTTTCACATTGACCGCCGTCCGATTCAAGTAAGATAAGGATTGATCGATCGTGACTACGCAAGAGGAAAAGAAAGAAACAATATTGGAAGCAATTTTAAGTATTTTTAAAATGCTGTTGATTTTACTTGTTTTTTATACATTTGCTTTTTCAAATTTTAATATTCCATCGGCATCAATGGTTCCAACTTTATTGGTTGGTGATTATATTATCGTTTCAAAATATGCCTATGGTTATAGTAAATATACTTTTCCATTTTGGACGCCGCCGATCGAGGGGCGTATTTTTGGTCGCTTGCCCGAACGGGGCGATGTTGCCGTCTTTCGACTGCCGCGTGATCCCGAACAGGTTTTCATCAAGCGCATCGTCGGATTGCCCGGAGATCACCTTCAAGTGAAAAAAGGGCAGCTTTTTCTGAATGGCGAGGCGGTCGCGCGGAGCCCGATCGACCCGTTTTTGACCGATGATGCCGGTTTGCCGCCCCCTGTGACCCAATATACCGAAACATTGCCGAATGGGGTGAAGCATCCTATTCTACAGCCTGATTCGAAAGAGGAATCAGACAATACCAAAGAATATGTCGTCCCCGATGGCTATGTGTTCGGCATGGGCGATAACCGCGACAATTCTACCGATAGCCGGTATGAATCACAGGTCGGTTATATCCCAGTTGAAAATCTGGTCGGACGCGCTGAATTTCGCTATTGGTCGGTCGACCGGCCGAAAGAATGGTGGGATCTGGTCGGTTGGGTCTCCGGCATTCGGTTTAGTCGGATCTTTTCTGGCGTTCATTAATCCTTTATGGGTTTTGCCGATCCGGTAATACCGGATCGGCGTTGATCGATCTTCATATCGATAGGACGCGAACGGGCTATGAGTGTTGCGGTTATACAAAAAAAACCAAAAGTATTTGCTGAATTTACACGATCTTTGTTTATTGTTTTTGTTATCGTTCTTTTTATTAGGGTGTTTATCTTTCAACTCTTTAATATCCCATCCGGCTCAATGATTCCAACTTTATTGGAAGGTGATTTCGTCATCGTTTCAAAATATAGTTATGGATATGGCAAATACTCTTTTCCAATTAATTTAGATTTTTCCGGTCGATTTTTCTCAAAAAACCCGGAACGCGGGGATGTTGCGGTTTTTATCAAACCAACCGATCATTCTATCAATCTGATAAAACGCATCGTTGGACTGCCCGGTGATCGTATTCAGGTAAAATCTGGCTTGCTCTTCATCAATGGCGTCCCGGTCAAACGCGATCAGATCGAGCCTTATCGCATCACGTCGTCCGAGATGATGGCAACGATGCGTCAGTATGTTGAAACATTGCCAAATGGAAAGACGCATCCAATTTTGCAAAGATATGGGGCGGGATTTACTGGATCCGGTGATAATACTGAAGAATTTACCGTGCCGATGAATGCATTTTTTGCAATGGGTGACAATCGGAATAACTCAACGGATAGTCGTTTCATGGATCAGGTTGGTTTTATTCCAATCGATAATCTTGTCGGCCGTGCCGAATATGTCATGGTCTCTCTGGACATGCGGCAGACTTGGTGGCATGTCTGGGAGTGGCCATGGTCAATCCGGTTTACCCGCATTCTGCATCCCGTGCGATAGGGGCGGGGTGCCAACCGGCGGCGTTGGACGAGCGCAGACGATCTTAAGACGAATGAATAGGCGGCAATGAATCCAGTGGCACCCAAAACGAAACGGTCGGTGTTCTGGCCGGGTTTGATCCTGGCCGTCGTCGTTGCGATTTTTTTGCGGACCATTGTCTTCGAACCCTACCGCGTCACGACGTCGGCTATGCGGCCGGGCCTCGATGTCGGTGATTATGTGTTGGCGGTCAAATATGCCTATGGATTCAGTCGTTATTCTTTTCCCATGCTGAATCTGCCCTTTTCAGGACGGTTCTTGGCCGGTGTGCCGCGGCGCGGCGATGTTGTGGTGATCCGTCCCGATGACGGTCGCGGCGAGGATTTGATCCGTCGGGTCGTTGGATTGCCGGGCGATGAGATCTTGTGGACAAAGGATACGCTGGCTGTCAATGGAACGATCCTACCTCATGATCGGATTGCCGATTTCATGGAGGATCCGCCCGCAAATGAACGCAGGGCGAAAATGGCTGAAACCAATCTTGGCGGCATGAGCTATGCGATTTTTCCGGATGCCTCGGCCGACGGCTCCACAGGGGCCGTTCGCGTGCCGACGGATCGGTTGTTCGTTCTCTGCGACAATCGGGCGGATCATACCGATAGCCGTGTTGCCGGGGGGGGTGGCCTTATCGCCCTTGACCGGGTCGTGGGCCGTGTCGCCATTCGGGTTTTTAGGGTGCCCGGCGATCATGCCTGGTGGGAATTTTGGGCATGGCCTGCGACACTGCACAGGGATCATGCGATGACATGGGTCAGATGAATTTTTTATGGTAGAAGCAACGCCGTCATAGGGATCGCGTTGATGGGGGTTGCTCTGGGACAGATGGCGAATACGGCGTTAGAGGATAAAATCGGTCATCGCTTCGCGCGGTCGGATCTTCTCGAAGAAGCCTTAACTCATCGCAGTGTCGGTCACGGTCAGTCCCCACGTCGACGGGGCAAGGCCGGGTCGGCAAGTTACGAGCGGTTGGAGTTTTTGGGCGACCGGGTTTTGGGCCTTGTGGTGGCCGAGATGCTGCTGGAACGGTTTCCGCGTGAAAGCGAAGGCGATCTTGCTCGTCGCCATGCCGATCTCGTGCGCAAGGAAACCCTGGCGCAGGTCGCTCTGGATTTGGAAATTCCCGCTTTCGTCCGCTTGCCCCTGGTTGAAGAACCGGCTGCGCGCAGCAATCCCGCCTTGTTAGCCGATGTCTGCGAAGCCGTGATTGCGGCCCTTTATCTTGATGCCGGATTCGATGAGGCGCGTCGCTTCGTCAAAAAGCATTGGCAAGGTCGCATGGATGCGGCGGTCGCCCCGCCCAAAGATGCAAAGACGGCGTTACAGGAATGGGCGCAGGCCCGATCGCTAAAATTGCCGACTTATCGCCTCGTCCGATCCGATGGCCCCCCGCATCAACCGATCTTTACAGTTTCAGTTCATGTTATGGGGTATGATGCCGTCGAGGCGAGCGGCCCATCGAAACGGCTTGCGGAGGTCGTGGCGGCGACGGCCCTATTGGATCAGTTGAAGAAAGCAGAAATAGGATGAATGAGGGAGACGGTCGCCACCTGACCGACGCCGAGACACCGCTGGTTGCGCAAGTGGCTATGCGCTGTGGTTATGTCGCGATTCTGGGTGCGCCCAATGCCGGAAAATCGACGCTTGTGAACCGGTTGGTCGGTTCCAAAGTATCGATCGTCTCGCCAAAGGTTCAAACCACCCGTACGAAGGTTTTGGGCATTCAGATCGTCGACGATGCGCAAATCATCTATGTCGACACGCCGGGTATTTTTCAGCCGCGACGCCGCTTGGACCGGGCGATGGTTGCCGCCGCGTGGAGCGGGGCCTCCGATGCCGACGAGGTGGTGTTGCTGGTCGATTGTGAACAGGGGGTCGATGGCGATGTGCGGGCCATCATCGAACAGTTGAAAAACCGCAATCGGCGGGTCACGCTCGCCTTGAACAAAATCGACCAGGTCAAGTTGGAACGCCTGTTGCAACTTGCACAGCAGCTTGATGGCGAAGGAATTTTCGAGCGGGTTTTCATGATCTCAGCGCTGAAGGGCAGCGGGGTCGAGGATCTGGTTGCATTTGTTGCCAAAAAAATGCCGAAAGCCCATTGGCTTTATCCCGAAGACCAAATCGCCGATATGCCGACGCGCCTTCTGGCGGCGGAAATTACCCGCGAACAACTCTATCTCCAACTCCATGACGAATTGCCGTATCAAACCACGGTCGAAGGCGAGGGTTGGGAAGAGTTAGGCGATGGCAGCGTCAAGATCTCGCAAGCCGTCTTCGTGCAGCGTCCCGGCCAAAAGGCGATCATCCTCGGCAAGGGCGGTAAGCAGATCAAAAATATCGGGGCCCGCGCCCGACGTGAGTTGGAAACGGTGTTGGGGCGACGCGTCCATCTGTTTCTGTTCGTGAAGGTCCGCGAAGGCTGGGTCGACGATCGCGAGCGTTACGAGGCGATGGGATTGGAGTTCGGAAATTAACCCACCATGCCGGAATGGACGTGCCAAGCCATTATTTTATCGGTGCGCAAACAGGGCGAAGCCAGTCTGTTGATCAGTCTCTTGACGGAACGACACGGTCGGTATCGGGGTTTGGTGCGCGGTGGTTTGAACAGCAGCAGGCGCGGCGCTTACGAGCCTGGAAGTCGGGTCGAAGTGGCCTGGCGCGCCCGGCTTGAAGAACATCTTGGTCATTTTATTGTAGAGGGCGGCCAAAGTCTGACGGCTTTGCTCTTGGACGATCCTTTGCGTCTTGCCTGCCTCGATGCGGCGGCCGCCCTTGCCGATGTGTCCTTAGTGGAACGGGTGCCGCATCCCGGTGCCTATCAGGCGTTCGGCTTGCTGCTCGACCAATTGGGGCGGGATCAGGATTACGCGACGGCGCATCTGCATTTTGAACTGGATCTGCTGGCCGATCTCGGTTTCGGCCTCGATCTTGGTGCTTGTGCGGTGAGTGGGGCGACACGCGATCTTGCCTGGGTTTCGCCCAATACGGGCCGGGCCGTGTCGGCGGGGGCGGGGGCCCCTTATCGTGATCGTCTTTTGTGTTTGCCCGCTTGTCTTGGCGGACCCGATCGCGGTTTGTCAGCCGTCGAAGATGTGGCGGTCGGCCTCAAACTGACGGCGCATTTTCTCGATCGGCATGTTTTATTGCCACGCGGGCTTGCCTTGCCGGCAGCCCGGCTGCGCTATGTTGACCGGATCACCCGGCTTGTGGCTCTATCGCGGTCCGCAAAGCCGGATCGGACGTGAGACGGTCGCGGGCATGGTGTCGGATGGTCGTCTTTGACGAAACGGATAAGGGTAGCGCGGTATGAGTGGTGCGGCCGGTGAAATTCGGGATATCGAACTGAAACAGGCGTTGGAAGAACGCTATCTCTCTTACGCCTTGTCGACGATCATGGCACGCTCGTTGCCCGATGTGCGCGACGGTTTGAAACCGGTGCATCGGCGCCTGATTTGGGCGATGCGCGTCCTGAAACTCGATCCTGGATCCGGCTATAAAAAATGTGCCCGCGTCGTGGGCGATGTGATCGGTAAATATCACCCCCATGGCGATATGGCGATCTACGAAGCGCTGGTCCGCCTCGCCCAGGACTTTTCCCAGCGCTATCCCTTGATCGACGGTCAGGGCAATTTCGGCAATATCGATGGCGATAACGCCGCCGCCATGCGCTATACCGAAAGCCGCATGACCTTGGTCGCGCGGGCACTCATGGTCGATATCGATGAGGATACCGTCGATTTTCGTCCGACTTATGATGGCGAGGGCGAGGAACCTGTGGTTTTGCCGGCGCGGTTTCCCAATCTGCTGGCCAATGGTTCGACCGGGATCGCCGTCGGCATGGCAACATCGATCCCGCCGCATAATGTCGGCGAACTATGTGCCGCCTTGCGCCTCGTCATTGCGGATCCGGCGTGTAGCGATGCGGCCTTGGTCGCCTGCGTGCGGGGGCCCGATTTTCCGACCGGCGGCGTACTGGTCGAAACGCCGGACAATATTCTGCAAGCCTATGCGACCGGTCGGGGCAGTTTCCGGTTGCGTGCACGTTGGGTCAAGGAACCCTTGCCGCTCGGCGCTTATCAGATCGTCGTGACCGAGATCCCGTTTTTGGTGCCGAAGGCGCGGTTGATCGAGAAGATCGCACAACTGCTCGAAGAGAAGAAACTTCCCCTTCTGGCCGATATTCGCGAGGAATCGAGCGATCTCATTCGTCTCGTCTTCGAACCTAAGAACCGGAATGTCGACCCGGATCTGTTGATGGAATCCCTGTTCAAGGCAACGGATCTCGAAGTGCGCATTCCCCTCAATCTCAATGTTTTGGATGCGAGCGGCGTGCCCCGGGTGATGAGCCTGCGTCAAGTATTGCAGGCGTTTCTCGATCACCGGCTCGTGGTGTTGGAGCGGGGCTCTCGCCATCGGTTGGGCGAGATCGACCGGCGTCTTCATATCTTGGACGGTTTGCTGATCGTTTTCCTCAATATCGATGAAGTGATTGCGATCATCCGGGAATCCGATCATCCCAAATCCGCCTTGATCGCCCGCTGGTCTCTCTCTGAGATCCAAGCCGAGGCGATCCTCAATCTGCGCCTGCGGGCCTTGCACAAGTTGGAACGGCTCTCGATCGAACAAGAAACCGCAGGCTTGCGTGCGGAAAAGGCCGACCTCGAAGCGATGTTGGCCGACCCGGCCTTGCGCTGGGCCAGAATTGATGCGGAAATCGTTGATATCGATCGCGAATTCGGCGGTGCCACCCCTCTTGGCGGGCGGCGCACGGAAATCGGCAGTCCGCCCGGCGATATCGTGGTGCCGGTTCATGCCTTGGTCGATCGCGAGCCGGTCAGTGTGATTTGTTCCGTGAATGGCTGGCTACGGGTGGTGAAGGGCCATAATCAGGCGGCAGCCGATCAACGGTACAAGGATGGCGACGGACCGCGTTTTTCGATCGACGCCTATACGACCGATCGCATGCTGCTCGTCGCCTCGAACGGCCGTTTTTATACGTTGGGCGTGGATAAATTGCCGGGTGGGCGCAGTCTCGGCGAACCCGTGAAACTGATGATCGACCTGCCGAACGACGCCGAGATCGTAACCTTGCTGCCCTATCGGCCGGGGGAACGGTTGTTGTTGATCGCAAGCGATGGGCGTGGCTTTATGGTCCGAGAGGACGAGGCCGTGGCACAAACCCGGACCGGCAAACAGGTCATGACCCCGGGGACGGGGGCAAAATTGCAATTCTGTCTGCGGCCCGACGGCGATGCTTTGGCGATCGTCGGGGAAAATCGCAAGTTATTGATCATGCCGCTCGACGATATCCCTGAATTGGCGCGCGGGCGCGGGGTCATCCTTCAGCGGTATAAGGATGGATCGGTCAGCGATGCAAAATGCGTCGCGGTTTCCGCCGGCCTTACCTGGGCCGTCGGCAGCAGAATGCGCACGGAAACCGATCTCACCGCCTGGCAGGGGG
>DAISJD010000010.1:0-45100 GCA_036821645.1 Aliidongia sp.
ACCCGACCCGTCCCTCGGGCAGACACCCTTCCCGTTCGAGACAAGACCGACAAACGAACGCAAGACGCCAACCGGGTCCGGGAACGAGCGGGGAGACAAGATCGTCAGTCATAGGGTCTCATCCAAACCAAAAACAACCAAGAAGATCCCGTCGCGATGATCGCTGAGCCCCTGTGCCTACGCGTTCCATTCTTCCGGGTCAAGGGCGATCCGTTAGGGACGAGAGGGGGCGACCGGCGTTATCTGTTGGGGCATGGTCTCGCGCGGGGTCGGATCGACCCCCATCGCTTGGGCGCGGGCGAGCAGGCGGGAAAAATCATCCTCGGCAATGGACTGAGATGCCGGAGAAGGGGACGCCAGTTTTGGATCGGGCTTGCCCGATATGCGCCGGGGATCGATGGTGACAAGACCGGCCCCGCCCCCGCTTGATTGATCCGGCAGACCGATGAATGCCGCCTGCATGAAATCATGCCACGCCCGCGCCGGCAACGTGCCACCCGTCACATGATCCATCGGCCTGTTATCGTCGTTGCCGAACCAGACGCCAGCGACCAGATCGCCTGCATACCCGACGAACAAGGCATCGCGAAAATCCGATGTGGTCCCCGTCTTGCCCGCCGCCGGTAGGCCGAACGCCGCCGCCTTACCCGTACCATGGGCAATGACGCCGGACAAAAGCCGGTTCATGGTGGCGGCGTGATCGGCATCGATCACGCGCCCCGGCCCGCCTCCAGTCCGGCGAAACAACACCCGATCTTTTGCATCCCTAATTTCGGCGATCCCATGGGGCCATGCCCCGATCCCCCCTGATGCGAACGCGCAATAAACCGCCGTCAGATCGATGAGGCTGGTTTCGCTCGTCCCCAGCGCCAAACTGGCATCGGCCCCGAGTTCAGCCGTGATCCCCAACCGGTGAGCGGTTTTGATGAGGGTGCGAACCCCCAATTTTTGCGCCAATTGCACGGCCACCGTATTGATCGACTGGGCCAAAGCCTGCGCCAGCGTGATCTCTCCCAAATATGTATTGGTATAATTGTGCGGTTCCCATCCGCCGATGCGCACGGGGCGATCGGTGACGCGATCGTCCGGCCCCATCCCCCCTTCAAGGGCGGCTAAATAAACGATCGGTTTGAAGGCTGAACCGGGTTGCCGCAGGGCTTGGGTTGCGCGATTGAACTGAGTTTGCCGATAATCATGCCCCCCCACCATCGCCCGCACGGCCCCGTCGGGGCTCATGGCGATGAACGCCGCCTCGCTCACATGCAGCTTTTCCCCATCGCGCAGCAAAACCGAGGCAACCGCCGCCTCGGCCATCGCTTGGAGCTTCGGATCAAGGGTCGTGACAACCGTCAGATCACCGTCATAGCCACTGGTCGCCGCCTGATCCTGCACCCAATCGGCAAAAAAACGCTGCCCCGGTTTGATAACCGGCACGGCGGCCATGGTGACCACCTGCTGCGACAGGGATTTTGCTGCGGCACGGGGCAAAAAACCCGCCTCGACCATATTGTCCAGCACTTGTAGGGTCCGTTTGGCCGCCCGTTCCGGGCTGGTGATCGGACTATAGCGGGTCGGGGCTTTCAACAGACCGGCCAACACCGCACATTCATAAGCCCCCAATTGACGGATGGGCTTGCCGAAATACCGACGCGATGCCGCATCGACGCCATAAGCCCCGGCCCCCAGATAGACGCGGTTGAGATAAAGGCCGAGAATTTGATCCTTGGTAAAATGCCGTTCGAGCCAAATCGCATAAACCGCTTCCTGCGCCTTGCGTAGGGCCGTGCGATCGGGACTCAAAAAGATGTTCTTCGCCAATTGCTGGGTGATCGTTGACCCGCCTTGCACGACGGAACCGGTCGTGACATTGACGAACACGGCCCGCCCAAGACCGATGAGATCGAGCCCGAAATGGTGATAGAAACGACGATCTTCCGTCGCGAGCACCGCCTGTTTCAACGCCTCGGGCATCTCTGTCAGCGGGACATCCTCGCCGTAAAGTTCGCCATAGGTCGCAATCAAGCTGCCATCGGCAGCGAGCAGCGTAACGCTCGGATGATGGGGCGGCTGCAAGAGAATGCTACTGTCGGGAAGATTGCGCAGCGTCGCGATGACGAACAGGCCGACGATGAGGCCGACCCACGCCCCGGCCACCGACAGCCACCGAACGGCAAACCAAAATAACCGTGATCGCAACCCGCGATGGGAGGCTGGTTTTGGGCGGCCTTGTAAAAATTTCGGCAGGGGGGGCATGGACGCCCCTTGCCACGGGTCGGGCGCAGATCCGCCCCGGTTTGCATCCCCATCCCGATTCATGATCGTCGATCCCTTGTCATCGGACCGAGTTTAAAACACATCCGGCTGCAATGGAATCATTTGATCAAGACCGGATACCCCAGTTTCGGGTCTGCTGCGACTATTTTATACTGCCGGGTTCACCGACCAAGGATTGCATCTTGACCCTGCCCTCTGTCATTCTGTCGCGCATCGATCCAGACGCGGGCGAAAGCCCTGGTTTGGACAAAGGACATCAATAATCGTCGCGCGCCCGTCGGGCCGTGGTTTTTGAGCCGGAGGATTCCCCTTGTCTTTGCCTCAGCCTTTCTTCGCATTCCGGCGGCCGAGCAATCGATCCGTCCTGGCCTTTCGCGCCAGCCTCGGGCTCGGGCTCGTCTTATCGCTTGCCGCCCTGTCACCCATGCCGGCCCTGGCTGATCTCGCCGTTCCCGCCGCCATCAAGACCGACGGGATTCCGGCATTGCCGGACGCGCTGCAACAGGCATCGGGGCGCTATGGCGACACGCATCCCGCCTTTCTGTTGGATTGGCAGGCCGACAATGGGGCCGCCCTCATCACCACGCGCAGCGACGACGTCCCCCAACTGCACTTGATCGCCGGGCCGGGCCTCGCGCTGCAAAAACTGACCGACGGCAAGGAACCCGTGCGTAGTGCGTCGTTTGCACCCGGTCGCAAGGACCTCATCGTCTTTGCCCGGGACGAGGGCGGTAACGAGAATTTTCAATTCTATCGTCTTTCCCTGGGCGATAAGGCGACCACCCTGCTAACCGACGGCACATCGCGCAATACCGGCCTGCGCTGGAGCCAGGACGGGAAATACATCGCCTATGCCTCGACCAAACGGACCGGCCACGACACCGATATCTGGGTGATGGACCCCTTGAAACCGGAAACCGCCCGCCTCGTGATGGAGAATGTCGGCGGCGGTTGGGAAGTTATGGATTGGTCGCCCAACGGCAAATCTCTCTTGGTCAAAGAAGAACTCTCGGCCAAGATCAGTCATCTCTATCTCGTCGATGTCGCGACGGGAACGCGCAAAGAAGTTACCCCCCGCGACAGCGATGCCGCCTATGGTCTGGCCAAATTCACCCTCGACGGCAAGAAAGCCTACATTACGACCGATCATGACGGCGAATTTCTGACCCTTTATCGCCTCGATCTCGTCACCGGCACCAAACTGCCCTTCGGCCCGGAAATCAAGGCTGATGTCGAAGAAATCACCCTGTCGAAACAGGGGCACCGTCTGGCGATCGTCACGAATGAGGACGGCGCTTCCGTGCTGCGCATCCTCGATTCCGATAACGGTATGGTCGTAAGCCGCCCCGATACCGGCTTGGGTGTGATCCGGGATCTGCATTTCACCAGCAACGGGCGCAAGCTCGGCTACGTCTTCGACAATGCCGCACGCCCGGCCGACCTTTACGTAACCCCGATCGCCGAGCCGAAGCCGGTGCGGTGGACCGACAGTTTGCAAGGCAACAATCCCCTAGCAACGCCCCCGAAGGTCGAGTTGGTCAAGCTGAAAAGCTTTGATGGCACACAGATTTCCGGGTTTCTATACCGGCCCGACGAAAAAAAATTCCCCGGTAAGCGCCCTGTTCTCATCAATATTCACGGTGGACCGGAAGGCCAATCACTGCCGACTTGGCTTGGTCGCAACAATTATTATGTCGATCAACTGGGTATCGCGATTTTTTATCCGAACGTGCGCGGCTCATCCGGTTACGGCAAGACATTCCTCGATCTCGATACCGGCTATCAACGGGAAGACTCGGTCAAGGATATCGGTGCCGTGCTCGATCATTTGGCGCAGGATAAAACCCTAGACGCCAAGCGTTTCGGCGTGATCGGCGGCAGCTATGGCGGCTATATGGTTCTGGCGTCGCTCGAACATTTTGCCGATCGCCTGCGTTGCGGCGTCGATATCGTCGGGATCTCGAACTTCGTTACCTTCCTGAACAATACCCAGGAATATCGACGGGATCTGCGCCGGGTGAAATATGGCGACGAGCGTGATCCCAAAATGAAAGAATTTTTGGAATCCATTTCGCCCACCAACCATGTCGATCAAATCAAAGCCCCGCTTTTAGTCGCGATGGGCGGCAACGATCCGCGTGTGCCCGCATCGGAAGGCGAACAAATGGTCAAGGCGCTCCGCAGCAAGGGCGGCACGGCGTGGTACATGGTCGCTCAGAATGAAGGGCATGGCTATGGCAAGAAAACGAATGCCGATTACCTTTTCTACAGCACGGCCCAATTCCTTCAGACCTATCTCTTGAATTAGTCCGCCGTTAAAGCGGAACACCCGGTTGGACCCTATCTCATCCAACCGGGTGCGACCGCCAGGGCGGGCGTTTCACAGGGTTGTTTCACGGTGCGCGGCACTGTCGAGCAATCTGATCGCCACCCGGATCGATAAAGCGGTCGTATCGTAATCGCCTAGGTCAGCCGCCCGTGCCGCCTGTTCGACCGGTGCCAACCACGGCCCCGTCGGGATTTGCGGCACGAAAGCGCGCAATCTGTCGGCGATACCGGCATCCCCCCGGCTCGCCGCATCGGCCAGAGGCATCAGATAATCCCCCACGCGCACCAGGGCTTCAAGATCGGTCTGGGGTAAGATCGGTTTCAGCCCAACCTCGTCGATCGCTTGCTTCAACGTGATTAACAAAGGCCCCACATTCGTCTCGTTCGTCCCCGACAAAAGGACAGCTTCAATCAGTCTTACCGTCTCAAAGACTGTTTGAGCGGAAAGATTAGCCGCCACCCCCTTTAAATTATGGACGATCCTAATCACCTCGTTTAAATTGCCTTTTTTATAAAGAGTATCAATTTTTTCATAAATATCTGAATAATCCTCTTTAAATTTATCGACCAAATTGATCAATAAATCATAATTACCGCCAATCCTAAAGAGAGCATCATCAACATCTATTCCAGATATATTATTTTTTATCTTTATTCCATTATTTTTATATAGACCCTGTTCATTTTTAATATCGCCGTTTTTCTTTAAAACAATAAACTGGCTTAGAACCATGATAAGTTTTTCTGGGTCGACCGGTTTTGCAACATGATCATCCATCCCGGCGGCGATACACCGATCCCGCTCTTCGGCAAGGGCATGCGCCGTCATGGCAATGATCGGTAGATCCCCAAGGTCGAGATCCTGACGAATAATCCGCGTGGCCGTATAGCCATCCATTTCCGGCATTTGCAAATCCATGAGCACCGCGTCGAATTGCTTTCTCTTCAAAAATTCAATCGCCTCGAGACCATTATTCGCAATTGTAATCTTGACGCCGTTTGCCGATAAGATTCCTTCGGCAACCATTTGATTGATTTCATTATCCTCAACCAGCAAAACTTCCGCCCCCTGAAGTTTCGAACTATCGAGGAACAAGGTATCCGCCGTTTTCTGAAGAGTTTGATCATGTAACGGGTGCGACATCAGGCTATTGATTAATTTCCCGGTATGAAGGGGCTTCGTCAAAAGCGCAACATTGGGTATCAGCGTTAATCTCTGCCTGTCTTTTTTGTCCAAAGAGGGCGGAACCAATAGAATAATCTTCTGGATACAAATATTATTATTTATACTTTCTATTTTTTGTATTATTTCAGAATTATTACTAGAAAAACAAATCAATGCAAAATCAAAATCAGTCGTGACCTTTATAAAGTTATCAAATAATTCTTGTATTTTTATAGAAATGGTTTTACATGAATATTTTGAAAAAACGTCATTTACCGCATCGATAATGTGATGATTGCCGTCGACAAGCAAAATCTTCTTGTCATAAATTTCTTTAAAATCACAATAAGTATCTTCCACAACCCGTTCCAACTTGACGGAAAAACTAAAAACGCTACCCGCCCCAAGTTCGCTATCGACACGGATCGTGCCGTCCATCAATTCCACCAAGCGGCGGCAAATCGTCAACCCCAACCCTGTGCCGCCATATCGGCGCATCGTCGATCCGTCACCTTGTGAAAACGCCTGAAACAGCCTTTTTTTCTGTTCAATCGATAAACCAATCCCGGTATCTTTTACAGTAAAATCAAGATAAAACTCATCATCTACAATATTTTCCTTAATATCTATAATAATAGAACCAACTTCTGTAAATTTTACTGCATTAGAAACAAGATTAATAAGAATTTGACTCAGCCTCAAAGGATCTCCAATATATTTTTTGGGCAAATCTGGTGGAATTTTTATAATAAATTCAAGATTTTTTGCCTCAACTGAATTGGAAAACAAGACAACAAGATTATCAATAATTTGATTAAGTTCAAATGTTACTGTCTCTATTTCAAGTTTTCCAGCTTCTATTTTTGAGAAATCTAAAATATCGTTAATAATTCCCAATAATAGCCGTGCTGATGTATCGATTTTATTCAGATAATCGCGCAGGGTAGAATCCTTGGCAATTTTCAAGGCCAAGTGACTGAGCCCAATGACCGCATTCATCGGCGTGCGGATTTCATGACTCATATTGGCTAAAAATTCACTTTTCGACCGGCTTGCTGAGTTTGCGACATCCCGCGCCCGTTCCAAGGCTTCTGCGGCCGCGCGCCGTTCCGACACATCGACCATGAAAACCTGAGTCACTTTCTTTCCACCCCAAAATACTTCTCGAAAATGAATGCTGCACCAAAATTTAATGCCACCAATTTTCTGTACTAAAAACTCATTATCAAACGTACCAGATGGGATCTTATCTATAGATTTACGGTAATCGAGAATTTTGACCCGATCTTCTGGTGCGATAACGCCGTAAAAACTATCAAGCGTCAGAATTTCATCAACATTCTTATAACCGAGTATGGCCGCAGAGGCCTGATTAGCCAATAAGGGTTTGTCGCCATCGAGAATAATGATCCCTTGATGCGAGCCGTCGATCAGATCCCGATAGCGTCGCTCTCTTTCACCCAAGGCATTGAGTGCCGCCTCTTCACGCGCCCGGGCCCGCGCCTGGGCAATGGACAGCGCAACAATACCGATGAAACCGACGGCAATAATCACGACCATCTCGAAAAGGCGCTCGCGCAATCGCCCAATTTGTTGCACCTCTATATTGAGGTTTTGCAATAGGTTTTCATTACTATGCAGATACTCATCGGTTAAATCCTTAACCGTATCGCCGAGCTGCGTTCTCAGCGACAGAACGTCACCGGGGGGCGGATCATTTTCATGCAAGAGCCGTGATGTGCCGACGATAATATTATTTAAATCTATAATTTGTTCACGCACGATATCGGATTCAGTATCAAGATAGAGCGCGCTGTATTTCTTGACGCTTTCACGGGCGAGATCCAATGCCTCAGCCGTTTGCGATAATTTTGCCGAACTGGGGTCGACGCGAATGCCGTCCAAACCAACCAAAAGGCGCGACAATCCCTGTAACATGGTCGCCATCGCAGATTGGCGATTGAGACCATTCACCGCACTTTGCTGTTGGAATGTCTGCATCGAACTCGAAATCTGCCAGACGCTGAGGCTGACGACGAGGATCAGAGAAGCTGCCAAAATTGCCGCAAAGCCAAGCCAAAGCGGGCGTTGTTTTTTTTGCGACGCAAGATTTTCAGGCTCGTCGTGTGCACCACTATTTTCAAGCATTATGCGTGTTGAAACCCCTTCCTTGCCGATACGCCGTACCTATCCTGGTTCATAGAATATCTAGACGATCTTTATAAATACACCATGAATTCAACAACCGGCCAATCATAGATCGTATCCCTTGCCTCATGCCTCGGCGGTCGCGTGCAGGCTGCGTTTCAAATGGTCGCCATTCGCAGCCAATCTTTCCCGACTGCCGTCGAGATGCAGGCGCAAGGCCGCACGGGCGCGATCGGGATCTTGCTGTTCGATCGCAGCATAAATCGCCTCGTGTTCGGCATGGACCATGGTGAAATATGTCCGCCGTGAGAGATCGGTCAAGGGGGCGGTTTGCAGGCGCGCGCGCGGAATGATCAGCGTACCAAGATACGAGAAAAGCGCTAAAAAATGTTTGTTGCCGGTCGCTTCGGCGATCGCGCAGTGAAAGGCGAGATCGTTGTCGATCGCATCCAACCCGGCCGCAAAACTGACCGACATTGCATCCAAGGCACGGCGCATTTTTATCAAATGATTGGGTTCGCGGCGTTTGGCCGCCAGATACGCCGCCTCCGACTCAAGACTGAGGCGTACTTCCATGACGTTTACCGCTTCATTGACCATGTTCAACATCGAAGGATCAAGACGAAACGGCACGACCGCCGCCCCGCGCAGAACAAATGCGCCGACACCTTGCTGCGTTGACACCATACCGACCGCCTTTAAATTCGCAATCGCCTCGCGGACGACAGTCCTGCTGACTGCGAATTCTTCGATCAATTCCTGTTCTGTCGGCAAGCGTTCGCCGCTTTTATAATGGCCGCTGGCAATACGTTCGGAAATCGCGTCGATCAATTGCTTGGTCAAGGTATCGCGTCGTTTCAGCGCAACCATATTATCCTCTTATCGGCAAGCATTCCATCCCCTGCCCGTTCTTCGGGGCAGCAATCCCCCGATGGCAAGAGGCATCTGGTCAAAAGGATACCACCAGATGACTAATATCCCCTAGCTTTCTTATCGTGCATTGCTTTTTTCGATTTAGATCGAAATCGGCACAGTTCTTTTATTTCCTTCAAGAACTTATCTTTTATCCCCAAATTTTTGATTGATTAATTATGGTTTTAATACAACCTGACTGCCGGGCATGCGGGGGATCAGTCGGGAGAAGAGTCCAATAAATCCATCACCCGCTCCGCCGGTCTGCACAATCTCGTACCGCGCGGTGATTGCACGATGGGGCGGTTGATAAGGATTGGGTGTGCTGCCATCGCCGCGATCAAAGTATCGTCACTGAGAGAAAGATCATCGAGACCAAGGTCCCGATAAAGCGTTTCTTTCGTGCGCAGCAGATCGCGGGGGCCAAATCCCATTGCGGCGATCAATTCTTTCAAGATATCGGCGCTGGGCGGATTATTGATATAGTCGACGATCGTCGGTTCTTGCCCGCTCTGCCGGATCGAGGCTAAAACGGTGCGCGACGTGCCGCATTTGGGATTGTGATAGATCACGATATGCATGCCTGCCCCTCAGGATTGTTTGTATATTTTCAATGAAATCGTTCTGAGTATTTTAAACAATCAATAAAAAATTATTTTAAGCAAAAATCTTCGTTATTTTATCATATAAAACGACATCATCGATAAATTTTTTCTTTGTTTGTCTAAAATTTATACTCTTGATCGCACGTACACCCAGCGCATTCGTGATGAAGCCGTAATCGGCCTGAAACATAGCTGCCGGGCCGATCGACGCCTCAACGCCGCCAATCTGTTCCAGCACAATGCCGCGCGCAATGCCCGGCAGCGCCCCATCTTCGACACGCGGCGTCACCAAGCGCCCCTCAATCATGAAAAACAGATTACCGACGGCGGCCTCGGCAACAGTGCCGACGCTATTCAACAGAATCGCCTCATCGCCGCCCCGGGCGACGGCCTCTTGTCGAGCCAGAATCGACTCCAGATAAGATGTCGTTTTGATCTGAGACAGCAGCGAGAATTCGTTGCGTCGCGTTTTGGTGACGACGATCGCTTCAACCGGTTGATCCTGTGGGATAAAGGGGCTGACCGCGAGGATCAAAGTCGGGGATGGCTGCAATGGCGGCAAGATACCGCGCGCGCCGACACCCCGCGTCAGGGTCAGGCGGACGGTGCCATTCAGAGGATCCGGCTGAACCGCCATTAAGCGATCGATGGCGGCGGCAATCTCTGCCACCCTATAAGGGATCGTGAGATCGATGATCGCTGCCCCGCGACAGAGCCGCGCCCAATGTCGTGCCAACCATCGGATTTCGCCACCAGCCACCCGCATGGTTTCAAACAGGCCGTCGCCCAGCGTAAAGCCGCGATCCATTGGGTCGATCCGGGCCTGATCCTGGGGCAGCAGGATGCCATTCACCCAGATCATTCAACGCACCCCCGGCCAAGGACGCGCAGCAGCGGGGCAATCTTGGTCCGCATCTCGCCATATTCCGCCTGCGGATCGGAATCCGCCACGATCCCGCCCCCCGCCTGGGCGATCACCTCATGGGGCGTTACCGTCATCGTGCGGATCGTAATACTGGTATCCATCGCCCGATCGAACCCAATCCACCCGATCGCCCCGCAATAGGCCCCCCGTTTGCTGGCTTCGAGGGCGGCGATGATCGCCATAGCCCGTATCTTCGGGGCCCCCGTAATCGATCCCCCCGGAAAAGTCGCGCGCAAAAGATCGCACGGACCCAATCCCGGCCGCAGGCGCGCCGTCACGACCGAAACGAGATGATGCACCGAAGCAAATGTTTCCAACTGGACGAGAGACGGTACGGATACGGACCCCACCTCAGCCACACGCCCGAGATCGTTGCGCATCAAGTCAACGATCATCAAGTTTTCGGCCCGATCTTTCTCATGGACCGCCAAGGCGGCGGCGAGCCGGCGATCCACTGTCGGATCGGGATCGCGGCGGGCCGTTCCCTTGATCGGGCGGGTTTCGATTGCACCGTCGGGGGTGAGGCGCAAAAAACGTTCCGGCGATGCGCTGACCAAGGCGAGATCGGGACCGGACCGGATCAGGGCGGCAAAGGGTGCCGGACTGGCCCGGCGCAATGCGCAAAAAAGGGCGATCGGATCGACCGGTTCGGGGCAAGACAGGCGAAAGGCTTCGGTAAAATTGGCCTGATATATCGTGCCAGCTTCGATATGGGCCAGGATTTCTCGGATGCGCGCGCAATAGGTGTCCCGCGACATGTCCGGTCGCCACAGAGCCGCGATTTCTGGGACGCTCGGCACCGGACACGCAGCGCCACGATCCCGGATCAACCGTAGAACCTGCGCGCAGCGGTCGGACAGGACCGCGCCCCCATCCCCGCGCGGATCGCTGCAAATGATGAAGGCACGGTGCGTTTGATGATCAAAGGCCAGAATCTGATCATAGAGACCAATCACCATATCCGGCTGATCAGATCCGGCGGCGGGCGGCGGGGGCAAATCTTCAAATTGCCAGCCCAGTTCATACCCGAAAAATCCCATGGCACCGCCGCAAAAGGGAACCGGGGCATCGGGGTTCGAGACGGTTTCATAGTGCTGCATCCGGTCGGCCAACACATGGAGCCCGTCGCCCGGAACGGCGCCGCCATCGACGAAACTGACGCCGCCACGGCTTTCAATTACGCAAAAGGGCTGATGCCCGAGATAGGTATAGCGCGATCGAGGGTCCTGTTCGCTGACCGATTCCAGAAAGCATAGATAGGGATCGGCGCTAAACAGCGGCAGGATCGCAACTGGATCCTGCCACGGGATTTCCTCGATCAACATGCGCGCAACCACCCTATCGGGCGTCACCGGCACGGTCTCATGGGTTATTCACCGGGAACCAAGGAGAGGCCGACACGATAGGCACCGTCTTCCGTATCCGTCACGGACCGTTCCGCATCGCCAACCGCGATGGTACCAAATGTTGCACCATCAGCATTCACCGTATGAACAAGATCGGCAATAGCCCCACGCAGATCGACGGAGCCTGACCCAAGGGCCTCAATGGTCAAGCCGCACACCGGCGTCTTGATCGACAGTTTGCGTTCGCTCTTGACCTTGCGAACGGCCGACAGCAGGCCGACAATCGCCTCACCAATGGCGGCAGCCGCCGGATCGGCCCCCTGATCGCGCCCTTGCGGCCAGTGACCGCGCCGGTGGATTGATCCCTGGGCCGCTTGTTCGGGAAAATGGGTCGCGTATAATTCTTCCGTCAAGTGGGGCATCACGGGGGCCAAAAGCCGCAACACAGTCTCAAGACAGTGCCACAGGGTCACTTGCGCCGACAATCGGCCCGCTTCATCCCCGACCTCGCCATACGAACGGCCCTTCACCAATTCCAGGTAATTGTCACACAGATCATGCCAAAAAAACCGTTCGATCACGTCGAGCGCATCGGAATAATCGAACGCGGCAAAGTGATCGCCCGCCTTCGCCACCGTTTCGCCGAGCCGGGTCAAAACCCAGCGATCGAGGGGGGCCGTGATCCGGTTCGACGCCATGTCGGCCGCCGGCGTTTCAGGCTTCACCGACAGGCCGCCCAGTTGCAACATGACGAATCGTGCCGCATTCCATAATTTGGTCTGAAGCCGTTTGCCGACCTTCAGAACGTCTTCGCTGAGCGCCGTATCGAGACCGAGGCGTGAGGTTGCGGTCCAATACCGCACGACATCGGCACCGTATTTTTGTATGAGGTCGCGCGGTTGAATGATGTTGCCCTTCGATTTCGACATTTTCGATTTGTCTTGGGCAAGACACCACCCGCTCAAGGCGACATGCTTCCAGGGGGCTACATCTTCATGCAGATGGGATTTCACCACCGTATAGAAAGTCCAAGTCCGAATGATCTCATGAGCCTGGGGCCTGAGATCGGCCGGAAACAATTTGGCATGACGGTCGAAGTCGAGACCGGCACCGGGGGCGATGGCGTGAGAATTCAATTGCGGCGAGACTGAACTCGTCGCCCAAGTATCCATCACATCGAAATCGGGCTCGACCTCGTCCCGGCGATACCCGCGTGGCAGGTCGACGAGCGGGTTGACCGGCAAATCGTCGGGATGGGCCGCTAGAATCTTGCCCTCTTCACCCGGTCGTTTTGAATACCAGAAAGGAAACGGCACGCCAAAGAAACGCTGCCGGCTGATGCACCAATCCCATTTCAAATTTTCGGTCCAGATTTCAAACCGCTGACGCATATAAGCCGGGTGCCATGTGATCGTCCGCGCCTTATCGATCAGGGCTTGCTTCTTATCGAGAACACGAACGAACCATTGCGGCGTCACCAGAATTTCAAGCGGCGCGCCCGAGCGTTCGGCACTCGGCACCATGCGGGTAACGGCCGTCGTCCCGGTGATCCGGCCATCGGACGCCAACAACTCAACCATCTTTTCCCGCGCGGCCTTGACCTTCAAGCCCTGCAAGGCTTCCGCAGCCTTTTGGGCGGAATCCCGATCGAGGCTCGGCCAATCGGGCCCGCCGATTGCGCCGAGATCGCCGATCCGTCCGTCCTTGGTTAAGATCACGCGGGTCGGCAACCGATGATCGCGCCACCATTCAATATCGGTCGAATCGCCAAAGGTGCAGCACATGACCACGCCGGTGCCCTTGTCCACGGCGGCGCGCGGATCGGCGATGATGGTCACGGGGACGCGGAACAAGGGGGTAACCGCCGTTTTACCGACCAAGCGTTCGGCATCGGGATGGTCCGGGTTCATCATGAGCGCCCCACAGGCCGCCATCAATTCCGGTCGGCTGGTCGCGATATCGACCGTTCCGCCGCCGTCAAGATCGAAGCGAACCTGCCATAAGGTACCCTTATCCTCTTTCTCGGTCACTTCCGCCTGGGCGAGCGCCGTACGATCGACGGGATCCCATAAAGTTGGCTGCAATTGGCGATAGAGGTGATTCTTATTGAAAAGGTCGAGGACCGACAATTGGGAAAGGCTGCGCGAGGTTGGGCTGATCGTCTGATATTCCTGGGTCCAATCGACCGAAAGACCGATTTCCTTGAACAAGGCCCGAAAATCCGCCTCTGCCTCCTGCACTTCCTCGTGGCAAATGGCGATGAAGGCTTCGCGCGTTTGGTCGACGGCCCGAATATCGCGGCGTTTTTCCACCAGTCGTTCCGTCGGCAGGCCGTTATCGTCAAACCCCATAGGGTAGAAAACATTCTTACCCGCCATCCGCTGAAAGCGGGCAATCAGGTCGGTCTGTGTATAGGAATAAATATGCCCCATATGCAGGAAGCCCGACACAGTGGGGGGCGGCGTATCGATGACGAAGGAGTGTGCACGATCAACGGATGGATCCCACCGATAAACCGATGAATCCTGCCAGAGAGCACGCCATTTGCTTTCCGTTGCGGCAACATCGTAATTCTGTTTCGCAGCCGTCTCGTTCATCAATCCTATCCTCAACCTGAAACATCTTGACGACGCGCACAGTCAATCGACGCGGTCTCGCCAACCGTTAAACAACAGATCGGTCTTCATTCCAATCCTTTTTCATGAAATCGGGGCCGCCCCCACCGGGATGCATGCGGTGAGAGCGCCCACGCCGGGTCGGTTCGTAACGACGACCCACTGCCCTTCCATCCCTGTCAAAGATCGGTTAAGATCCTCTTGTCGGTTCCGGCATTTACTGACCCCAAAGGAATGTCCAACCCGTGATGCGTCTTCTTCCCACCCGTGGTCTTGCCTTCGTCATGGCTACCACCCTGGTCTGTCCCGCCTTGCTCTATCCCGCCAAAGCCGATCCGATGCCCGGGATGGCGCGGATGGTGGATAGTCCCGCCTTGCAGGCGGCGTTCGCCAAAGCGGAATCGGGTGAGGTTGAACTCATGGCAGAACTGGGCGATGACGGGTTGGTTCGCGGTGCGCGAATCTTAAAATCAATACCGGAAGGTGTATTCGACGAAGCGGCAAAGGCCATGGTCATCGGGCGCAAGCTGCAAACCCTGCCCGTGACGTCGGATCGCCATATTACGTTGCGCTTCGTCAGACCTGACTCCGATCGCGATGCCCCCGCTCTCCCGTTAAGCCCTCAATAACGGGCGTCTTGTAGAGTTCTGGTTGGTTTTAAGACGCTCGTTCGGGCTTTTGCTCCCCCGGCGCGCATTTTGACGGGAGAGCACAGCATGTCACCCAAGGAAGGGTTCGTTAGCCGTCTGAAACGCTGGGTCGCCAGATCGACGGACGTAGTGCCTTCCCACCATGAGGAAGCGCCGCCGGGATCAGGGGTATCCGCTCCTGCAGTGTCGCAGAGCCAACCCGTAAAATCACCCCCCCCAAAGACGCAGGATCTGCTCGCCGGACCTTTATCGATTTTAAATGATTTGCCCGCAAAAGATGATTTTCGTCTTTTGATCGAAGCCGTGCTCCCTGCGGCCAAATTGTATCTAGACCGACCAGATCTGTTCTATCCGTTCGGTGCACAAATTAATTTGGATGGAACCGTCGACCATGTCGTGGGCTCGACCGGGGAGAAGAATCCTGCCGCCGATGAGGTGGTCAAGATCAGCCTCGATGGATTCAAGGCTGCGGCCCAGTCTGGGAAAATCAGGGCAACGGCCCTCGTGCGCCATACCGACACCATTCCCCCGCAGGGGGGAAACCCGGTGCCCGCCATTCAAATCATGTTAGATCACCTTGATGGGATCAGCCTAAATTTATTCTTGCCCTATACCGAGAAAACACAAGATGAATTCATCTTCACTAATGTTTTTTTCAATCAATCACAACAGCGTATTTTTCAATAAAACAGCATAAAAACCCCCACTGAATTTAAAAATTCAGTGGGGGTTTTTTTTATTCGGTACTCAGGCAACCCTAATTTTCTTGATGAAGGATTCAACTTCATGCTTTAGATCTTTTGCTTGCCTATCTAATTGATCAGCGGCACCCAAGACCTCAGATGATGTCTTGCCCGCTTCGGCGGCAGCATCGCTGACACCAACAATCGTGGAAGAAACTTCCTGCGTTCCTTTGGCAGCTTGGTTTACATTGCGGGCAATTTCCTGTGTTGCGGCATCTTGTTCTTCAACGGCGGCTGCAATCGAGCTAACCGTTTCATTGATATTCGCAATCGTACCGGAAATTTGGTGAATCGCCTCGACCGCTTCTTTGGTTGCGGTCTGAATTTCATCAACATGGCCAGCGATTTCTTCCGTGGCGCGTGCCGTTTGGCTGGCTAAGCTCTTGACCTCGCTCGCAACGACGGCAAATCCTTTACCGGCCTCACCGGCCCGGGCCGCTTCGATGGTCGCGTTGAGCGCCAAAAGATTGGTTTGCGATGCAATCGAATTGATCAGTGCCACGACCTCGCCGATTTTATTCGCCGCCTTGGAAAGACTGGCAACGAGATCGTTGCTTTTGGTCGCTTGACCCACGGCCTGTGAGGCGATCTCGCTGGACTTAGAAACTTGGCGTGCAATTTCGGCAATCGACCCAGATAATTGTTCCGCCGCCGCAGCGACCGTATTCACATTGGTCGAAGTCTGATGCGAGGCAGATGACACAACGACGGCCCGTTCATTGGTCTTATCGGCGATGTTGGTCATTTTCTGCGCATTGACTTGCAGCTTTTTCGCAGAATCGGCGACTGCCTGGACGACGGAATTGACCGACGCTTCAAGTCCATCTGCCAAGCCAATCATCATCTGGCGTTTTTCAGCTTGGGAACGGGCTTCCACTTCCTGTTGGTGCTGTTCCAACTCTGCAGCACGTAAGAGTTTTTGCTGAAACTCTTTGGCGGTTTTGGCCAATTCACCGATTTCATCACGACGATCATCGCCAACGATCTTGGTTTTAAGATTATC
This sequence comes from Aliidongia sp., assembly GCA_036821645.1. Lineage (GTDB taxonomy): Bacteria > Pseudomonadota > Alphaproteobacteria > ATCC43930 > CGMCC-115725 > DAISJD01. The sequence continues at coordinate 16,715 of DAISJD010000010.1, forward strand.
CGTTCGCAAATCAAACAATGTTTTAATAATGTTTTTCAACGGCTGAGATATACCATAATGCCCAATAATAAATCCTAAGATTGACCCCAAAATAACAAACACCACTGACATACTCATAATAAAGTAGTTTGCCTGCACATATATATCTTCAGAATTTTTTCTTTGTTTGCTATTTTCTTTAATAGCAGCGTCAGTATATTCTTGGATAATTTTTGTTAAAATATCTGATTCTTTTCTACTAATAACAGCTTCTTTTCTAATATTATCCTGGGCCTCAGAAAGTGTTACATTTTTTCCATTATTCATAGCAATATTGAGAGTATTCGTAAATTTTTGAATATATTTTTTATATTGTTCCTCAATTTCATCAAGCTTCTTAGACTGGGTTGAATCAGCAGTCTTGCGCAAAAGGGATAAATCTTCCTCAAAGTTTTTTCGACGCTCCGTCGATCCTTGAATCGATGAATTGATCACCTCGGCCGATGGATCGGCTGCAACCCGGAATTCGCCCCGATTGATCGAGACTGCTTCCAACCCCATCCGCGATGCCAGAAAAACTTCCCGACCGGTTTCATCCAGAATAACCGCCGATTCTGCAAGGTCTTTCGCAGCACGCAATGACACAAAACAAAGAAGAATCGTAAAAATACTCATTAATACCATTAACAACATAAGCTTTGCACGGATGCTAATAGAACCCAAAGACATGATATCCATCCCTTTATGTAGGTACTGCCAATACGGCATACCAATTCATAACGCGTCTCAGATTACCTAAAAAAAGAACTAAGAAAATACTTTTAAATCTTCTATTTTCTTAAAATTCTCTCTAATCATAAGATATTTAATCGTTCAATATCCTGACCACAATAAACCTTGAACTGCACCTAATTTCCGCTAACGCTATCGTCAGGAGATTAATTTTTAACAAACATTCCTAATCTCACTCAAAATTTTATCTAAATTTTTCTTCAAAGTACCGATCAAAAAAAAACATTAAAAAAATCGAATTTAATGAGAAATCAAAAAATATATTGCCCATGCTGCAGCATCTCTCACAACAAAAGATTCATCTTTAAGAAATAATTTTAATTTTTCGATGTATTTTTTATCAAGAGAGTTTCCTATTGAAATTATAACATTTCTTATAAAAACATCTCTTCCAGTTCTTTTAATTGGTGATTTTTGAAAAAACTTTCTAAATTCTTCATCATTAAAGTTTAAAAAAAATTCTAAATTGTTTTTTATTTGATTAATATCTGATTTTAGATTATACTCTTTTGATTTTTTGGCAAATTTATTCCAAGGACAAACAGCTAAACAATCATCGCAACCATAAATTCTATTCCCGATCATGGGTCTTAACGCGTAAGGAATGATCCCTTTATATTCTATCGTGAGATACGCAATACACCGCCTTGCGTCGAGCTGATATGGTTTTGGGAATGCCTGTGTCGGACAAATTGCAAGGCAGCGTGTGCAGGACCCGCAATGATCCTCTTCCGATTGATCAAACGGCAAGTCGAACGTTGTCAAAATCTCGGACAGAAACAACCAAGACCCAAACTCTTTCGACACAAGATTCGTATGCTTGCCCTGCCAACCAACCCCAGCCTGTTGGGCCAAGGGTTTTTCCAAAATCGGCGCCGTATCGACAAACACCTTCAGATCATGGCCCGTCGTCTGGGCGAACCAGCGCCCAAGCTGCTTCAGGCGTTTTTTGATCAGATCGTGATAATCATGATGCTGTGCATAGGCGGAGATAACGCCATGTTCGCGTTGATCGATCAAGGCGAGGGGGTCATAGGCCGGACCGTAATTGGTGACTAAAATAATGGCCGTACGCGCCTCTGCCCACAAGGCATCGGGCGATTGGCGTCGATCCGCCGTCTGCGCAAGCCAGGCCATTTCGCCGTGATAGCCCGCCGCAAGGGCCGCATGATACCGATCGCGTGTCGGCTCCGGGAGATGGGCCTTCGTCACGCGGACGGCATCAAAGCCGATTTCAAGGGCGCGGGCGATCAAGGCCGCCTTGAGGTCAGCCCCGTCCACGATAGGGGGGAACCGCCTGATCCGGCAAAAAAAGTCCCGATGGCGCAGCACCCGTTTGATAAAAAACATCGATCGGGATGCCGCCGCGCGGATACCAATAGCCGCCGATGCGCAGCCAAACGGGTTGAATTTCGTCAATGAGACGCCGTGCTATCCCGACGGTACAGGCTTCGTGAAAAGCCCCGTGATTGCGAAAAGACCCCAAAAATAACTTCAAGGATTTACTTTCGACCAAAAAGGGCCCCGGCACGTAATCGATGACGAGATGGGCAAAATCCGGTTGTCCCGTAAGCGGACACAGCGAGGTAAATTCTGGGGCGACGAAACGCACAACATAAGGATGCCCCATTTCAGGATTGGGAACTTTTTCTAAAATGGCGCTTAGAGGATCGCTGGGCAACGCGGTCATCCGCCCCAACTGCGTCAAACCGCCATAAAGTTCATCATTCGCCATGCGGCCCTCCTCTCTTCACGACCAAAGCGGAATATCGCCTGCGGTCTGTCGGTCATGAAACGCCTGTGCAAAAGCATCGAGCCTTTTTTCCAAGATTGCCGCACGCAGATCCGCCATCAGATCCTGATAATAAGTCAGGTTATGCCACGTCAGCAGGATGGGGCCCAACATTTCTTCCGCCCGATGCAAATGGTGCAAATACGCGCGCGAGAATTGGCGACAGGCGGGGCATCGACAGGCCGCATCGAGCGGGCGCGGATCGTCTTGATGGCGTGCATTGCGGATATTGATCCGCCCCTGACGCGTAAAGGCCTGAGCCGTGCGTCCCGACCGCGTCGGCATGACGCAGTCGAACATATCGATGCCACGCTGAACAGCACCAACCAAATCGGATGGGGTTCCGACCCCCATCAAATAGCGCGGATGGGTTAGAGGCAATTGCGGTGCCGTGTGATCCAGAACCTGAAACATGGTTTCCTGGCCTTCGCCCACGGCAAGACCGCCGATCGCGTAGCCGTCAAAGCCGATGTCGGTCAGGGTTTCGAGCGACCGCGTGCGCAAATCGAGATAGACGCCGCCCTGTACGATCCCAAACAACCCGTAACCGGGGCGGGGCGTAAAAGCCGTCTTGGACCGCACCGCCCACCGCATCGACAAGGCCAAGGATTTTTCCGTTTCGGCCCATGTGGCCGGGTGCGGCGTGCACTCGTCCAACACCATCGTGATATCTGCATCTAATTGGCGCTGAATCTCGATCGAGCGTTCCGGCGTCAATTCATAGCGCGATCCATCAAGATGGGATCGAAACGTGACCCCCGCCTCGCTCATCTCGCGCAAACCACTCAACGACATGACCTGAAACCCGCCGGAATCGGTCAAAATCGGCTTGGGCCAATTCATCATGCGATGCAGCCCGCCCAACCGTTCGACCCGGTCGGCACCCGGACGCAGCATCAGATGATAGGTATTGCCCAAGAGAATTTGCGCCCCGGTCTGCGCTACGGCATCGGGCAACATGCCCTTGACGGTTCCGGCGGTGCCGACCGGCATGAAGGCGGGCGTATCGATCACCCCATGCGCCGTCGTGATCTGCCCTCTGCGGGCATGACCGTCGGTTGCTAAAAGTGAAAAACCAAATTCTGGGGATACCGCCTCATTCATCCGATTGTTCCACATCCAAAAGACAGGCATCGCCATAAGAATAAAAACGATACCCATGGGCGATCGCATGGGTATAGGCCGCCTTCATTCTGTCAAGACCGCACGCAGCAGCAACCAACATAAAAAGGGTCGATTTCGGCAAGTGAAAATTCGTTACCATGCGACCGACCGTGCGAAACCGGTAACCAGGACGGATAAAAATTTGCGTCGTTCCGGCAAAGGATTGCACTTGTCCATGCGCATCGGTTGCCGATTCGAGGATACGGACCGCAGTCGTACCGACCGCGACGATCTTGCCGCCCGCTTGTTTCACCGCCCTGACCTTGGCCGCCGCTTCGGGGGTAATTTCACCCCATTCCTCATGCATTATATGATCGTCCGGGTTTTCGACCTTCACCGGCAAGAAAGTGCCCGCCCCGACATGGAGTGTGACCTTTACGTGGTGGATCCCCCGTGCATCGAGGGCTGCGATGAGAGACGGTGTGAAATGAAGAGCTGCCGTGGGGGCTGCGACGGCCCCCTTGCGGTCCGCGAACATCGTTTGATAATCCGCCTTGTCCCGGTCGTCCGCCACCCCGCCCCGGATATAGGGCGGCAGAGGCATATAACCGTAACGTTCGATCGCCTGAATGAGATCGCTACCCGAACGATCGAAGACGAGGGTTACATCCCCCGTCGGTCGCTTTGCCAGAACGGTCGCAGAAAAATCTTCTGAAAATTGAATGATATCGCCAAGTCTGAGGCGCTTTGCCGGACGGGCAAAGACGTGCCAAGCACCATCATCGACGGCCTGATGCAGCGTGACGCTGACCTGGACGGCATCACGTCGCCCGTCGAGACGTGCCGGGATCACCCGCGTATCGTTGAAGACCAACAGATCGCCCGGATCGAGCAAATGCGGCAAATCGCGAAAAATCGCGTCCTTGAAGCCTGCACTGCCGACAGAAAGCAGTCTGGCGCTATCGCGCGGACTGGCCGGACGTTGGGCAATCGATGCTTCAGGGAGGGTAAAATCGAAATCATCAAGACGCATCGAAGAAACAGTCGGTCGCTTTCAACGGAAAACAGGAAAAGAAGGCCGCCCCGACGAGACGGGGCGGCCTTTTACAAGACTTACTTCGCTTCGTAATGCTGTTCGATATAGGTGTTCAAGAGGCGAATGCCGAAACCGGTCGCCCCCTTCGGCGACAGGGGCAGATCCTTCTTGCTCCATGTCGTGCCGGCAATGTCGAGATGGGCCCATTTCGTGCCGTTGACGAACCGTTGGAGGAAAACGGCCCCGACGATGCTGCCCGCTTCGCGCGATCCGGAAATGTTGCGCATATCGGCCACATCGGAATCGATCATACGATCATAAGCATCGTTCATCGGCAGGCGCCAGAGTTTCTCGCCCGTCTCAAGGCCGGTCGCGGTCAAAGACTGCGCCAAACCGTCATCGTTCGAGAACAAGCCCGCATGTTCCCCCCCGAGTGCGATCAGGATCGCGCCGGTCAAAGTCGCGAGATCGATCATGATGGCCGGTTTGAACCGGTCCTGGCCATACCACAAGGCATCGGCGAGCACGAGGCGACCTTCGGCGTCGGTATTATCCACCTCGATCGTCTGACCGGACATCGAGGTCACGATATCACCCGGACGCTGGGCATTGCCGTCAGGCATATTTTCAGCCGCCGCGATGATACCGACCACATTCGCCTTGGCCTTGCGTCCGGCAAGCGCCTTCAGCAAACCAATGACGACGGCGGAGCCGCCCATATCGGTTTTCATTTCTTCCATGCCGGCACCGGGCTTCAAGGAAATCCCGCCGGTATCGAACGTGATCCCCTTGCCCACGACGACGACGGGGGCTGCATTTTGGTCGGGATTACCGTTCCAACGCAGGATAATGAGGCGCGGCGGACGCACGCTGCCTTGGCCGACGCCAAGCAACGATCCCATGCCAAGCTTCGCCATCGCCTGCTCGTCCAGCACTTCGACATCGACACCAAGCCCGGCCAAGGTCTGGGCCCGTTCGGCCAAGGTTTGGGGATAGATCACGTTGCCGGGTTCGGTCACGAGATCGCGGGCCATGAACACTCCGTCGGCAATCGCGGCCAGACTTTCATAGGCCCGTTCGGTTTCCGCAACGGCCGTAGTCAAAACCGTGACGACTTCGAGACTGGGCTTTTGCTCGTCTTTCAGCTTGGTGCGATATTTTGTGAAGCGATAGCTGCGCAAGTTCGCCCCCATGGCAAGATGTGCCGCAAGAGAAACCGCACAAAGGGGCGATCCGGGCAAATCGCCCAAATGCACCGTCACGACGCTTTCGCCGGACAAGGCGAGATTGGCGACAATGGCACCCCCTAAGGCCTCGACGCCGATGGCGGTGAGCGCATCGATCTTGCCAAGCCCAAGCAACAGGACCCGACCCAGCGTCACGCCGTGCGGTGCCATGACGGTCAAAATCTGATCTTTTTTTCCGGTAAACCGGCTTGCCTTGATCGCCCGGTCAAGCGCACCGCCCAAATGCGCGTCAAGGGCGGCTGCGGCCGCCGTCAAAACGCCGCCCTCGGCAACCCCGACGACGAGCGCGCCGCTTTTTGGCGTCTCAACGGCAGAAAATGCAATCTTCATGACGTAATCCCCATTCTTTTCAAAGGATGTGCTCTTCCATGCAACATCGGCAGACCGTGCAGCGCATCTCGAAAACCATCGCGATCGCATCCACAACCGCCCGCATCGAGCCTTCATGACATCCTTGTAAATGATTTTTACGTCGGATGCCGCTTTAAATTTCTGGGCTTGATCCCCGCGTTTCCATCGCCCATAAAGCCGGGCCGCCAGGCCGTCGTCCTTCAGAAACAATTTGTCCCTGGAATTTTCCCTCACAGGCTCTATATAGTTGATCCGTTATGAATCGCATCACCGCCTATGTCTTCCGGCAGAGTTTCGGACTGACACTCTTCATCACCGCAGCCCTCACCTCGGCGGCTTGGCTCATTCAATCCTTAAAGCTTGTGGAATTGGTGGTTGATCGCGGTGTCGGTATCGATCTCTTCATAGAACTGCTCGCCCTCAGTCTGCCGCCTCTGGTGCAATTGGTGCTGCCGATCGGATGTTTCATCGGGGTTCTGTTCACCTATAACAAGCTGATACAAGACAGTGAACTCGTCGTCATGCGGGCTTGTGGCGTGTCGCAATGGGGGTTGGCGCGCCCGGCCTTGGTGCTCGGTGCCGGTGGGATGATGATGATGTCGATCATCGCCCTCTATATCCTGCCACTTTCCAAAAACTCTTTCAAAGACCTGCAATTTTCGATCAGAAACGAATTTACATTCAATCTCATTCAAGAAGGCAGCTTCAATAAACTCTCGGAACGATTGACCGTTTATGTCAGAAATAGAAATATCGTTGGCGATCTGTTCGGCCTATTGATCGAAGATACCCGTGATCAGAACAACCCGGCGACATATACGGCGGAACGGGGATTGATCTCCACTGTCGATGGCAAACCCAAGGTGTTGATGGTGAATGGGACGAAGGGTGCCTGGGACCCGGTTAAAAAACAACTTTCCATGTTACAATTCGATAGTTACAGTCTTGATTTACAACAGTTTAAAGATGTTCCCGATACCAGAATCCTACAGCCTGACGAACGGTTCTTAGAAGATCTGCTCAATCCCCAAGGGTTGGACGATAACCCCCTCTTTCGGCACCGTCTTTTGGCCGAAGCCCATGAAAGATTGACCTCGCCCCTTTTTTTAATCGGTTTTGTTTTTATCGCCCTTGCTGCGATTTTGACCGGCGAACTCAACAGAAGAGGGCAAACGAAACGTCTGCTTTATGCCATCGGCCTTGCCGTGATTTTTCAACTGTCTTATTTTGGTGCAACGAATCTTGCCAATAGACAGTATTTAACCATACCGCTTCTCTATATTGTCTCGCTTCTTCCGAGCCTTATTGGAATATATCTTTTATCACGACGTAATGGGCGCAATAAAAGCCTCAGACAGCCGATGCGAGGACAATCATGAAACTGCCCTTGACCTTATTCGGCTATATTTCACGGAATTTTTTGACATGGTTTGCGGCAACTTTCTTTTTGATCATTTTACTGATTTTCCTCGGTGATTTCTTTGAACTGACCCGCCGTGCGGGTAACAGAACCGATATCGGCTTTGGGCTGCTGCTGCAAATGTCCGCCCTCAAACTGCCCTATACCGCCCAAGAAGTCCTGCCTTTCGCCGTCCTCTTCGGTGCGATCATCGCACTCTGGCGTATGACGCGCAGTCAAGAATTGATTATTGCGCGGGCCGCCGGCGTTTCGGTTTGGCAATTTCTCTCGCCCGCCCTGTTCATTGCATTTCTGATTGGCATCATTGGCGTCACCTTGTTCAACCCCCTGGCCTCCACCATGGAGGCAAGCTTCAAGCAGCTCGAAAAACGCCATTTACGCAATCAAGCCGACTCTTTCGTGCTGGCCGGTTCCGGTCTTTGGTTGCGTCAAAAAGATGCGCACGGCATCACAGCCGTTATCCATGCCCAGGCTATCGAACAACAACCGGTCACCGTCATTCACCCTGTGACGATTAATTTCTTTTCGGAAAATGACGCCTTGATCCGCCGCATCGATGCTGAATCAGGCACACTCGAACAAGGGGCATGGCGTTTTCAAAATGCCTATGATTGGCGCCCCGATCGCTATGCCCAACCGATGGCACAAATCCTCTTGCCGACGGATTTGACCTTAAGCCGGATCGAAGAAAGTTTTGCCTCGCCCGACACGATGTCGTTTTGGGATCTGCCTGGATTTGCCAACAATCTCGAACGCTCCGGGTTTTCCGCCCTGAAACATCGGCTGTATTTTTATACATTATTGGCCCGGCCCTTTTTATTATGTGCTATGATCTTGATTGCGGCTATCTTTTCGTTGCGGATGCAGCGTCGCGGCGGTACGCCCGCGATGATCGGCGGCGGGGTTGCTACGGGGTTCTTGTTATATTTCTTATCTTACGTTGTATCGGCACTGGGTAATTCTGCGACGATTCCGGTGATTCTGGCGGCTTGGACTCCTGCAGGCGTCTCTATGCTGCTCGGCGTCACCTTTCTATTGTACCTTGAGGACGGTTAAAATTGATCCAGACGGTTCATCATCAGGGTCGGAAAAAAACACCCTCGCTGCACGGTCGCACTCGGATGCTCTGCGGTTTATTCTGTGCGGGTGCGTCGATTTTGCCGTTTTTTTCCACAGCCCATGCCGATGAGGGGCCGCCGCTGCCCATTCCCGGTCAACCCGGCACGGTAATCGAGGAAATCACCTTTCCAGCGGCAAAAATCGACGCAAACGGTTTTACGGTCAAACCAAAAAAACGGCGCTCTTCCAATCGGGAACCGGCAGTTTTCGGTGCGGACGAAGTCACCCAGGACGATGAATTGGGCCTCGTGATTGCGCGCGGCGATGTCGAAATCTCACAAGACAATCGAACCCTCCAAGCCGACGTGGTCAGTTACAATCAGCGCACAGATACGGTGATTGCCAGCGGCAATGTCAGCTTGATCCAGGATGCGGGCGATACGATCTTTGGCGATTATATCGAACTCACCGATCAGATGCGCGATGGCTTCATCAAGAATGTGAAGATTCTCCTTTCTGATCGGTCCCGTCTTGTCGGCAATACCGCCCGCCGGAACAATGGGACCAGGATCGAAATGCGCCGCGCGGTTTACAGCCCGTGCGATCTGTGCAAGGACGACCCGACAGCACCGCCCATTTTTCAGATCAAGGCGGAACAAATCACCCAAGACAAAGAATTGCAATTGGTCGAATATCGGGACGCAACGCTCGAACTGGGCGGTGTGCCGATTTTTTATACGCCTTACCTCTCGCACCCGGACCCGTCCGTCAAACGCAGAAGCGGCTTTTTGGCCCCCACCTTCGGCAGTTCGACCCAACTGGGTGCCAATGTCACAATCCCGTATTATTTCGTTTTAGGCCCCGACAAAGACGCCACATTTTCACCGATCATCACCGCCGATCAGGGCATTGTGTTGGCAGGCGACTATCGCCAACGCTTCGGCAATGGGTTTCTCAACGTCAAGGGCAGTATCACCAGCGCCGACGGCGTCAGCACCTTCGTGCAAAGCGGCACCCCCAGTCGCGATCAGGTGCGTTTTCACCTGTTCGCCGACGGTCGATTTGATCTCGATGATGAGTTCAGAGCCGGTTTTTCCGTCAGAAGAACCTCGGATCAGACCTATCTCAGGGTTTACCGCTTTGGCGGCACGGATAATTTCTTGCGCAGTCGCGGTTTTCTCGAACGGTTCAACGAACGCGATTACGGCGTTATCAATACCTATGGCTTTCAAGCCTTGCGCCAGGGTTTGCAGGACCGCCAGCAAGCCATCATTCTACCCTCGTTCGATTATACATTCGCCGGTAAACCCCTTAGTTTTGGCGGCAAGTTTACGACCAGCGTGAATGTACTCAATCTGTTGCGCGAATCAGGCTCCAGCAGTCGGCGCATTTCGACCGGGACGGAATTCAATTTGCCGTTCGATGGGTTCGCCGGGCAAAAACTGAACTTTGTCGCCGGCATTCGTGGGGATGGCTATTATACGACGAATTTCGCCCGTACCATGAATGGTCCGCGGGGAACCGCGACCGATGGGCGGCTTTTTCCGCAAATCGGCCTGGAATGGCGCTACCCACTTGTCAGAAGGGGGCGGTCATCGACCATCATCCTTGAACCGACGGCGGCCATTTACGCCGCACCGAACGGTTTAAACCCCAGCACGATCGCCAATGACGACAGTATCAATGTCGATTTCAATGAAACGGATCTGTTCACGCGCAATCGGGCGGTCGGTTTCGATCAAGTCGATAGCGGTCAACGGGTCGATTATGGGTTGAGAGCGTCGTATAGCGATAATGCCAATTTTCAGGCATCATTTTTAGGCGGCCAAAGTTATCGTTTCCAAAAATCGTCCCCGCTTGCCTTAAATGGCAATGGCGATGGTCTGCATCGTCAAGAATCCGATTATGTCGGACGCTTTTTGGTCAGTCCTACCAAAGATGTCAATTTTATCTATCGGTTCAGATTCGATCAGCGCAATCTGCGACCACAGCGCCAAGAATATGAGATCACAACAAATCTATTGTCAATTCATGGTGGTTTAACTTATATAGATCTGGCTAACAATGCGCGCGATAATCAATTGTTTCGTCGTCAAGTCAGTCTGAATTTAGAGTTCCCAGTCAGTCAATATTGGTCTATATCGACCCGTACGACACAAGATCTTGCGGGCAGTGGCAACTCTCTATCGTCTGGTTTCGGCGTACAATATGCTGATGAATGCTTTACATTCAGCACGTCGCTCACGCGGGATGGTACGCGGGATCGGGATGTCCGTCCCGGCACCACATTATTGCTGCAATTTGTGTTTAAGAATCTCGGCGAGATCTCGTTACCGACCATCCAAACCACCAGCCGATCCTCTTCATGACGCGCCCTCTCTCTCTCATCGCTCTGTTTTTCAACATCTGATGCGGAAACCTATGGTGTACTCTCTCAATTCTTTTGGCATGCGCCTGGTTTTTAGTCTTATGATCGCAACCGCGACCATGAATGCCGCCCGGGCTGATGATGTGCGGATTGCCGCCGTGGTCAATGACGAGATTATTTCAATCGGCGACGTAAATTCACGGGTTGATCTGCTTCTGGCTTCTTCCAACCTGCCAAATGATCCAACAACCCGCAAAAAAGTTACCGCCCAAGTCGTCCGTCAGTTGATCGATGAAAAACTGCAACTACAAGAAGCCAAAAAGCAAACGATCAAAATATCGCCGGATGAGTTGAAGAAAGCGCTCAGAAGTCTTGAAGAAAATAACAATCTGCCGGTGGGCGGCCTGAAGAAGTTCCTGGACCAAAAAGGCATCGAGATCACAACGTTGGAACAACAATTGCAGGCTCAATTTACCTGGGCCCGCACAGTGCGCAGTCGCTATATGCGCACCGTAGCGGTCGGCGAAGAAGAAGTCACCGAAGCCCTGCGCGAAGCGGAGGCCAATAGCAGCCTGCCTTCCAACCGGTTGTTTGAAATTTATCTCTCGGTAAACGAGCCGTCCCAAGAAAATGACGTCAAAGATTTTGCCGAACGCCTGACCCAAGAAATTTCTTCCGGCGGCGGCCCGCAACTGTTCCAGCGGGTTGCCCGGCAATTTTCCCAATCGGCGACCGCCGCCGTCGGCGGTGATATCGGCTATGTCCGCCCCGGCACACTCGACCCCGAGGCGGAAAAAATCATCACCTTGATGTCGCCCGGCCAACTGACGAAACCGCTGCGCCTCACAGGTGGCTATTATATCTACCTGTTGGCCGATCGAAAGATTCCCGACAGCATCAACAACGTCAAAGTCACCTTGTCGCAGATTGTCTATCCTTTGGCGAAAACAGCGTCCGATGCCGAAAAGCAGGATGTCATCGCGCGCATCGAAAAGGCCACGGCCGACCTGCGTAGTTGCGGCGAATTGGAAAAATTGGGTCAAGAACAATCACCCGATCTTTCAGGGCCGGTCGGTGAAGTCTTGATCAAGGACTTGCCCCCTGAACTCAGCCCCCTCATTCAAGCGGCCGCCGTTGCACAACCAACGAAGGCCGTCCCCGTGAATAGTGGCATTGGCGTGTTCATGGTATGCAGCCGCACGGGCGGCCCGGAAAAAATCAGTCGCGACGATGTCGAAGACACGCTGGTGCGCAACCGCTTGGAAAATCTTGCCCGTCGCTATCTCTCTGATCTGCGCCGGACTGCTTATATCGATCAGAGAATTTGATTAATGACCCACTCATTACCGCTGGCTCTCACCATGGGAGAGCCAGCCGGGATCGGCGCCGAACTTGCATTTAAAGCCTGGATGAAGCGAAAGACCGGCGTGCCGGTTTTTTTCTTGTTGGACAATCCCGCCCGTCTCATGGCCCTCGCCCGGCATCTCGGCTGGTCGGTCCCGATCGCCCCCATCTTGCATCCCAGCGACGCAGCGTCCGTTTGGCAGGACGCTCTGCCGGTCATACCGATTAGCCTCGGCGCCTCCGTAGAGCCGGGCCAAGTTTCGCCACAGAATGCCGGGGCCGTACAAACGGCCATCGAGATGGCTGTTCGGTTTGCCCAAAGCGGTGCGGCCGGGGCCGTGGTCACGAACCCGATCCATAAACATGTCATGCAATCGGCCGGATTTGCCTTTCCCGGCCATACTGAATTTTTGGCAAGCCTCGCGGGACCGACCTGCCGTCCCGTCATGATGTTGGCCTGCCCCAGTTTGCGGGTCGTCCCGGTCACGATTCACATGGCGCTAAAGGACGTATTTTCCGTTCTGACCACTGACCTCATCGTTGAAACGGCCCTTATTACCCTAGACGCCCTGCATCGGGATTTCGCCATCGCGACGCCGCGCCTCGCGATTGCCGGTCTCAATCCCCATGCCGGCGAAGGGGGCGTCTTCGGCCATGAAGAACAAGAGATCATCGCACCGGCCATTGCCATCCTGAAGGCCAAAGGGCATCAGGTGACCGGGCCACACCCGCCCGACACGATGTTTTACCTTCAAGCGCGCAGCGTTTATGACGCCGCCCTCTGTATGTATCACGATCAGGCCCTCATTCCGATCAAGACCATCGATTTCGATCGCGGAGTCAACGTGACCTTGGGCCTGCCCTTCATTCGGACATCCCCCGATCACGGAACCGCCTTGGATATTGCGGGCAAAGGGGTTGCCAGTGCCGAAAGTTTAATATCCGCCCTCATTCTGGCACACGAGATGGTCGAGGCGCGCACGCAATGACCGATACGGACAGGCCCCCTCACCTTCCCCCCTTGATCGATGTCATTCGTCGGTTCGACCTTGCACCGCGCAAGGCGCTCGGCCAAAATTTTTTGTTGGATCCGCGCATCACCGCCCGGGTTGCCGGGGCGACCGGGCCACTCGACGGGATGCATGTGGTCGAAGTGGGGCCGGGCCCCGGCGGTCTCACACGCGCCCTCCTCGCAGCGGGGGCGGCAGAGGTTGTTGCGATCGAACGGGACGACCGCTGCATCGCCGCCTTGAACGAACTTTCAGATGCCTATCCCGGCCGCCTGCGCATTGTCGCCGCTGATGCCCTGACCATCAATCCGGTTGATCTCGTGCCCGCACCACGGCGCCTGATCGCCAATTTACCCTATAATATCGGCACACCGCTCTTGATCAACTGGCTGCCGAACATTGGGGCATGGGACGCTCTGGGGCTGATGTTCCAACGGGAAGTGGCGGAACGCATGGCGGCCCTGCCGCGCGAAAAAAATTACGGTCGATTGGCGGTTTTGGTGCAATGGTTGGCCGAGGCGACGATCATGTTCGATCTGCCGCCCGGCGTGTTTATGCCGCCGCCCAAAGTAACCTCAAGCGTCATCCGCCTACGGGCCCGTGAGAGCCCGCTTTTGGACGTGCCCTTTGCCGCAGTCGAACGCCTGACGGCGGCGGCCTTCGGTCAAAGACGCAAAATGCTGCGCGGGAGTCTGAAATCATTGGGCGACGCCGAACAACTCTGTCGCGATGCGGGTGTGCCCCCTACGGCGCGGGCGGAGGAATTAAGCGTTCTCCAACTCTTGACCTTGGCGAAATTGGCGGCAACCCCGCACGATTGACGCCACGCCCGACCGGAGTAACCGGCGCTATGCGCGCCCCCTCACGCCCCGATCATGGCGGCCACGAATGGTGTCAGCCCCCGTTGGCGGGTCCGCTTCGCCCGTTCGGCCACCAGGATGGATCGCAGAATTTCAGTGCAGCGATCCAGGTCGTGATTGACCAAAACATAATCGTAATCCATCCAATGGCTGATTTCCGCCCGAGCCTCGGCCATGCGCCGATCGATCGTTGCCACACTATCCTGACCGCGCGCCACGAGACGGCGATGCAACTCGTCGAGCGAAGGCGGTAGGATATAGATACTGACCAAATCCTGCGGGATCGACGCCCGCAATTGCTGCGTGCCCTGCCAATCGAGGTCGCTCAAAATATCCCGCCCTGCGGCCAAACGCGCCTCGACCGGGGCGCGGGGGGTGCCGTAGGATTTATCGAACACCGTCGCATGTTCGAGCAAGGCCCCGTCGGCCACCATGGCCGCAAAGCGGGCCTGATCGATGAAATGATAATCGACCCCATCCGTTTCGCCGGGTCTGGGGCTGCGGGTCGTCACCGAAACGGAAAGCCCAAGCGCACTGTCTTGCGCTAAGAGACGCTTTGCCAAACTGGTCTTTCCCGCCCCCGATGGCGAAGACAGGACCAGGAAAAAACCCCGACGCTCCATTCTTTCGATCCTACTATTCTATATTTTGAATCTGCTCGCGCAATTGCTCGATCGTGGCTTTAAGCGCGATCCCGATTTTCGTCAATCCAAGATCGGCAGATTTGGCGCAGAGCGTATTGGCTTCGCGGTTGAATTCTTGACATAGGAAATCGAAGCGTCGCCCAATATTGACGGCTTCGCGCAACAGATCGTCGGCCGCCTGGAGATGGGCCGTCAATCGATCCAATTCTTCGCGGACATCCGCCTTGGCGATGAGCAGGGCCAGTTCTTGGGCAAGACGATCCTCGGACAGGGACGGTACGGCCGCCAAAATCGTCTCGATCTGCTGGGTAAAACGCGCCTTGATCAGATCCGGTTGGGTTGCAGCCAACCGATCGGCAGCACCGACCAACCCGGCAATCTCGGCAAGTCGCTGGCGCAGCACGGGTTCAAGCTGCACCCCTTCACGCTTACGCCCCTCCACCAAACCTGCGAGTGCCGCCGCAAATCCGGCCTCGACCAGAGCCAGACGGTCGCTCTGGACCGTTTGGCTGATACTTTCTTCGGTCAGTTCCAACACGCCGCGGAGTGCCAGAATCCCATCCAATCGCGGTGGCGTCGCCTCGATCCTGGTGCCGATCTGTTTCATAAGACCGATAATCTCTGCCAAGATCGGCTCATTCACCTGAAGACGTGCCGGTTGATTGATTTCCTGTACCGTCAATGCGGCGCTCACGGTGCCACGCTTCAAACAGGCGGCACAGTGCTGCTTCACCGTGTTTTCCAGCGCCTCGAAGCCATGGGGCAAGCGCACGCGTATGTCCAAGCTTTTGCCGTTGACGCTGCGCAGTTCCCAAATCCACGTAAAGCCATCCTGTTGGCCTTCGGTGCGGGCGAACCCCGTCATACTCGCAAGGGTCACTCTCTCAATCCTCTCGATTTAAGGTCTCTTATCCGATCGCCATCGCGTTAAAATCCTTTATGATGGGGCCAACGTCACAAGGATAGTGCGATCAGCCATGGCCCCTCCCGCATCGCTTTTCAAGCATATTTTGATCACCGGCGCCTCAAGCGGCATCGGTGCCGCCTTGGCCAACCATTATGCAGGGCCGGACATCGTGCTGGCCCTGCAAGGGCGCGATGAAACCCGGTTGCGAGCAGTCGCCGAAAAGTGCCAAGCCAAAGGGGCCCGCGTCATCACCGGCACCATCGACGTTACCGATGAGGCCGCACTCGCTGCCTGGATCTTGGCTGTCGATCAGACCCATCCGCTTGATCTGGTGATCGCCAATGCCGGTATTTCTGCCGGCGGGCGCGGCCTTTCAGGATCAGATGCCGAAGCCAAGATGCGCCATGTGTTCGATGTCAATCTCAATGGGGTGCTGAATACGCTTTTTCCGATCCTTGACGCCATGCGGCATCGCCGACACGGCACGCTTGCCCTCATGAGTTCTTTGGCAAGCTTTCGCGGCCTGCCGGGATCACCAGCCTATGGTGCCTCCAAAGCGGCGGTGCGGCTCCTCGGCGAATCGCTCCGCACGATGTTGAAGCCCGACAATGTCTCGGTTTCTGTCATCTGCCCCGGCTTCATCGCGACACCGATGACGGCGGACAATCGATTTGCGATGCCGTTTTTACAGGATGTCGATCGTTCGGCCCGCCGCATTGCCCAGGGTCTCGCAAAGAACGAGGCCCGGATCGCCTTTCCGCGCCGACTTTATGCGCTTGCCATGCTCCTCACCCTGCTGCCCCATGGGGTCGTCGACCGCCTCGTCAAACAATGATCTCGCCAACCCCAGAAACGGGCGTAGCCTCTGTCGATCAGCGGCCCGGATCAGGCGATTTGACGGAATCGGTGGATTGCGTTGCCAGATTTTGCCGCCACCGGGCGACATTATGATTGTGGGCGGCGAGTGTGGCGGCAAAGGCATGACCGCCTGAACCATCGGCCACGAAATAAAGAAAGTCGCTTTTTTCCGGGTGAACCACGGCCCGAATGGCATCGCGTCCCGGATTGGCGATCGGTGCCGGGGGAAGGCCCTTATTCGTATACGTATTGAATTCGGTCGGTTGATCGATTTCCGTCCGGGTCAGAGCGTGATCCAATTTTTGTTGCCCATGGGTAATGCCATAAATGACCGTCGGGTCTGATTGCAATTTCATCCCACGCTTCAACCGATTGAGAAAGAGCCCGGCAATTTTGGGCCGTTCTTCGGGTAAGGCCGTTTCCTTTTCGACGATCGAGGCCAAAATCACAATTTCTGCTTGGCTGAGATCCGGTGATTCGGCGGTCGCCCCACGCAAAGTTTCCGCTAAAAACCGCGCCATCGCCCGATGCATCCGGTCGAGAATATCCTCGCGCTCGTCGCCGATCGTGTAAAAATACGTATCGGGCATCAAGCTGCCTTCTGGTGGAATTTTCGTAATCGTCCCAGCGAGATCCGATTGACGGTTCAACAAGGCGACAATCTCGGGCGCACTCAACCCTTCCGGCACCGTGATCCGGTGAATGATGACTTTTCCCGACCTGAACAGGGCTAAAAGGGCGCTTGGCGCGATATGGGCCGGTATTGCGTACTCACCGGCCTTGATCTCGCCCTCGCCATGGGTGACCCACTGAAAAAAGGGCCAGACCATGGCATGGTCGATCACCCCTTGCGCCTCTAGCCGCTGGGCAAGATGCGTCGATGTCTCGCCACGGTCGACGACAAAAACCCGATTGCTTTCAAGTGGCCCCGGGGAATCGAGCCAGTTCAACCCCCACCAGAGGAGGAAGAGACCAACGAAGCCACCCGCCAAGACCACCAAAACAAAAGCCTTCAGGACGCGGACCATGCCCCGGATACCCCGAAAAAAGCTATTTTCTTAGGGTGCCGGACCAAAAATCAACGAGGCATTGGTACCGCCGAACCCGAAGGAATTGGAAAGCGCATAGCGCACCGGGCGTTCCTTGGCCGTGCAGGGCACCAAATCGATATCGCAACTTTCCGATGGGTTTTCGAGATTGAGCGTCGGCGGCACAATCTGATCGCGCATGGCAAGGATACTATAGATCGCCTCAACGGCACCCGCCGCCCCCAAGAGATGGCCGATCGAGGATTTAGTCGACGACATGGACAAACGATAGGCATCCGCCCCGAAGACGGTTTTGACGGCATTGACCTCGATCTCATCACCCATTGGCGTCGACGTGCCATGGGCGTTGATATAATCGATCTGATCTGGGTTCAACCCGGCCCGTTTTAAAGCCGCCGCCATGGACCGGCGCGCGCCACTGCCATCTTCGGACGGCGACGTGACGTGATACGCATCGCCCGCCATGCCATAGCCGATGACTTCAGCATAGATCTTGGCACCGCGTTTTTTGGCGTGTTCCAACTCTTCAAGGACGAGAATGCCGGCACCCTCGCCCATGACAAAACCATCGCGATCCCGGTCGAACGGCCGCGAACCACGGGTGGGGGTCTCGTTGAAATTCGTCGACAACGCGCGGGCGGCGGCAAATCCGGCCAATCCGATCCGGCAGATTGCGGCTTCCGCCCCGCCGCAGACCATGACATCGGCATCATCAAGGGCGATGATCCGGGCGGCGTCGCCAATCGCGTGCGCCCCTGTGGAACAAGCCGTTACCACCGCATGGTTCGGCCCCTTGAATCCGAACCGGATCGATACTTGACCGGATGCCAAATTGATGAGGCATGATGGGATGAAAAATGGGCTGACCCGACGCGGGCCGCGCTCGTGCAGGGTAATCGCCGTGTCGGCAATACCGCCCAAACCGCCGATACCGGACCCGATCATCACACCGGTGCGAAATTGCTGTTCTTCGGTATCGGCCTTCCAGCCCGAATCATCCACAGCCATTTGTGAGGCGGCCAAGGCGAAGGTGATGAAAGGCTCTATTTTACGCTGATCTTTTGGTGCAACCCAATCGTCGGCGGTGAAGAGGTGATTCGCCGTCGGACCAACCGGAACGTTGCCAGCAATTTTGACCGGCAAATCAGAAACATCGATGGATTCGATCGATCGAATCCCAGACTGCCCCGCCAAAAGAGCCTGCCAATTATGCTCAATGCCGATACCGTGGGGGGTGACTAGACCGATTCCGGTGATTACGACGCGTCTCATACCCGTTCACTAATCCTCATTTGGCCGCAATTGCGAACAATCTAGTCCGAAATGACGGCAATTGACGAGAAACTCGCGTTGCCAGAATTTGGCGCAATACACCGAAGATGAAGACGATTCCCCCATCAGGAAGGGAATCGCCGCCATAAACGATGGATACCCGCCACGCTTCGGCGCGTGGCGGAGACTTTTTTACGAATTCGCTTCGATAAAGGTCACGGCATCCTTGACCGTGATGATCTTTTCAGCGGCTTCGTCAGGAATTTCGCAGCCGAACTCTTCTTCGAACGCCATGACCAACTCGACCGTATCGAGGCTGTCGGCGCCAAGATCATCAATGAAGCTGGCGTTTTCTGTCACCTTCGCTTCGTCAACGCCAAGATGCTCAACAACGATCTTCTTAACGCGTTCGGCAATGTCACTCATGTTTTTGTCC
This sequence comes from Aliidongia sp., assembly GCA_036821645.1. Lineage (GTDB taxonomy): Bacteria > Pseudomonadota > Alphaproteobacteria > ATCC43930 > CGMCC-115725 > DAISJD01. The sequence continues at coordinate 36,243 of DAISJD010000010.1, forward strand.
TCGACAGATTTGAATGATCGGATGTGGGGGTTGGCTCAAAACTCAAACGAGCAACCACAGTGACGGTACGCAATTCCCAAAGCGAACACCTGTAGCGATCGTTCACACAGCGCAAAACACCGCACTAAGCGTGCACCATAGGCATAAACTCGCGGACACACCATGACAATCCTACGCAGCAAAGCCATGTCACCCGGTTTTCCTGTCATCTCTCGCAATCAGTCGATTGGGGTTTACCGCGCTCGAACTGACTCCGCCATTTGACTGGAGGTGGGGTGCCTTATCACAGATCAAGGCACAACACCAGAGGGGCTGTGACGGCGTAGGACCGTTCACGGCAAAATTAAACCCGTTTAACGCCATAAATCCAGATTACGGCATCAACAAACCACCATTGACATGCAGTGTCTGACCTGTGACGTAAGCCGCCTCGTTCGAGGCGAGATAAAGCACCGATGCCGCAATATCGTCCGGTTGACCGAGTTTTCCGACCGGCACCGACTGTAAGATGCGATCGCGCTGGGCCTCATTCAAGGCCCCGGTCATCGGTGTTTCGATAAAACCGGGTGCGACGCAATTTACGGTAATCCCACGAGTCGCTACTTCTTGCGCCAAGGATTTACTCATGCCGATGAGGCCGGCCTTCGAGGCGCAATAATTCATCTGCCCAGGATTGCCCGAAACACCCACCACCGAGGTGATCGAAATGATCCGACCGTGGCGTTGCTTCATCATGCCCTTCAAACTTGCCCGCATCAACCGGAAGGCGGCGGTCAGATTGACCTCGATCACGGCGGCCCAATCTTCATCCTTCATCCGCATGGCAAGACCGTCGCGCGTGAGCCCGGCATTATTGATCAGAATGTCGAGTTTGCCCATCTCGCTCTCGGCACGCTTGACCAACAGATCGCCCGTCGCGGGGTCGCTGAGATCGGCTGCGACGGCAAGAGCGCGGGGGCCGAGGTCGCTCACCAATTGGTCGAGAACCGCAATCCGCGTGCCCGCACACAGGACGGTAGCACCAGCCCCGTGTAGAGCGCGGGCAATGCTGCCGCCAATGCCTCCGGTAGCCCCGGTTACAAGGGCAGTTTTTCCTGTTAAATCAAACATAATCTATAAAATCCCAAGCAAAAATCTGTGACAAGGCGCACACTTAAGGCCCGGTTTAGACGGTGGCAAGGAAGGACTCGACATCGGCTGGCGTGCCAACGGAACGCACGGCGATTTCCTTATCGATGCGCTTGACGAGGCCGGCCAAGACTTTACCGACCCCGATCTCGACGATTTCGGTCACACCGGCTTCTTTCATGGCGAGGATCGTTTCACGCCACCGCACCATGCCGGTCACTTGCTGCACCAAAAGGGTGCGGATCAGGGCCGGATCGCGCACGGGGGATGCCGTCACGTTGGCAATCACCGGTATGACGGGGACGCCGAGATCGTGATGGGTCAGGGCTTCTTCCATCACCGTCGCCGCCGGTTGCATCAGAGGCGAGTGGAACGGCGCACTGACCGGCAGCATGACCGACTTTTTGAAACCCCGTTCAGCCCCGAGCGCAACCGCTTTTTCCACGGCTTCGCGATGACCGCTCATGACGAGCTGACCGCCGCCATTATCGTTGGCGACGGCACAAACCAGCCCCGTTTCCCGCGCGGCGTCGGCTGCGATCGCGGCCCCGGCTTCGGGATCGATGCCAAGAATGGCGGCCATCGTTCCAACCCCGACCGGCACTGCCGCCTGCATCGCCTGACCGCGCTTGCGCACAAGACGCACCCCATCGGCAAGCGCCATCGTACGAACGGCGGTTAGGGCCGAATATTCCCCAAGCGAATGCCCTGCTGCGAACGCAGCCCCGCCTGCAACGTCGAACCCCCCCTCGACCGCCAAAACGCGCATCACGGCAAGACTGGCCGTCAGCAAGGCGGGCTGCGCATTTTCCGTCAAGGTCAAGGTTTCGATCGGCCCTTCGGCCATCAGACGCGAAAGATGGTCGCCCAACGCGTCATCCGCCTCTTGGATGACCTCCCGCGCCGATGCAAAAGCCGCTGCGAGTTCCCCCGCCATGCCGACGACTTGCGATCCCTGCCCCGGAAATACCAACGCTCGCTTGCTCACTAGAATCCCCTTCATCCGTGATCGTTACCGTGTCAAAAAAGCGTCTTATAGCAGACCGATCCATAAAGGATAGGCCAGCGATGATGCGCGTGCCGCTTTTCAGCCAAAAATCGCCGCAGCCGAGCTGGTTTGCAGCATGTTTTCCGTCTCCGCCCTTGCGATACGAAGCAGAATGTGTATAGTCCGCCGACGCGACTCCTTGCCGATTCCCGGTAGCGCCTTTTGACGCATAAAGGATCGGCTAAGACCCGTCTCCATGATCGAATAGGTCGATCAATCGGGTCAGTGAGCCATAAGGGGTTTTAGATAAATGTCGTTTTACGAGTGTGTGCTGCTCGCTCGACAGGATATTTCGAGCGCGCAGGTCGAGGCCTTGCTGGATACGTTTTCGACCTTGATCGCCGAGAATGGCGGCACGGTCACGAAGCGTGAATATTGGGGCCTGAAGAATATCGCCTATCGGGTTCGCAAGAACCGCAAGGCGCATTATGCCCTGCTCAACATCGATGCGCCGTCCGCCGCCGTCAAGGAAATGGAACGCACGATGGGCATCAACGAAGATATCCTGCGCTTTATGACCATCCGTGTGGATGCGTTGGAAGAAGGCCCCTCTGCCGCCATGCAGGGACGCGGGACGCGGGATGAACAACGTCCCCGGCGCGGTTTTGGCGAACGGTCCAACGATCGCGGTGATCGCGGCGGCATCGGAGCAATGGAGTAATGCGCAACATGGAACGTGGAAATGATCGCATGGGCGATCGCGGCGGCCCCGGTGGTGATCGCGGTGACCGCGGCGGCGAAGGCGGGGCACCCCGCACGGCGACCCGTCGTCCGTTTTTTCGTCGGCACAAGACCTGTCCTTTTTCAGGCCCCAATGCCCCGAAGATTGATTATAAAGATGTGAAGCTGTTGCAGCGGTTCATTTCTGAACGTGGCAAGATTGTGCCGAGCCGGATTACCGCCGTGTCGGCCAAGAAGCAACGCGAATTGGCGCAAGCCATCAAGCGCGCCCGCTTCCTCGGTCTCTTGCCTTACATCATCAAGTAATTCGGGTGGGTCAGGCAAAACAGCCCGTTCAGTCGGGCCGTTTTCAGGCCAGGGAGAAAGAATATGGTTGATATCATCCTGCTGGAACGGGTGGAAAACCTGGGTCAGATGGGTCAGGTCGTGAAGGTAAAGCCCGGCTTTGCCCGCAATTTCCTGTTGCCGCAGCGCAAGGCCCTGCGCGCAACCAAGGAAAACCTGAAATATTTTGAATCGCAACGCGCCCAGCTCGAAGCGAACAACCTGCGTCTGCGTGGCGAGGCGGAAGTCGTCGCCAAGCAAATGGACGGTATCAAGGTTGTGGTCGTCCGTCAGGCCGCCGAAACGGGCGTGCTTTACGGGTCGGTTTCCGGGCGCGACATCGGCGAGGCCATCACCGAGGCAGGCTTCACGGTTCAGCGCCGTCAGGTCGTCCTCGACATTCCGATCAAGACCTTAGGTTTGCATACGGTGAAGGTCGTTCTGCATCCAGAAGTGTCGATCCAAGTTGTGGTCAATGTCGCCCAATCCGCCGAAGAAGCCGCAGCCCAACTGCGCCGCCTCGAAGGTGAACCGGTCGCCGAAGAAGAAGCCGCTGTCGAAGACGTCGCCGAAACCGAAGAATCCGACGCATAATTTTGCGATCGCATGACTTTGGTCATTGGTGAAGCGTCGGCAACGAGCGTTCTTTAAATATCTTGGAAAGCCAACGGATCATCCGGTTCGTTGGCTTTCCTATTAGGGTCTGGCCGTGACCGCATTGTTTTCCACCCGGTTCGGTACAAGCTCGGTTGCCATGCATTTTCCAACGATACCATGGCGACCGGCCGCTCTTGTTATCTGACGGTAAGTTTGTCATGGTCCGCCTGTTGGCTGTATCGATGCCCGTCGCAACGACCCTCGTTACGCAGATCTCAAGGGCGCGTGATCGTGGTGCCTCGACAAGTTAGGGAGATTTTTGCATGATCTTGGCCCATTTGATGCGGCAATTCATTCGCCATGGCACGCTTGGCCTCATTGACGCCACCGGCCAAAAGCATGTTTTCGGCGGCCTGCCCGGCCCGAAGGCGACGATGCGCCTGCATGACAAGGCCCTGCATCGCAAGATCTTCCTCAATCCGCGCCTATCGATCGGCGAGGCCTATATGGATGGAACCTTGACCATCGAAGAAGGCACGCTGCACGACGTCTTGACCATTCTCATGGGCAATCTCATGGATATGCCGCCGTCGGTGTTCACGCCGTTCGTGCGCGGTGTCGATGGCTGGTTGCGCCGCCTGCAACAATATAACCCGGTCGGCAAATCTCAGGCCAATGTTGCCCATCACTATGATCTGTCGGACGATTTGTACGATTTGTTCCTCGATGCGGACCGCCAATATTCCTGCGCCTATTTCCGCAGTCCCGACGATACGCTGGAACAGGCGCAACTGAATAAAAAACGCCATTTGGCCGCCAAACTCCAAATCAAGCCGGGCATGAAGGTCTTGGATATCGGGTCGGGATGGGGCGGCCTCGCCCTGTTTCTCGCCCAGGAAACCGGTGCCGACGTCACGGGTCTTACCCTTTCGGTCGAACAGCATAAACGCGCGACCGAAAGGGCCGCCGCCGCCGGTCTCAGCGACCGCGTTCGCTTTTTGATGCGCGATTATCGCGAAGAGACGGGGCGGTACGATCGGATCGTCTCGGTCGGGATGTTCGAACATGTAGGTGTTACGCACTTTCAGACTTTTTTCAATAAAATCAGAGATTTGCTCACTGATGACGGCATCGGCGTGCTCCATGCCATCGGTCGGATGGACGGCCCCGGCACCACCAATCCGTGGCTGCGCAAATATATATTCCCCGGTGGCTATTCCCCGGCCTTGAGCGAAGTGTTCGAGCCGATCGAAAAATCCATGCTGTGGGCAACCGATGTGGAAGTCTTGCGCCTGCATTACGCCATGACCCTGCGCCATTGGCACCAACGGTTCATGGCCAACTGGGATCGGGTCAAAGAACTCTATGACGAGCGTTTCTGTCGGATGTGGGACTTCTATCTGACCGGCTGTCAATGCAGCTTCGAGGTGCAGGGCCTGATGGTGTTTCAGATCCAATTGGCAAAGCGGGTCGATGCCGTTTCCCTTACGCGCGATTATATCGTCGATTGGGAACGCCAGAACGAAGACGCGCACCGCAAGGGCGCGATGAACGTCGCCTAATGCCGGTTTCATGGCTGTCCGGGGCTTGCCGCCGCAGGCCTCGGACAGCCATTTTTGCCTGTTATCGGCGTCTCGATGATCCGATGCGTGGTTTCGATGGATCAGAGAGCGATACTCTTGCCTATCAATCGATCGAATACGTCGGTACACTGGTCCATCGCGTAGACGCCTCAGGCACCCATCACACCCGATCCGAGACCGAATGACCCTGTTTGACGCACCGGCCCTCGACGACCCGACGACACCGGCCTATCGCACCGCCCCCCATAATATCGAAGCGGAACAGGCGTTATTGGGCGCCCTCTTGGTCAATAACGCAACCTATCACCGGATCAGCGAATTTTTGCTGCCGGATCATTTTTATCATCCGGTGCATCAACGCCTCTTCGCCGCCATCTGCAAATTGATCGAACGGGGTCAGATTGCGGAACCGCGGACCCTCAAAAGCTATTTTGAACAAGATGACGGTCTGAAGGATGCGGGCGGTGCCGACTATCTTGCGCGGCTTGCTGCCTCGGTCGTCACCATCATCAATGCCGGCGATTACGGGCGCGTGATTTATGACGCCTATATGCGCCGTCAATTGATCGAAATCGGCACGGAAACCGTCAATAACGCCTTCGAGCATCAGGTCGATCTCTCGGCCCGGCAATTGATGGAAATCACGGAAAAACGGCTGTTCGATCTCGCGAGTTCGGGGTCGGCCGAGGGCGGATTCCAACCGTTTCGCCAAGCGTTGAGCGTTGCGGTCGAGATGGCCGAGCAGGCTTATCAACGCCAAGGCAAGACCAGCGGCGTCTCGTCGGGCTTCACCGATATCGATGGGCTGTTGGGGGGCCTGCACCCGTCCGATCTGTTGATCCTGGCCGGTCGCCCGTCGATGGGCAAGACGGCACTCGCCACCAACATCGCGTTCAACGTGGCAAAAGCCTATCGCCAAGGAGCCGGTCCTACCGGCGAAGCCATCGCCGAGGAAGGTGGGGTCGTCGGGTTCTTCTCGCTCGAAATGTCGGCCGAACAATTGGCGACCCGCGTCTTGGCCGAAGATTCGGGCGTGTCCGGCGACCGGATCCGACGCGGCGAAGTGGGACAGGACGAATTTGAACGGTTCGTGCGTGCCAGCATGGACCTCGAAAGCTGCCCGCTTTTCATCGACGACACACCCGCCCTTTCGATCGCCGCCCTGCGCACCCGCGCGCGCCGCCTGAAACGGCAGCACGGTCTTCATGTCATCATCGTCGATTACCTGCAATTGCTGCAAGGCACGCCGCGTCCCGGTGCCGAAGTCAACCGGGTTCAGGAAATTTCTGAAATCACGCGCGGCCTCAAGGCGCTTGCCAAAGAATTGAGCGTGCCGGTCATCGCACTGTCGCAATTGTCGCGCGCCGTCGAACAACGGGAAGATAAGCGCCCGCAATTGTCGGATTTGCGCGAATCCGGCTCGATCGAACAGGATGCCGACGTCGTCATGTTCGTCTTTCGCGAAGAATATTATCTGGGCCGCGCCGAACCCGCCCGACGCCCGGAAGAGGCCGAAGACAAATATAATCAACGCTATGCCGAATGGCAGCAACGCCTCGAAGAAGTCAGCGGTACGGGCGAAGTCATCATCGCCAAGCAACGTCACGGCCCCATCGGCAAAGTCACCCTGCGCTTTGACGGTGCCACCACGAAATTCTCCGATTTCATCAGCCGGGATCGCCTGCCCCATGCCGATTATTGAGACACGGTCCGCCGCCTCGGCTACTGGAATATTGACGATCGACCTTGCCGCACTCTGCGATAATTGGCGGCTTTTGTGCCGGATGACCGGCCCCAAAGTCACCGTTGCCGCCGTCGTCAAGGGCGATGGCTATGGTTTGGGAGCCCTTCCCGTCGCATCGAGCCTTGTTGCCGCCGGATGCCGGTGGTTCTTCGTCGCTTCCCCCGACGAAGCGATCGCCCTTGCCCCGGCCCTTGCGGCGATCGCCCCGGATGTCCGGGTCTGCGTTCTTTCCGGCCCCTTCGCGGACACCGCCGCCGCCCTGGCGCAGCATGATGCCATCGTGCCGGTCCTGAATGACGGCGGCCAAATCGACGCCTGGACGATGGCGGCCCCAAGGCGACCGGCGATGGTGCAAGTGGATAGCGGCATGTCGCGTCTCGGCCTCGACGAAGGGGCCGTGGCAGCCCTTGCAGCAGCAGAGCCCGAGACCCTCGCCCGACTTGCCGTCAGCCACATCATCAGCCACCTCGCCTGTAGCGACGAGCCGGACCATCCGATGAACCGGATGCAACACGATCAGTTCCGTCGGCTCAGTGCGCAATTGCCCCATTCCCCTCTCAGTCTCGCCGCAAGTTCGGGCATCTTTTTAGGCCCCGCCTATCATTTCGATCTGGTGCGGCCGGGTGCCGCCCTCTATGGGATCAATCCAACGCCGGGCAAACCCAATCCGATGAAGCAAGTCATTGGAATAAAAGCACGAATTCTTCAAGTACGAGAGATTGACGCTGGGCGGTGGGTTGGTTATGGTGCAACCTACCAATCGCGCGCGAAACAACGGGTTGCGACGGTGGGTATCGGGTATGCCGACGGTCTCTTGCGGGCCGCAGGCAATCGCGCGCTTTTCTCGGTTCATGGTATCACTGTTCCCGTTATAGGCCGAATTTCGATGGATCTCATCACAGTTGACGTCACCGCCGTCCCGGAAAGCCTGTTGTCCCCCGGTCAGTTCATCGATGTCGTCGGCCCCGAACAGCCGGTCGATGCCTTGGCAACGGCCAGCGATACGATCGGTTATGAACTCTTGACCCGCCTGTCGCCCCGCCTCCACCGTCTTTATACCGGCCATGCCCATGTTTGAGATCCTCGCCTCCATCGGTCGCGTCAGCCTGCTCTTCTTGGCCTCGGTCGGTCGTCTCGGCCTGTTCACGGCGTCCAGCCTGTCGCATATGGTCCGCCCGCCCTTCTATTTCGGCATTTTGCTGCGCCAATTGATGACGATCGGCTATTTTTCCTTGCCCGTGGTGGGCCTGACCGCCCTTTTCACCGGCATGGTCCTGGCCTTGCAAAGCTATACTGGGTTCTCTCGCTTTGCCGCCGAAGGGGCCGTGGCAAGCGTGGTGGTCCTGTCGGTCACGCGCGAACTCGGACCGGTGATTGCGGGCCTGATGGTCGCAGGCCGGGTCGGGGCTGCGATCGCCGCCGAAATCGGCACGATGCGGGTCACCGATCAGATCGACGCGCTCACCACGCTCTCGACCAACCCATACAAATATCTCGTCGTCCCCCGGGTTTTGGCCGGGATCATTACCTTGCCGATTTTGGTCCTGATCGCCGATATCATCGGGGTGTTCGGCGGCTATCTCGTCGCAACCTATAAACTCGGGTTCAATCCGTCGAATTATCTGGCCCAGACCGTGTCCAACATGCGCACCGAAGACGTGGTGTCCGGCCTTGTCAAGGCGGCGGCCTTCGGGATGATCGTGACCGTCATGGGCTGCTATCACGGGTATCATTCCAAGGGGGGGGCCCAAGG
>DAISJD010000011.1:0-43425 GCA_036821645.1 Aliidongia sp.
GTATTCGGGAATTGACGGACCGGCTCAATCAACTGCAAAACCAAATCGACGTTTTAACCGCACAAAAGAGCGAAGCGGTAAAGCCGGAATAATCGACCGATTGTCTCTTTGCGCGCGTCGTTCTGGTCAAATCGCACGGCAACATACGATCGTCTAAATTTTTGAGGGTCGTATGTTGCTTTTGGTCGCAAAAGACCGCAGCGATTCGGATCGGACGATCAGTTGCCGTCGTCGTGGCGGGCGTGAGGGGCGAGGGTCATGCCGGGTGTATTGGCGGCTAAAAACGGTAAAACCGCCTGATTGAAATCCCGTGCCATGATTTGGGTGAAGCAATGGCCGCCTGATGGGAACAACTTCAACTCGGCATCGGGAATCGCGCGGGCCAGGGCCTCGCTGAAATAGGCCGGGGTCACTTGGTCGTCGGCACACCCGACGACGAGGGTCGGCGTCTTGATCTTGTGGAGTTCGCTGGAACGGTCGAAGCCCAAAATCGCGTCGATACGGCTCAACATAATCTCGGCCGGCGGGAAATGTGCGACCAATTGGGCTTCGTGACCGCGTAAGGCCTCGTTATGGGCGGCAATCCACGCATGGGGATAGAGCATCAGGCTGGCATTCTGGACATAGGCCTCGATCCCGAGCCCGGCGAGGATTTCCTTGCGCATTAAAAATTGACGCCGAAAAAATGCATCAGGTTTCGGCCAACTGCCGGCCAAGACCATGGCTCCGACCCGTGACGGGTGATCGATCGCCAAAACCTGGGCAATGGCACCGCCGGTCGAATGGCCGACGATATGGGCTTTCGGGATCGACAGCGCGTCCATGAGGCCGATGACGTCTTCGGCCATTTTTTCAACAGTGTACTTCATGACGACATGGTCGCTTTGACCGATGCCGCGATGATCGTGGGTGATCGTGCTGAAATCGCGGGAAAAACTGGTGATTTGATCCCGCCAATAGGATGCAAGACCGCCGAGGCCGGAAATCAAGAGAACGGGGAAGCCATCATCACCATGGCGTTCAACGTAAAGAGTGCAATCGCCAATCGCTACGCGTGCCATCATGTTTCCCGCCTCTTCAAGAACGACTCTTCGCAGGTAACATCGTGATTTGATGCCTGTCAAATGGCGGGAAGCCAAAAACGACGATTTAGCCTGCAATCCGGCTATGCGTACCAGTCTTTGCTGCGTCGCCAACAAATAAAATATTTTTATTTTTGTGTTTTATTTTCAGTCAAATTCTATTTAATTATTTTTATGTGTTTTTTATACATGCGTCATTGGTGTGCTGTCGGACTGACGGAAGACAAGTGAAAGATTGTTGGCAGGCATCGCGTGTTTTTCATCCAATCGAAACCCATTGGCAGCGGCGACGCGGGTCACGTCGGCCAGATCGCGCAACCCCCATGCCGGATTGCGGCGACGAAGATTGGCATCGAAGGTAAGATTGGTTTGTGCGGTTGGGACGTCCGCTTCAAGGTAGGGGCCGTACAGAAAAATCGGACCGCCTGCGCGAAGATGGCGGCGCGCACCCGCAAACAAGCCGAGGGTGGCAGACCAGGGGGCGATATGGACCATGTTGATGGCGACCAAGCCGTCGATGGTGCCGATGGGCCAGGATTCGTCCGTTACATCGAGGGCAAGTGGGGGAAGGACGCGGGGGTGATCTTGACCTGACCAAGCAAGAATGCTGGCACGAGCGGCGGGATCGGGGTCGCTTGGTTGCCAGGAAAGACCGGGTAGATGGTCGCTGAAGTAAATGGCGTGTTGTCCGCTGCCGCTTGCAATTTCGAGAATCAGTCCCGTGCGCGGGAGGACAGGGTTCAGGATAGACAAGATCGGGGCGCGGTTATTTTCCGAGGCGGCGGAGAATTGACGCGTATCCGTGACCGTCATGATGATTGTTCTTTCTTCTAAAGGGGGGCGGCCCATCGCCCGGAAACCGCATCAGGATGACCCGTGTTTTGTGGGGCGTCGTCAGCGATTTTATCGTGCAGTATTCCGGGACATAGGGTTGCTGTAAACACACTGTTCGTGGTATTGGGCGGCAGTCTATCTTGCGTGCGGTTTTGTGCATGGGGTGGGCTTGGTTTTCGTAGGCCCCCGTCCTAGGCCTTTGCGGCTTGGTTTTTTGCCTGGCATGGTATGAGGCTTTCAAGCAGAGGAACGTCGAGCAATGAGTTATGTGATCACCGACGGGTGCATCAAGTGCAAGTATATGGATTGCGTCGAAGTCTGTCCCGTGGACTGCTTCTATGAAGGCGAGACGATGCTTGTGATCAATCCGGACGAATGCATCGATTGCGGCGTCTGCGAACCCGAGTGTCCCGCCGAAGCCATTGTGCCCGACAGCAATGCCCAGGCCGAAAAATATATCGGCGTCAATCGTCAGTATGCTGAACTCTGGCCGAATATCACCCGTAAGGGCAAGGCCCCCGATGATGCGGATGCATTCAAGGGTATCGATGGGAAGTTTGAAAAATTCTTCTCGCCAAAACCTGCGTCCCGTTGAGGGGGCCATGGGCGCGGTTTGAACGGGTGCTTACGGCACTGCTAACGCGCCGTTCGGCCCGGTTGGTTTGCGGTTGATGGACGCCACCTCGTCCGTACGGGGTGGCAAACTCCCGAATGCGATTGCCGGATACGGTTGATTGATCTTTGTTATTCGCCAGTTTTCCAGACCTGTGCGCTAGGTGCGGCACTGTGACGTGCGGAGCATGTCAGGTTTGTGTAAGGCAGTACTTTCAATTTCCATGACTTTCATGTTACATATGAATTGAAAGTGCGTTAACCGTGCACAATGTCGGTGCGGTTACGGCATTTGCTTCCGTCATTTTGGCTGATATTTCCGATTAAGGGCTGCCTTGGATCATTGTCTGAGTGTTAGGCTTGGTCGGGTGTTGGATAGATCGCCCGTGATGTGAGGTGTGGGCGCCTGCAAACTTCCGACACCTGTCGGAGGACCGGGCGGTGTGAAGCCTGAGAGGGCTGTCCTGGACGTTCCAGGTGTTTTGAGAGAATCGGATGTCGGATAAGTTTGCTTTCGCTGAAGGCGATTACGTCGTGTATCCGAGCCACGGTGTGGGCAAGATACTGGGCATCGAAACCCAAGAGGTTTCAGGCTATAAGTTGAATGTCTTCGTTGTTCATTTCGACAAGGACCGGATGACCTTGCGCGTTCCGGTTACAAAGGCCAAGAATTCCGGGTTGCGCCGCCTATCGACGGCGACGGAGATGGCCGATGCCTTATCGAAGCTGCGCGGGCGCTCGAAAGCCAAGCGAACGATGTGGAGCAGGCGCGCCCAAGAATATGAGGCGAAGATCAATTCCGGCGATCCGGCGTCAATTGCCGAAGTTGTGCGCGATCTTTACCGCAATGCCGGCCAACCGGACCAATCCTATAGCGAACGACAGATCTATCAGGCGGCCCTCGACCGGTTGGTTCGTGAGTTTGCGGCTGTCGAAGCGATTGACGAAGAGACGGCGACCCTGCGTCTGGAAGAGATGTTGAAGGTCGCGTGATTGCGAACCATCGCTGTCTGTCGCTTGATCTTTAAAAAAACAACGGGTGTCTCGATGGCACCCGTTTTCCATTTGCGATGAAAGACGGCCGCTGGTCTCGTCCGACATTGATGGAGCCGCCTGTGCTGCCGCCTGTTGAGCCCGTATCGAATCAGACCATTCTGCAAAAGCTAACCGCAGATCCACGGTTTGCCTGCTTCACGCATCGGCGTCGCTATTGGGCCGTCGGCGCGGTTTTTGCCGAAATTGCCCGGCTTCGGGATTTGCACGACGCCCTGGATCGCAAGATCAGATCGGGCGATGGCGTGATCTATTTGGGGAATATGGTCGGCCACGGCAGCGAATTCTTGGCAACAATCGACGAGCTTTTGGAGTTTCGGCGTCGCTTCATTGCGCGGCCAGGCATGATTGCGGGCGATCTTGTTTATCTGCGGGGAGCCCAAGAGGAAATTTGGCGCAAATTGCTGGAATTGCAGTTGGCGCCCAATCCCCATGATGTTCTCACCTGGATGTTGGATCATGGTGCGGCACCGGCCTTGGAGGCCTATGGGATCGATCCCCGCACCGGCCTTGCCGCCGCCCGGGGCGGGGCCGTTGCCATGACCCGATGGACGGGTGCCTTGCGCCAGAGCGTCAACCAAGTCCCAGGCCATATTCATTTCCTGTCGGCTTTGCGCCGTGCCGCCTATTCGGCGGATCAGGCCTTATTCTTCGTCAGTGCCGGCGTCGATCCAGGTCGGCCGATCATTGCCCAGCAGGATCGGTTTTGGTGGGGGGCGCCGGGCTTTTTAGAGATATCGTCACCGTTTTGCGGTTTTCCTACCTTGGTGCGCGGGTTTGACCCGCTCTGGGCTGCGAGCCGGGGACCGGCGGTGCAGCGATCGCGCTTTTCGCTCTGCATTGATGGAGGGTGTGGCCGTGGCGGTGCCCTTTTGGCGGTTTGTCTCGATGCGACGGGCCATGTTTTGGATGAAATTGCGCTTTAGCCGCGTTTTTAACGAGTGGGGCACGAAAAACGAAAAAAAATTGGAGATTAATTAAAAAATACATCCAGGCTCGGTGATCTAACGGGCAAAAACCTGCGTATCAGAGTCATTCTAAGCAGTGCCGCACATGGTGCAGGCTGCGATCCGAGATAGGGATTGGCTGATATGGCCCATATGGATGATTTGGAAACGCAGCGCGCCAATGTCAGCTTCATCAAGCAATCGATGAAGCAGCCCTTGCTGTCGCGGGACCACGAACTGGATTTGGCGCGCCGGTGGCGGGATCATCAGGATTCTGCCGCTTTGCACGAAATGGTGCGGGCCTATACACGTCTTGTGGTTGCAACGGCAACTCGGTTTCGCCATTACGGTTTGCCGATCGGCGATCTCGTGCAGGAGGGAAACGTCGGGTTGATGCAGGCGGCAGCCCGGTTCGAGCCCGACCGTGACGTGCGGTTTTCGACCTATGCCGCTTGGTGGATCCGCTCGGCGATGCAGGATTATGTTCTGCGCAATTGGTCGATCGTCCGTACTGGGACGACGGCGGCACAAAAATCGTTGTTTTTCAATTTGCGACGGTTGCGCTCCAAAATCGAGGAAAGTTCCGGTGCGCCGCTCGACGATCGGGGACGGCGCAAGATCGCCGACGACCTCAAGGTCGGTTTCCATGACGTGTTGCAAATGGAACAACGCTTAGGCGGCGCGGATCAGTCCTTAAATAGTCCGCTCACCACCGAGAGCGAAGCCGATTGGCAGGATATTTTACCCGATACGCGCCCATCGCCGGAAGAGGTGGTGATCGGCATGCGCGATGCAAAAACCCGTTCGGCCTGGTTGGCCGAGGCCTTGGCGCAGTTGTCGCCGCGCGAACGGCGCATCATTGCAGAACGCCGTCTCAGCGAGGATGGGATTACGCTTGAACAATTGGGGCGCGATCTTGGAGTCTCGAAGGAACGGGTTCGGCAATTGGAACATCGCGCCATGGTGAAGCTGCGGGATTCGATTACCCGTCATATCGAATCGCCTGCGGAATTATGGGGCTGAACGTCAAGGCGGTCCGATGGGTTGCTCTGTCGCTTTTCGCGTGGGCGTCCCCAGATCCCCTCTGGGCGGAGCCGGTGCTCGGCCGCGATCTCATTCAGGTAGCCCAAGGTAGAGTGCTGAATTGCCCGGATGCGCGCACGGTGACGCTTGTCGATGGGTCGATGGTTCGTTTGGCCGGGATCGACGTTCCGTTGCCGATTCCGGGTGGCGGGCAGGGGCCCTTGGCCGAATTGGCCCGCACGCGGCTCTGTGCCGAGGCGTTGGGCCTGGACGTAACCTTTTATCGCGACGATCAAACCGAAGGGGTTCTGCGGGATCGGTATGGACGGCTCGTGGCTTATGCGATCACGGCGGACGGGGTCTGGCTAGAAGGGGATTTGCTGCAACAGGGATTGGCGCGGGTCCTTCATACGCCCGGCATGTCCGCCCTTGCCGATCTTGCCATTCTGCACGAACGAGCGGCGCGGGCGGCGCGTCTTGGCATTTGGGACGAGCCGTTCTATCGCGTGCATTCGATTGACGATCTGGATCATGTGACCGGGCAATTTTTGATTCTGGAAGCCCGGCTTTGCGCCGTAACGGCCGAGGCGGAAGGGTGGATGTTGGCCCTCGGTGTCGGCGAGTGCCGTCCTGAGGATCGCACGAACGCCCGAGCCGCAGCCCTGATCATGGGGCCGGATAAGGCGTTTTTTACCCCTGGTCTCAGCCTCTTACGCCGTCTCGTCGGTCGGCGCCTGCGTCTGCGCGGGGCGATGCTCTGGCGGGGTCGACCGGTTCTCCATCTGACGCATCGCACAGCCGTGGAACCCTTGGAAGGGTGATGTCGCTCTTGCTGGCCGCATGGTCACGCATGCTGAAAAAAGCTTAGCGAAGGCGTGATTTTTTGTTATAACCGCTGCCAAGTCCTCGTAGCTCAGCAGGATAGAGCATCAGTTTCCTAAACTGAGGGCCACTGGTTCGACTCCAGTCGGGGACACCATGTTTTTTGAAAAAAATAATTCCTTTCGATGAATATCGATAAGCGATATCTGGGATATATGACTATGCAAAAAGAGTACGAAAAAAAATTAATGTTCTATTTGAATTTTTTAGCAATTATGGTTTTGTTTCTTATTGTTTCTAATGTTTTTTTTGTTAATACATCAAATATTAATGCCCCTCTTGGTAGTGATTTTGGTAATTTTTACATAGCTAGCGTTGATTTATTAAATGAAAATGTTAATAGAATTTATGACCTTAAAAATTTTTATGAAGATATGAAGAGTTTTTTCGGTCATGAACTTGATTATGAGCGTTATTTCTCATACCCACCGGTATATTTTTTATTAATTTACGGCTTGGCTTTTTTTCCTTATTTTTTGAGTTACGCTCTTTGGAATGTGACCGGATACCTTTGTCTTGCAACAGCCTTGCGTCAATTATGTTCATGGCGGATGTCATTTGTGATTGCTTTGGCAAACCCTGCCATGAATGAGGGGGTTGTGACGGGACAGAACGGGGCCTACACCGCCACATTTCTTGGCGGGGGGCTGACATTGTTGGAAAAGTCGCCGATTGCGGGTGGGGCCTTGTTGGGGGCTTTGGTGATGAAGCCCCAGATTGGTCTCTTGGTTCCGGTTGCCCTTCTGGCGTCTCGTTCTTGGTCGGCCTTGTTTGCCTTTACGGCTTCGGCCTTGGGTTTGGTCGGTCTTTCGGTTCTCTTGTTCGGTTTCGAAGCCTGGGTCAGTTATTTCCAGGTCGTCGGCCACACGGGCGATATGGTCCTGAAATACGCATATTTTGCCTTGGGTATGACGTCCGTCTATGCAAGCCTCAGAAGTTTTGGTGTGTCGGAATATGCTGCTTATGCGGTCCAAATTTCCGTTTCCATAACAATGATGATCTTGGTGTTTGTTTTTTGGTCTAAAGGCGGCATCAATAAAAATAAGCTAGCCTTTTTAGTTCTTGCCTGTGTTTTTTCAACGCCATATCTTTTTCATTATGATCTTGTAATGCTTTCCTTTATTCCAGTTTGGTTGTTGAGTGACGATAAGCCAAATAAACATAAAAACTATAATTATATTCTGTATTTATCGCTAATTTTACTTTTTTCTTACGATATCGCGAAGGTTTTCGTCTTGCTTTATAAGGTAAATATTGGCTTATTATTTGCCATGCCGTTGCTTTTTTATGTGTGTTACATAAATTTTTTGAATTTAAAGCATCCAGTCCCCCATTCTGCCTGATGTGGTCATGCCCATGTGTGACCGTGCCGGGTGAAGCATCCGCCCCCTCTTCACACAACGCATCTACCAGATTTAGATGAGAAGATCCGCGTTGAGCAAGGGCTTATCGCCGTTTCCTGAATGAATGCACTCGAAACGCGGGTTGGTCAGACTTAGTTTACCCTATCTTATGGATTGGTCTGCTAGGAATTCGGTTGAATGTCATGGCAACGGGGGCGGATCGTCAAGATTCGCGCAATCCGGCTTTGGGCTGACGTGGTGCAGATGAATCACACGATTATCGAACAAGGTGCCAAACTTCCGCTGGCTAAGACGGATCTCTCCGGTTTTGGCGGTGCAGCGCTGCTCGTCACGGTCGGCGGCGATGTGTCGGGGGCGAACGAGCATGGCACGGCCCTCTTACGAGAATTGAATGATGAGACGATCGCCTATCTGACCGTCGCGGCCGGTCGGGCCATGCTTGCCGACGCCATGCGACTTGAACGCCTCGTTGGGCCGTTTCCGGGCGAATGTGCCGATGCCGTCATCCTGCCCCTTGAGGGGCGTTTTGGGGCATTGGTGGTTATTGCAACGAACCCTGCGGAAAGCGCCTTGCGCCGCGCCCTCATCGAAAGTCGGCAGCGTTATCGCGATCTGGTGGATGCGTCGAGTGATTTCGTCTGGGAAACGGACCGGCATGGGCGGTTCGTCTTTTTGTCGAGCGGCGGTGCCCTAGGCTATGCCAGCCGCGATCTGTTGGGGCGGTTGGCCGTCGATTTTATCGTCGATGCAGCCCCCTTGCCCTATCCGGTGTTTCAGGCGCGCCACCCTGTGCTGGCGACCGATGTTTGGTTGCAGGGGGCCGACGGTCAGATCACCTGTCAGTCCATTACCGCCGTGCCGATTTTGGATGCAGACGGCATCTGGTGCGGTTCTCGGGGCATGGCGAAGGACGTCACCAGTCAGCGTGAGGATGAACGGGCCCAAAAACAGCGTCATATGCGCGATCGGTTGATGACCTATTTGGTCGATACGATCCGCAACGAGATCAACCCCGAAAAAACCCTGCCAGCGTCGCTCACCGGTACGGGCCTTGCGATTGGGGCAGAGGGCGGCTTGATCATCAACGGCCATCCGGCCACGAAGAGCTACGAGATCATCCCTTGGGGCAGAACCCTGCCGGAAAGTGATTTTGAGGAAGGCTTGGCCGCCTTGCTGGAGCAAGGCACCGTCGACCTTCTGCGCGATGGTCTGCATCTGATCGGCCACGTCACCGACGATGCGACATCGGGCGATGGTGGGGTGAACGGTGCCGTGTTGTTTTGGTGCCGGGCGGATGGGCGTGGGTTTGGCGATGGTGATCGCCTGATCCTGCGCGAGGTGGCGGGTCAGATCGGGATCGCAATTGCGCAATTGCGCAATTATCACGAGATTATTGCCCTGTCTAACACGGACGCCTTGACGGGCCTGCTCAACCGTCGGGCTTTCTTCACCGATCTCGAACGCCGCTTGACCCGGTTGAGTTTGGGCAAAGGGTCTGGAACCTTAATCTATGTGGATATTAACAACCTGAAGGCCCAGAACGATGTCGGCGGCCATTTGGCCGGCGATCGGGCTATTTTGACCTGCGCTGAGATCCTGCGCGGTTGTACGCGGCCGAGCGACGTCATCGCTCGGATCGGGGGCGACGAGTTTTTGGTTTGGCTCGAAGGGGTGACGCTGGAACATGCGCCGGGCCGTGCAGAGGCGCTTTTGGCGCATGCAGGGCGCTTGATCGAGATTTCATCGGCACCGGACCGCCCGTTGGGTGTTTCGCTCGGCGTCGCCGTGTTCGATAGTCACGTCCATGAAACCTTGGAACAATTGGTTGCCCGCGCCGATGCGGCCATGTACCGTGCGAAGGCGCGGCGGTGCAGTTCGTGGGAATTGGCGCACGCAGTTCTCGACAATCAAGAGGATGACGGGGTGCGATGAAGGGGTTGTTACAGCGGGTTTTTCGGATCGGCAAAAGCAATCCACCCATTGACTATGAAGAATCGAAGCGACTTTTGGCGGGTTCTTCCGCCGATCGCTGTATGGTTG
Source organism: Aliidongia sp. (assembly GCA_036821645.1). Lineage (GTDB taxonomy): Bacteria > Pseudomonadota > Alphaproteobacteria > ATCC43930 > CGMCC-115725 > DAISJD01. The sequence goes on from DAISJD010000011.1 coordinate 9,838, forward strand.
CCGCCAACAATCAGGTGCGGCCCGAAGTGCTTTATTATTTGGCGACCGACCCCGATAGTGCGGTGCGCCGCGCGGTTGCCGGCAATGAGGCGACACCGGTTCAGGCCGATCTGGTGCTCGCTGTCGATACGGACGAGCGGGTGCGGGCCAATCTTGCCGGCAAAATTGCGACTCTGTCGCCGGGATTGACCGCGCGCGAGACCGATCGGTTGCGCCGAATGACCTACGATGTGCTTGAGACATTGATCCAAGATCAGGCGGTTCGCGTGCGCCGGATCGTGTCGGATACGTTGAAATCTATGCCGGATGCCCCGGCCGAGGTGGTTCAACGGCTGGCACGGGACGCAGAATTATCGGTATCGGGCCCGGTCCTGCAATATTCCCCGGTTCTAAGCGATGCGGATCTCATCAATATCCTCAGTCAGATGCCGATCCCCGGCGCGTCGGCGGCCATCGCGCGTCGCAAGGGGCTGTCGGCGGCTGTCACCGATGTGGTCGGCAACGGTAATGACGTCGATGCGATTACGGCCTTGCTTTCCAACGATAGCGCCCAGATCCGCGAGGAAACCTTGGATCGCCTGATTGATCGGGCGCCGAATTATGTCGCATGGCATCGTCCTTTGGTCGAACGTCCCCGCCTATCGGACGATGCGGCGCGCAAACTCGCCCGGTTCGTTGCCCAGGATCTCATCCAACGCTTGCGCGCGCGGACCGATCTAAAGCCTGAAACGGTGCATGAGCTTCAGTCTCTCGTCCTCGGGCGTCTCGATCAGGACGATGCGGATGATCCCGACGGGGCTGCGGCCCAGGGGGGCGATCCGATGGAAAAGCTGCTGGAAGAGGCAAGACGTCTCAAAGCGGCCGGAAAGTTGGATGAAGATGCCTTGGTCGATGCCTTGATCGGGGCGCGGACCTTGATGGTTCACGCCGGGCTTGCCGTCCTGTCCGGGCTTGCCATTGCCGTGGTCGATAAGATCTTGGCGTCGCATAGTGCAAAAGGTGTCACGTCACTCGTCTGGCGTGCAGGTTTGCCGATGCGATTTGCGGTCCGGTTGCAGACTGTGCTTGCCCGCATCCCGCCAACACAAGTGATGAAACCGCGTTCCGATGGCGGTTTTCCCCTTTCAGAAGAAGCCATGACTTGGCAGATCGGTTTTTTTGCCGATATGGCCGGTGAATAGCATTGAAAATCAGTGCTAAATGACGCTTTGTTTCTCCCTGTATGAGGTTTTGCTCCGATTCGCGGGGCAGCGCGGATACAATTTTTAAAAGCTATTAAAAAACCTTATTTTCAGCGACGGTTTCATCGGTGAATTAGATTAATAAGAGAAATTCATATCGTGAATACACACGATGTTGGTATCGTTCCGGCTAAGCGTGGTTAAAACCATGAGGACTGGCTCGATATCGTGAATACTTACAAAAAATCAATCTCTGCACTTCACGATGCGCCCAGAGCAGTGTAAAGCATGGTGATCAAAGATCGCGAGGACGACATGGATATTCTCATCAGCGATCGTGGCGGCGTGTGGAGTTTGTCGGGGCAAGATCTTCCGAAGCCTCCCGCCCTCATGGTAAGACGGACAACCGGTCTTCCGGTGGGACACGGGCCGATCTATACGCGGGTTTTTGTCAAAGAGAGCCGTGCGCGCATTGCGCTTGGGGACGGGCCGCTGACGCAGGCCTGTTTTGAGCGCATCATTTGGGTTTTGGTGCATTGCCAGGTCGAACGGGCCGTGGTCGAACGGGATAGTGCGACTGTATTGGGCTCTCAATCCGTGCCGGAACTTTTGACGTCGCTCCAGGATATTGTGGCGCGCCTTGACGAATGGCGCGGTGAAGCCCCCGGTGCCACGCCACGGCCGGCGTTTTTTCTGGAACGTATGTCGATCGATCGCCTGTCCGATGCGCGCCGTGCCAGCCTCAATCAAACCTATGGAGCTTGGTTGAAGTCCCGTGGGCGTCTTACCCGTGCGGAAATTCGCCGCCGTGCCGGTCAGGTCAAGGGCGAACGGATGTTGATGCGGGTTGAAACGGTCGATCGTCTCGAAGTCATGGCGGTTATGAACACGTTGGGCATTTATCGCCCCTGTCACCGTTTGCAAATGCTGGGGCGGGATATTCAAGATCAACCCGATTCACTCTATGGTGAATTTCTGTCACAGCCTTACCGGGAACTTGCTACAGGGGATGAGCCTAGCCTCGAACTCGTCGAAGCCGTCATCTCGCCGCCCGGCGCGCCGACGGTGCGCAGCCGTTATGAACGATTGATGTTGCCGTGGGAATCGAGTGGCGGCGAACGGTGGATCACGACGAGTGCGGTCCCGCGCGCGCGTCGGGAGAGATCTTCCTAGTCATTGCCGAAATTTCGGTTGTATAATATGGTCTTGCTGCGTCGCTGATGGTCATTGTGTCCTGTCGCTGTTCCTGGAATGTCACTGAATTAATGACGCGGCCTGAATTTGATTATAGAGTAAAATGCATGCGTCGATGTGCGGCGGTTCGATTGGTTCGGAGCTTGCGGCGCGGATGGGACTTTGTCTGACACGGATTGTCATAAGTCCCGGTCTTTGTGCGTGATCATGGTCCGGTCTCGGTCTCTTTTCGGGGAAAGGTACGCCCAATGGGGCGGCAAAAGGTTCTGATTGCTGATGATTCGCCCGCTTTGGCCAAGCTTTTGGCTGAACTTCTCGGGGATGAGTATGAAATTCTGATCGCGCCCGATGGCGAGGGGGCGATTGCAATGGCGAATGATCAACGACCGGATCTCATTCTGTTGGATGTGATGATGCCGGGGGTTGATGGGTTCGAGGTTTGCCGCCAGTTGAAGGCGGAAGAGCGCACACAGCGTATTCCCCTGATTTTTATCACCGGCCTCAATGCGTTGGATGCGGAACAGCGCGGGTTGGAATTGGGGGCCATCGATTTTATCGCAAAGCCGGTCCAGCCTGCGACCCTGCGTCTGCGGATCAAAAACCATTTAGAATTGAAGAGATACCGCGATTTTCTCGAAGATATGAGCCTGATTGATGGCCTGACCGGCATCGGCAATCGCCGATGTCTCGATGAGTTTTTGTTTCGCGAATGGCGCCGGGCCCGGCGCAAGCACACGCCCTTGTCGCTGCTGTTGCTCGACGTTGATTTTTTTAAACCCTATAACGATCATTACGGCCATACGCAGGGCGATGATTGCCTGCGCCAAGTGGCAACCGCGATCCAGGGGCTGGTTCATCGTCCGGCCGACCTCGCCGCCCGCTATGGCGGCGAAGAATTTGCGATCGTTCTGCCGGACACGGAACCGGCCGGTGCCTATATCATGGCCGAACGGGTGCGTGCGGCAGTGATGGGACGTGGCATCGCCCATGAAACCTCGCTCGTTGCCCCGGTGATCACAGTCAGCGTTGGGGTGGCTGCTTACGATCCCGCCGTCGATCTTGCCCCGGACGATCTTTTGCGTCGGGCGGATCAGAAGCTCTATGCCGCAAAGCGGGCTGGGCGAAACCGAGTCATGTAGGGGCGAGGCTCAGTCCGTGCCCGTCAAAACTGCACCGTAATGCGCCACAGCCGCCATCAGTTGGTCGAGATCTTCCGGTCCGACGCGGTGATTGACGAGGGCGATGCGGATGACGAGATGGCCATCGATCGTTGTGGTCGAGGGTACGGCGACACCGGATTCTTGCAGTGCGATGACAAGGGTGCGATTGAACGCATCGAGATCGCGTGCAGGGCCCAGATGGCGAAAGCAGACAATGTTGAGGGCAACCGGGGCCGCCCTTTCGAGATGGGGGGCGGCGTCGATCCGGGCGGCGAGGTCGTGGGCCATAGCACAGCAATGGTCGATGACACGGCCCAGATGATCCGTGCCATAGGCGCGCAAGGTGAACCAGACCTTCAAGGCGCGAAAGCCGCGCGACAGATCTGGGCCGAAATCGCAAAACCAGGGATGCCCTGCGGCAAGGCCACGGGTTTCCCGTTGCAGATAGGCGGCTGGCGCTGCGAAAGTTTCCGCGTGGGCGACGCCGTCGCGCACCAGCACGCACCCGGCATCATAGGGGATTTGGGCCCATTTATGGAAGTCGAAGGCTAAGGAATCGGCCCGCTCGATCCCAGCGACCAAGGGGCGCAACCGGGGGGACAAGTGGGCAAAGGCCCCGAAGGCCCCATCGACGTGAAACCATAGATCGTGTGCGGCGGCCCGGTCTGCCAAAGCGTTGAGATCATCGATAGCCCCGGTATCGACCGTACCCGCCGTGCCGATCACGATGAAGGGGATCAAGCCCGCCGCCCGGTCGGCGGCGATTTCTGCATCAAGCAGATCGAGGCGCATGCGTCCCGCCCCATCGCACGCAATCCGCCGGAGGGCGTCGGTGCCAAGCCCGGCAAAATCGAAGGCGCGCGCGATGCAGCCGTGGGCGCTGGTGGCGGCATAGCCGACGAGGGGGGCGTCTTTCAGCCCTGCCGTGCGGACTGTGGCGCCGAGGCGCTGGCGCCGCGCGATCAAGACCCCGATCAGGTTGGCCAAGGACGATCCCGTGACAAGGATGCCGGTACTGTCCGGGGGAAAGCCGAAGAGGTCAGCACACCAACGCATGATTTGGCGTTCCACGGCGATCGGGGCATGATCGCGTCCGCCAAGGTTGGCATTCAGACCGCCCGCCAAGAGATCGGCCAACATCCCGACGACATTGCCGCCGCCATGCACCCATCCCATGAACCGGGGATGGATATTGCCCGCCGTAAAGGGCTGGATCCGATCTTGGAACTCTTGATAGATCACATCAAGTGGGGTCGGCGTTGTTGGCAGCGTTGCCGCTTGAAAGCTATCGCGGACAGCATCGGGCATTGGTTGCCAGACGGGCCGTTGGCGTACCGTCGCCAAGTGATCGATCATATCGTCAATCATGCGATGACCGAGCGCGCGCACACTGTCCCAGTTTTCGGGATCAAGATCACGATAGGGGGCGCTCATCCTTCACTCCGACGCGGGCATAAACCAAACGGGCCGTGTCGATGAACACGGCCCGATGCGGGCGCTATCCGGTCATATTTTTTTCAAACGGTCAAGCGGGCGATCGGGGGGCGGTAATGTTTTACTCGGTGTGCGTTCGCCTTGTGGCGGTTGCAAAGAGCGACCGACACACCCCCAGACGCAAGGGGTGTCTTTAAGAGGCCCGCCGCATCTCGGTGACCGTCGGCGGGTTCATAATCCGGGCGACGCCGTCTTTGGTGAAGGGTTGGATCAATTGCCCCCAGAAGGTCGGGTCGACGACGCCATCGATGCCGATATCGACGGGCGGGCGGCGGGCTGGCTTGAAATAGGTTCCGAATACGAGATCCCAGATCACGAGATTTTCTGTGTAGTTCTTATTGCCTTCGGCTGGGATCTTGGAATGGTGCCACCGATGGAGAGCCGGGGTACTGAAAAACCAATCGAGGGGGCCCGTACGCAGATCGATATTGCAATGGGTCAAGAGCCCCGTAAAGGCCGTCATGGCACTGCCCCAGAGGAATACGATCACCGGGGCTCCGAGAAGATAGAGCGGGATTTGGCTGAGGGCGACCTTGAACACAGTATCGGCCAAATGAAACCGACCGGTATTGATGACCCAGAGGCGCGTCACACTGTGATGCAGGGCATGAAACCGCCACATGAACGTCCATTCATGGGCGATGCGATGGGCCCAATAGAGACCGAACTCCGCGATCAACATGCCGAGAACGATTTGAAGGAACAAGGGCCAACTGCTCGGCCAAAGGGTCGATCCGCCCGCTGCCGGATCGACCAGGATGGCGGTTTCCATGGTGATGGAACTCAAACTCGCCCCGGCGATCTGCGCCAAGCCCTTGCTCAAGAGGGTGTGGGCGATATTGTTGCCCGTTTCGTGATCATCGCGCAGCCAAGCCCGTTCATAGGGATAAACCCGCTCGAAAAGGGCGATGGTGACGACGACGCTCAGATAGACGACATTGAACCACAAGACCGGGTGGCCGGTCGAAAACGCAAACGACGTGCCGACAATGCCGACTAAATAAAGGGTCGGCCAAAGGCCATACGCAACGAGCGAAAAAAACCAACCCTGGTTCGTACCAACATTATGCATCAATCATTTCCCCCGACCCTTGGGTCCGATCATGGACCCTGAGGGTCGTTTACCGCAAACGGACGAAACCGGCAGATTGCCCAACCGGGACCGACGCCCCGCAGTCTGGACGATCAGCCGATTCCCTTTAATTTATTATAGGCCGCAACCACGGCATCGAAATCGCGTCTCTTGTCGATCTTATCCGGTCCGCCCTCCGACGTCAGGGCCAATTCGAGGGCCAGCATCAGATGATGCGCCGCCTCGACCGCCCCTTGTTCGACGGCATGATCGAAGGCCCAGAGAATTTTATCGCTGAGACGTCGCGTATAAGTTGGCAATTCCATTCCATTCATGCCCTTCAAAATCTGTCGGCCCCCCATGGGCCGATCTTCTTGAAGACGATCGAACCGGCTGGCAAGGAAAGATAAACATACTCGTTTCGGCCGTCGGGGGATATAGGCAAAGCCACGCACCTTGTGGGAGGATACGCGCGAATCCCTCGGCACGGTCTCATGTCCAGCGATCGGCCGCTTGATCGTCGCTTGCCTTTGCCGCAACCCAGATCGGCCCCTGGTCGGTCTCTTCCGATTTCCAGAATGGGGCCTTAGTCTTTAACCAATCGATGAGAAAGGCGCAGGCATCGAGTGCCGCACGGCGATGGGCCGAGGCCGTCAGGACTAAAACCACGGGATCCCCCGGTTCCAACCGGCCGACGCGATGCAGGATCAAACTGGCATCGAGCGGCCAGCGGGCCCCGGCCTCCGCCTCGATCTCGGCCAAGAGGCGTTCGGTCATGCCGGGATAATGGTCGAGGGTCATCGCCCGCACCCGGTTCCCGTCGCCGCGCACGAGGCCCAAAAAACTGCCGATCCCGCCCACGGCACCGGGAGGAAGAGCGGCGATGAAGCGCGCCATTTCCTGACCCGGATCGAACGGCTCGGTTAAAACCCGGATCATCGCCTATCCTCCCGTGACCGGTGGAAACAAGGCCACTTCGTCGTCGGGGCCGATGGGATGATCCAGATTGACATAGGCTTGATTGACGGCAACCCGCACGACGGATCGATCGACGAGGGCTGCGGCATAGCCCCCGCCCTTGGCTGCCAGATGATCCAGCAAGGCCCCGACCGTCGCGATACCGGGCGGCAAGGCAACCGTCTCGGATGCCCTGCCGATCCGATCCCGAACCCAGGCGAAATAAAGCAGGTGCATTGCATAATTCCTTAAATATTCATTGCCTTGTCGAGAACGAGATCGGCCAGCGCCTCAAGAGCGTCGGCCCGATAGCAGGGCAGTGGGCACCCGGCAAGGCGATCATCCGACAAGGCTTCGACCAAGACAAGGGCACAGATCAGCGGATCGTCGGGATAAAGCAGCGGTTTGCCCAAGGCCGGGCGGATAATTTCCATTTTCGGGTGGGCATGGCGTTTGAACCCTTCGACCAGAACCAGATCGACCGGGCTCATGCGGGCAAGCAGGCCATCCAGTTCCGTCTCGGGTTCGCCGCGCGCCTCATGCAGCAGCGCCCAGCGGGCGGCCCCGGCAATCATGACCTCGTGCGCCCCGGCGGTGCGATGGCGATAACTATCTTTGCCCGGTTGATCGAGGTCGAACGTATGATGCGCGTGTTTGACGGTGGACACGGTGACCCCCCGCGCCACGAGACAGGGGATGAGCCCTGTCAAGAGGGTGGTTTTGCCGCTGCCGCTCCAGGCGGCGAGACCGAATACGCGCATGGCACTCCCCATCAGATCCGTTGATCCTCATCGGCCATATGGGCAAGACCGGCGCGCAGATAATCGTAGCCGGTCACGAAGGTCAATAAGGCCGCAAGCCACAGCATACCTTGGCCGATCGCCGATAAATGCCAGTCGGGCGGCGTCCCGTCCGCCACGAGCAACGTGCCGAGTGCCGCCATTTGCAGGGCGGTTTTCCATTTGGCGAGCGCACTGACCGGCAGGCTGACCCTAAGGCCGGCCAGAAACTCGCGCAAGCCCGAGACCAGAATTTCGCGGGCGAGGATAACGAGGGCCGGCAAAATGGCAATCCCGCCCAGATGTTGGAACGCCACCAACATCATGAGACAGGCAGCCACCAACAATTTGTCGGCGATCGGATCCAAAAAACGACCGAATGCCGAAACCTGATGATGCCGACGCGCGATATAGCCATCGAGCCAATCGGTGACACTCGCATAAGTGAAAAGCCCGCACCCGATCCAGGCGGCAAAGGGCTGCGGCAGGTAAAACGCGCCGATGATGACGGGAATCACGACAATCCGCGATACGGTCAGTAAATTGGGTAACGTCCAAAGCATCCCATCATCCAAGACAGCCTTGCCGCATCCATCCCGGCCGGGCGGCATCGAAGAGTTATGCCGCAAAAAACCGAATGTCTCCAGAACGGTTTTCATTGAAAAGAGGCCGAGGCGGCGGTTCCTCGTTGCTGAACCCCGCCGTGCGGGCGACGACCGACCCTTGTGCGTCGGTTACTCTTGATTCTGGGACAAGGGCATCCGGTATCGATCATCCGGTCGGGGTATGATGCCGTACCCATCCAAGATACATTGCGAATTTTGCCGTCCCGGAAGAGGAGATATCTGCTCAAAATTGTCATGATAAGATTTTCCATCGTAATTATTTTTTATGCAGCTTGACAGAATCAAATAATATAATAGGTTGTAAAAAAATGGCTTTTAAGTTCTTTTCAGAAGGTCATCATTAGAAAAATGAGCTTGATTGCGCCGAAATCATCTCTCATTACCAAGGTAATATATGGATTTCACCAATTTGCTTATATCCTATAAAACAGAAGATATTGATGCATGTTATGTGCGCGCTATGCGTTGAATTATTGTGTATTTAGGCGACCGTGAACAAGAACCGGACAAAGGTGCCCTGACATGGAATGGGATAATCTTCTGAATCTCGAACGGTTGGGCAAAACCAATTACCCCCCTGACAAACATCGCCCACCCTATCTTCAGGATATGGATCGCATTCTCTTCTCACAACCGTTCCGCAGGCTCGCGAATAAAACGCAAGTTCGGCCTCTTTACGATCATGACCATGTCCATCACCGCCTGATCCACAGTTTGGAAGTGACCAGTGTCGGTCGGTCCTTGGGCATCGAAGTGGGGGCGTGGCTGGCGGACCGATCGGGTACGATTTCTCCGCCGCCAATCGACACGATGGCGGGTTTGGTGCAGACGGCTTGTATGGCGCACGATATCGGCAATCCCCCCTTCGGACATGCCGGGGAAGAAGCGATTGCCTCCTGGTTTCGAGAGAAGTTCGACAAGCCGACGGGTATCCTGGCGGAGATCCCAGAAGAACAGCGGCATGAGTTCAAAGCCTTCGAGGGGAATGCGCAAGGGTTTCGAATTTTGGCGCGGACCGAAATGTACAAAAACGAAGGGGGATTGCGTCTCTGTCTCGCCAGCCTCGGCGCCTTTACGAAATACCCGGTTTCCGCCAATATCAAAAAGCAAATCGGCGAGGCTGGCACCGTTGGGGGGAAAAAATATATCGGCCTAAAGAAATATGGTTTCTTCGAAAATGACGTACCAATATTTCAAAATATCGCGGATAGACTGGGACTTGTTAGTCGAGAGGTCGTAAATACCGATGGGAAGTTGATTGGTTCCTGGTGGTCACGCCATCCTTTGACCTTCTTGATGGAAGCGGCGGATGATATTTGCTATAACATCATGGACCTTGAGGATGCCTATATTGCCGGTGATGTTTCATCCGGGCAGGTCATCGAATTGCTCCAGGGTCTGGCAAAAAAGCGAGATCCAAGCGACCGTCAGGCCCAACAAGGAACCGAGATTGCGCTCGCGCAGGCTGATGGGGCTGTCGCATCGCGAAGCAGCCCCCAGGCCCATCAAGAAGCCGAGGCCGATCGTGTGTCAAGGGCCAGGGCTTTGGCCATCGGGGGGGCAATCTCGGCCTGTGTGGAGGCGTTCACGGAAAACTATCATGGGATTATGGCGGGAACTTTCAATAGTTCCTTGATAGAAGAATCAAGTCAGAAAAAAATATTTGAAGAAATTGAGAAGTTCTCAAAAAATCAGATTTTCAAAGCCCGAAAAAAAACAGAGTTAGAAATCTATGGTCGCAACGTTATTTATCGTCTCTTGAATGGTCTTTTGCCTTTGCTTGATGAGGCGTGTCGCGTCAACTGGAAAACAGAGGCGCTGAGCTCCTATCATAACCAAGTCGCCAGGGCGCTTGAATTTCCGGTCGATTCTTTCGACAATGCTTACGATGCTTTGCATGCATTGACCGACTTCGTTTCCGGGACGACAGACAGGTATGCCGTGAAAGTCGCCGACATGTTCGGTGGGGGCTAATGTGGAAGTCGGAATCCAATAGTCCGTACAAACGCCAGGATTTATTGCGAGCAAGCGGTGTATTACTCGCATTTAATCGTGTTTAGTCGCAAAAGAATCTGTATTCGACAATTTTTGTCGGATTTTTGGGAAAAATGAATGGTTGGGGCGGGAGGGATCGAACCTCCGAATGGCGGAATCAAAATCCGCTGCCTTACCGCTTGGCTACGCCCCAACAAACCTCAGCGAGGGACCGGAGATATAACCGTCCTTTTCGCCGGATTCAAGTGATTTATTGCGCGATCAACTGTGTCGCAATCGCCCACCAGCCGTGTGTTGCAAGGATGGCAGCGGCGGCATCTGCGTCTGCGGCTGTGTCGAAGAGGGCAAAACAGGTAGCACCGCTGCCGCTCATCCGGGCAAGGCGGGCGCCAGGCAATGCGGCGAGGCGGTCCAGGATCTCAGCGATGGCCGGCACATGGTCGATTGCGGCGGCCGTCAGATCGTTCGGATAGGGGGCTAGCCGCTCGGCAAGGGAGGCGGCGTCGGATGGTGGCGCGGATTGGAAAAAATCGGGGCCGTTCGGCACGGAAAACGGCCCGCGCCGCGCCTTGAACACGGCCGGTGTCGCAAGGCCGATCCCCGGATTGACCAGAACGATCGGACAGGGCGGCAAGGCTGCAATCCGTGTGACGCGATCCCCGATCCCCTGAAGCCGGGCGGCATGGGCGGCAAGACAGACGGGGACATCGGCACCCAAGGCAAGACCGATCCGGGCGAGATCGGACGGGTCCGGGTCGATCCGCCAGAGTGCGCAGAGTGCCGACAGCGTTGCCGCAGCGTCGCTCGACCCGCCGCCGATGCCTGAGGCGATGGGCAGGCGCTTGACGAGGTGTATCGCCGCCCCGGCCTCAATGCCTGCGGCCTCGGCAAGCGACCGGGCGGCGCGCATGACCAGATTGTCGCGATGATCGCCCCCGAGCGCGTCGGCAAACGGCCCCGTTACCGTAAGGCTCAGCACCGGTGCCGGGGCGACCGATACGGTATCGCCATAGGCCGTGAAGGCAACCAAGGAATCCAGCAGGTGATACCCATCGTCCCGACGCCCTACCACTTGCAAGGTCAGGTTCAATTTGGCCGGTGCCGGTCGGCTGATCGGCGGGTCGCAGGGACGAGAAGAAACGGACATCGGAACCTGGGCCGAAAAAAGAAAGAAACGAACCGCCCAGAGGAGCGATCCAGATAGGTGGGACAATACCCGGCAAGATGCGGGCGAGACACTTACCAGTCCGCCTGCGTCTTGCCCAGGTGTTTTAGCATGGATCCATCGCTAAAGTGCCGTTTTGCCGCCTTTGCGCGGGGGCGGTGATTGGAGTTTCGCCTTGATCGCCGTTTCCTGCTGCGGGGTTAGTTTCAAGGTCAAGGCCCGTTTCCATTGCAATTGGGCTTCTTCCTTGCGACCGATTTGCCAATAGACATCACCCAGATGGTCGTTGATTTCCGCCTCCGACGGGCGCAGTTCCACGGCTTTTTCGAGATTGATCTGGGCATTTTTATAGTCGCCGAGCCGATAATAGGCCCAGCCGAGCGAATCGATGATTTCGCCGTCGTTCGGACGTTCCTTCACCGCCTGTTTGATCATGTCGAGGGCTTCGGGCAATTTTTCCCCTCGGTCGATCAGGCTATAGCCCAGATAATTGAGGATGGAAGGCTGGCCCGGTTTCAAACTGAGGGCGCGGCGCAGGTCGATATCGGCCGCCGCGAAATTGCCGCTGCGCTCCTTGGCGATGCCGCGACTGAAATGGAGGATCCAAAGCCGGGCCGGGTGGCTCTTTTCGGCGCGCAGGATGGCCTCGTCGTAAAACGGGATGGCCTCGGCATAGGATTCTTTGGCGCGCAGCAGGTCGGCCAAGGCTTCGGCCGCGTCGGCATTGTTCGGCCGTTCCGCAATCATCGCCCGCAGATCGGTCTCGGATCCTGCCGCATCGCCGATTTGGTTTTTGAGCGCCGCCACCCGCAGGCGGGCGGTCCATCCCAAAGCCGAGGCGGGATCGACCGCTTGATAAGAGGCCAGGGCCGCGATGGTGCGTTGGTCGGTTTCCTGGGCCTCGGCCAAAATCAGGCGGGCAAGGGTGAAGCTTGGATCGATGGCGAGGCTGAGTTGGGCGTGAATGATCGTTGCATCGACGGCATCGGGGCTGTTTAGAATGCTGGCGATATCGAAGAAGGCTTCGCTCAAGCCCGCACTGGCCGTGGCGATGAGCGGGGCGGGTATCCCCTTGGGGGTGCGGGCCAGGGCGATGTCGCCACCGCGTTCTGAGGTGTTGAATTTTTCGTAAAGGGCGTCGGCCTCGGCGGTCTTGCCGGTGCGTTCTAGAAAATTGCCGATGATTTGGCTGAACCGAAGAAAGGCCGGGCCGTTATTTTGTGCGGCGAGATAGGCGGCTGCGGCCTCGTCCGTACGGCCCGCTACATCCAAAATGAGGCCGCGATGCAGATGTTTCAGCGGGGCGAGTTCGGGGGCCTCGCCAAATCCGCCGAGTTCGGCAAGGGCGGCGTCGGTATGGTTGCGCGCGACTTCGCACCAGGCGCGCAGCAGACTGCCCGAAAAACGCAAGAACCCCTCGCGCGGCAATTGCTGAGCTGCGGCCAGTGCTGCGTCGGGCTTGCCCGCCTTCAGGAGAAGGGTGCCCTTGATCAGAGTGCCGGCGGCATTATCGGGGCTTAGGGCAAGGACCCGGTCGGCCAAGGGACCGGCGATATCGAAATGCCCCTCATTCGCCGCGAGCAACATGATGCGGTTCAAAATCTCGGGATTGTTCGGATCGACGCCGAGTGCCGCCTGATAGAGGGCGATGGCGGTTTTATAGTCTTTTTGGTCCTGGGCGAAACGCCCGTTGAGATAGGCGCTGAAGCCGTCGGGCGATTGGGCTTCCGGCGGCACGGCCAGAGTCGGTACCGGGATTGCGGCAGGCATGGGGCTGGCGGCGCAGCCGGCAAGGGCGATCACCGCCAGAAATGCGATGAGACTGACGGAGTGATTCCACCGGCGGAAACGAGGCTGCTGTGTAATCGCGTGCGACATTCGGCTGACCTGCCCTGCTAATTCTTTCACGCAGAAGCTTAACAGCAGATGGCGATAGACTGCTAGCGCATCTTCGCAAAGGGATTGGGTGCGGGCCGCTGATGGCGCGCGGATCAGGCTTACGCAATGCGGGCAGTCCGCCGCGATAGGGTTTCGAAGAATTTCGGATTGGCGAGATCGCGCCGGTCGAAGATCGGGGTAAAGGCGGGGCCAAGGCGATAGGAATCATGGGTGATAAAATGCCCCTGATGCTGGACGACCCCTTGAATCCATTGTTTCAGATAGATCGCATCGCGACTGAGCCGCTGTGCCTCGGCCCCGTAATGGGCGACCTGCGTCGGGGACATTTCATGCAGAGAACTGATCGAAATCAGGATATCGAGACCCTGGTCGGGTAGTGTTGCGATTTGATCCGGGGTGAAAAAGGCAAAACGTGCCTCGGCCAATTCTTCTGCGATTGCGTTGAAATCCGAGAATGGGCGAAAGTGGAAAATCTTTTCGTCGGGAAACAGTGATTCGAGATACCATTGCGACAGGGCCAGTGTCGGCGGGATGTCGATGATCCAATAACGGGCCCTGGTCAGTTTGCCGAAAACCCAGGCAAGCCTGCCGTAACCCGCGCCGAGTTCGGCGATGATCGGCTGGTCCCGGCAATCGAGGCCGACCCCATCGGCAATGGCGAGAAATTCGCGGTAAGAATTGGCAAGATCCTGCGAGATGTATCGGCCTTGCCGCAACAGGGGGACGGGCGAGCCCAGCATCGGTTCTTCCAGCGTATGCAAAAGCCCGCGCGTGTCGCCTGCCAAGGCTAATTCCCACAAGAGTCCGGTGTAAAGCTTGAAGGTCTCGGCCGCCCGTTGGTTTGGAAAGAGCGATGGATCGGGCAAAATATTGAGCAACGGTTCGATCGCATGATGGGTGGGCCACAGCTCGATCAGGCGATCGACAAGGTAATTATCCATATCGAAGGCGTTCAATTGGAAATATTCTTGATTGATCGTGCTTTTGAACCTGCCGACGCCGTAACGTGCCAGTTGATCGCGATGGTGGCGCGCATAATGACCCCAATGAATATCGGGGTGGTAAAGACCGGGAGCCGCCTCAAGGGCCGCAACCATCCGATCATGGGCGGCAAGAACCGTCCGGGTCTCGGCATCTTGAGCCGCGCAGACGGGATCGGGAAGGGTGATATAGGCTTGATGCTCGATGGTTTCAGCCGCACTTTTGGTGCGGCTCGGCGGTAAGGCGTCGGCGGCGGGGCGCGGGGCGACCGCGCGAAAAACGGTGAAAGGGCCGTAGGTTGCGATCCGGTCGGCGATGGCGGAGAAGGCTTCGGAAAAAATCACGATGATCGTGGTGGCGGGATCTTCGTCGATCAGCATTTCGGGCCCGTAGATCCGCAGACCTTGAATAAGCGCGCCCATGCGATCGGGACGAGGGTCGATCATATAGTCGATTTTGAGGGGCAGTGACGGCCATGCCGTGTAGAACCCGCTGCCTGTGCCCCATCCGACGAGTTTTGGGTGTGGGCCGTGCATGGCGGTCATGGCCGTGCGCGCTTCGAGCGAAAAAATACTGGGAATCATCTTAGAATCCCCGATTTCTATAATATGCGAGAATATTAATGTTTGAGAAAAATATTAAAATAATCTTTATTTTTATTATTAATTTTTTTAATATCGTTGATGTTAATATTGATGATAATAATTATTTCTATTTAAACGCTCATAAGCGGCATAAAACCGGTAATCCAAAGCCAGAAAACGGCAAAGGCCATACTGAGAATTGTGATCGGGATTCCGACTTGGATAAATTCGCTGAAGACCAGTTTGACGCCATGATCACGTGCGCGTTCGACGATGATCAGGTTGGAAAGACTGCTAATGGCGAGAAAATTCCCGGCCAGCGACGAGAAAAGTGCCAGACCATAAAGAGTGCCGGTTTCCGCATCGGGATAGAGTTGGAGCAGAAGAATGGTGAAGGGGACGTTGCCGATCGTACAACTCATGATTAAGCTTAACGGGGCCAAGACCATCAGATTGTCTGGTGCAAGCGCAAGTGAGCCTAAGGTTTCCGTCACTTTTGCTGGAAGCGTCGTCCAACCGAGACCGCCCGTGACGGCGAAGAGGCACGTAACCAACAGCAGCAACGGCCAATCGACGCCGCCGATGAGCGCACGGCTGGTATAGCGGCGGTTCAGCAGCAAAAAGGCGGCAAGCGGCAAGGCATAGACGTCCTTGGGCAAGCCGGTGGAAAACAGGGTCAAAAGACCCAAAAGGGCGACGACGCCCTTGCGGGTTTGGCGCAGATCGTGCGGCCGCAAGACGACAGGTGGCGGCGGGGTTTCCTTGAACCCGTCGATCGGTTGTTCGAGGCGGTTGCGCCAGACCCAACTGATGACGGCATAGACGAGATAAAGGGCGACGAGGGCGGGAATGCCGCAGGCCATAAGATATGTCGGCAGGCGCAATCCCCCCCATTGACCGATGATGATGGTCTGGGGCGATCCGATGATGGTCGCAGCCGAGCCGGCATTGGCGGCGGCGATCATTGCCAGAATATAGGGTCTCGGATTGAGCGAGCGGGCCCGCAAGGCATCGATCAGGATCGGCGTCGTGGCAAAAACCAACGTGTCGTTGGCGAGAAATGTGGCAAGGCCGCCGGTGGTCGCGACCGTGAGGGCGAGGAGCCGTTTGGGCGACCCGCCCACCGCGGCAAGGCGGCTATACATGCGATCGCAAAAACCGGATGCGATGAATTGCGCCGTAATGATCATCAAGGCGAACAGCAAGACGAGGGTAGCCATATCGACCCGTGACCCGATCTCGTCCAAGGTCAGGGCCTCGCTGCCCAAAATGGCGATGAGACCGACGAGCGCGATGCCGGTTCGATCGATTTGAAGCCAAGGCAGGCGTCCCGCCGCCATGCCACCATAGGTCAGCAAGAAGATGATGAAAAGTTTGACTTGCGAATGCATGGTGCTCGCTTGCGGCGAAAGAAAGCCCGCCCGACCGGATCGTCGTGTCGTTCGGCAGCACCGACATGGGAGGGAGCCGGTGCCAGCGCAGAAAATGCCGTATTTAGCGCCACGGCGAAAGATCGATCCGAGGCAAGCCGTTGTTTGTGCGCGTCACCGTTGCTTTCTGGGCACGGTTCGGAATGCGAAACCCTGATGTGTGGCGACGAGAGGGTCGAGCCTCTTCACCAAGATCATGGGGCTCTGTATGGTGGCGATTATGACTCTGCCGTCACCCTCAGATTCCCTGCCAACGTCCCCCCGACAGTCGCCTGTTTGTGGGGAGGATCCGCCCTATCTTGCGACCCTGAACCCGCCCCAGCGCGCTGCTGTCGAGACGGTGGAGGGGCCTGTTCTGGTCTTGGCCGGGGCGGGGACCGGCAAGACCCGGGTCTTGACGACGCGGCTTGCCCATACTTTGCTCACCGGGCGGGCCTGGCCCAGTCAGATCTTGGCCGTGACCTTCACGAACAAGGCGGCGCGGGAAATGCGCGAACGGTTGGAACGGATGATCGGCCCTTCGACCGAGGGGCTGTGGCTCGGCACGTTTCATGCCCTGGCGGCCCGGTTGCTGCGGCGTCATGCGGAAATGGTGGGCTTGCGGCCCGATTTCACCATCCTCGACACAGACGATCAGATCCGCCTGATCAAGCAGGTGGCTGCGGCCGAGGGGGTGGACGAGAAACGCTGGCCTGCGCGCACCATTCTCCAGGCGATCGAACGGTGGAAGGATAGGGGACTGACGCCGGGTCAGGTGACGGGGGGCGACGGTGCCGATAGCGCAGGCGGGCGCGGGGTCCTGCTTTATCGTCTGTATCAGGACCGGTTGCGTATTTTAAATGCCGCCGATTTCGGCGATTTGATGCTCCATACCCTGACGATTTTTCGGAACCATCCGGCGGTATTGGCCGATTATCAGCGTAAATTTCGCTATATTCTGGTTGATGAATATCAGGATACAAACGTGGCCCAATATCTCTGGCTGCGTCTTCTGGCTCAGGCACACCACAATATTTGCTGCGTCGGCGACGATGACCAGTCGATCTATGGATGGCGCGGGGCGGAGGTCGGCAATATTCTGCGCTTTGAGGCGGATTTTCCGGGAGCCGTCGTCATTCGGCTGGAACAGAATTACCGCTCGACCCCACAGATTCTCTCGGCCGCAGCCCATCTCATCGCCCATAATAGCGGTCGGCTCGGCAAGACTCTCTGGACCGAGGCAGCGGCTGGGGAAAAGGTCAGTTTGCGCGGGCTTTGGGATGGCGAGGCCGAAGCCCGGTCGGTCGGCGAGGAAATCGAAGCGGCCCAGCGGCGCGGGGTCGCCTTGTCTCAGATCGCCATTCTGGTTCGGGCCGGGTTTCAAACCCGCGAATTTGAAGATCGGTTCTTGACTATCGGCTTGGCCTACCGGGTCGTGGGGGGGGTGCGCTTTTACGAGCGTCAGGAAATTCGCGATGCCTTGGCCTATCTGCGGCTGGTGGCGCAACCCGATGACGATCTGGCCTTCGAACGGATCGTCAACCTGCCCCGTCGCGGTATCGGCGGCACCACCGTCCAGTTGCTGCATGAAACGGCGCGGGCTGGCGGCATTTCGCTCGTCGCGGCAGCACGACACTTGTTGAATACCAAGGGGTTGAAGGCGGCGGCGCAGAAGGCCGTGGGCCTGTTCATCCGCGATCTCGATCGCTGGCGCGGGGAGCGCGATCGAGTGCCCCACCCGCAACTGGCGGAAATTATCCTAGACGAATCGGGCTACACCGCCCTATGGCAGGCCGATAAATCGCCCGAGGCCCCGGGGCGTCTCGAAAATCTGCGCGAACTTACGGTCGCCATGGCCGAGTTCGAGACATTGGCTGGGTTTTTGGAACATGTCTCGCTCGTTATGGATGTCGCACGCAACGAGACCCGCGATCAGGTCTCGCTCATGACGCTGCATGCGGCGAAGGGGCTTGAGTTCGATCTCGTTTTCCTGCCCGGTTGGGAAGAAGGACTGTTTCCCCACCAACGGGCGTTGGATGAATCCGGGACGAGCGGGCTTGAGGAAGAACGACGTCTTGCCTATGTCGGGCTGACGCGGGCGCGCAAACACGCATTTATTTCTTATGCGGCCAATCGGCGGATCCATGGGCAATGGCAGTCGGCCCTGCCGTCGCGTTTTGTCGAGGAATTGCCGCAGGGCGAACTCGACGTGACCGTCGAGCGGGGGCTTTATGCCGGTGGTGGTGGGGCCGGACGATTCGGGGGCTGGGCCGGCTCGGAGCAAACGGGCGGGCATGGTTTTGGCGGCGGCGGTTCGTCTTGGCAGCACACGCCTACCTGGGCCGCACCGCAAACGCCGCCGTCGCGTCTTTTGGCCCCAAACCCTGCATCAAGTCCTTCATTCGGCCATGCAAAAGCGGGCTACGCCGCCAAAAGCGGGGGGTTTCGCAGTGGCGATACGGTCCGCCACGGGAAGTTTGGGATCGGTATCGTGCGTCTCGTCGAAGACAATAAACTGACCGTCGTCTTCGAGACGGCGGGCGAAAAGAAATTGATGGATAGTTTTGTCGAGAAGGTTGGGTGATGGGAAAGGGACGATCATGATACCGGCAATGACGAGGGCTAGCGGCGAGCCGGTATGGCGTGTGGCGTTGGCGGTAGCGAACGAACCCTTGGCGGATCTGTTCGGTCCGGTGATCGACGGCAAGGGCGTTGTGGTCAGTGCCTTCGAATGCGCCCCGAAAGGCCCCTGGACGGTGCAGGCATTCTGGCCGCACAAGCCCGATCGGGGGTTGTTGGAAGGGATGCTGGCGCTCGTCGCCATGGCCCATGGGGTGGAGGCCCCGGATCTCGTTCTCGAACAATTGCCCGACCTCGATTGGGTGCGGCTCAATCAGGAAAGTTTTCCGCCGGTTCGCATCGGTCGCTACCTCGTTTACGGCAGCCATGTGACGACGCCGGTTCCGGCCGGGACCATCGGTCTGTTGATTGATGCGGCCTCGGCCTTCGGCACGGGGGAGCATGCGACGACTCACGGCTGTTTGAAGGCCCTGGATCGGATCGCCCGGCGTCGGCGCTTTGCCCGGATTCTCGATATGGGCACGGGAACCGGGATTCTGGCGATTGCGGCGGCCAAGACCTGGCGCGTTCCGGTGCGAGCCTGCGATATCGACCGGCATTCCGTGAAGGTGGCGGCCGAAAACGTGGCCGTGAACGACGTGGCCGACCGGGTCTATTGCTTTCCAAGCGATGGGTATAGTGCGCCGGAGGTGCGCCAGGCACGGCCTTACGATTTGGTGTTCGCCAATATCTTAGCGAAACCCTTGGCGCGCATGGCCCCGGATCTGGCGGCGGCCCTGGCACCGGGTGGGATCGCGATCCTGTCAGGCTTGCTGGCCGGTCAAGAAAAATTCGTTCTGGCGGCGCATCGGACCCATGGCCTTGCCTTTCGGTTCCGCATCGCCCGTCAGGGATGGCATACATTGGTCTTGGAAAAACCGATCTGATCGGTTGAAGTGCTTGAAAAAAATACAAAAAAAATCACCCCGCCTATCCCGGACGAGGGGGCGTCGGGATCGGTCGGGGTGAGTTTTATCCGCCAGGAAACGGGATGGAGGGGGCCAAACCCGTACCGGCGCGATACGGCGGGATAAAGGGGGCAATCCCGCTGCATGCTTGATCGCGGATATGCCTTATGCGGCGGTGGCGCGCGTCGTGCGGGATTGATTGGCGGGCAGGCGACGGCTCGCACCGGTGTGGGCTGCGCGCTCGCTCGGACGGGTCATGATGAAGGGCAGTTCGCCCCGTGAAAGACCAATATCGCGTAAACCCCGATCATCCAGTGCATAAAGCGCATTCATCGCTTCACGACGATCATTCCAAGCGCGAAAATTCTGAAGTGCCGTGTAAAGTAAACCGAACATAGCCGTTCTCCTTCGGACACGACCATGGCGAATAGTCCCGCAGATCTGTCCGTTCACTGATATCGAGCCGGATGCCCGATATATTTTCTATCAAACTTTTGTCGATGGCACCGTCTTCATTGGTGCGATGTTTTCAAGATAAGCTTTTTAACCGATCGAGTAAGGGGGGTTATTGCACCGCAGCATGGATGATCCTGCATGACACGGTATGGAATAAAGTCGAAAACGCACCCTGAAAAAACCGCGCTAATAATCATTCGTATTAATGATAATCAGCGACAGAAAAAGCTTGAATGGTGCTGTTTTACGATCTTTTCCAACGGGCTTGCCAGCCGCCTTCCGGCTGATTAGCTTCTGTGACACCGGCAATCAGGTCGGCATGAGTTTTGTGCGATGGTGCCATGATGAGTGGAAGCGTAGAGGCCCTGAACGATCTGGGCGACGAGGTTTTGGCCGGGCTGCTGGTCAAGGAATCGTCGCGCTACGATCTGTCGGCGGTGCGAGCGATGGTGGCAGGCGTTCTGGCGGCGGCGGCAGATGTCGATGCCGATGCCTGGTGTCGGTTGGTGGTGGATGCGCCGAGCCCCGCCTTGATTGCCGCCCTGCAAGGCTTGAAGGCGAGGATGGCGGCCGAAGCGGCGGCCCGACCGGAGCCGTCGATGGCGGCGAGACTGGCGGCGGTTCGATCGGGCCTGCGGGACCTTGGGGTCGATGCCTTCATCTTTTCGACGGCGGATGAGTATCAAAACGAATATGTGCCTGCTTGCAATCGCAGGCTCACCTGGCTGACTGGTTTTACCGGATCGGCGGGCAGTGCCGTTCTGTTTGCCGATCAGGCGGCGTTATTCGTCGATGGGCGCTATACGATTCAGGTGCGCGAGCAGGTGGATGGTGCCCTCTATCGGTTTTTGCATCTGATCGAGGAACCGCCGGAACAATGGTTGAAAACCGTCCTGAAACAGGGGCAGGTTTTGGGCTATGACGCGTGGCTGCATACACCCGTTCAGGTGGCGCGTCTCAAGGCGGCGGCCGAGGCCGTCGGGGCTGCGGTGAAGGCCGTCGATTGGAACCCCGTCGATCGTGCCTGGACGACCCGACCGGCGCAGCCCTTGGGCGCAGTCGTCGCCCATGAGATCGCGTTTGCCGGACAGGGAGCCGTTGAAAAACGGACCGAAATCGCCGCGAAATTGGAGGCGGCCGGAACCCATGCGGTCGTTTTGACGGCGGTCGACAGCATTGCTTGGCTGTTGAATATTCGCGGTGGCGATGTCGACAATACCCCCCTGCCCTTGAGCTATGCCGTGTTGCGGGCCGATGGGTTGGTCGATTTGTTCATCGATCACCGCAAATTGATGCCCGGTGTCGAGTCGCATCTCGGCAATCATGTGGCGATCCGAAGCCCCGATAGTTTGGGGCCTTGTCTCGATGGGTTGGCGGGCAAGCGGGTGCAGCTTGATTTCAACAGTGCGGCCGCCTGGATTGCCGATCGGCTCGGTGCCGCCGGGGCGACCTTGATCAATGCGCCGGATCCGGTACAATTGCCGAAGGCAATCAAGAACGAGACCGAACTTGCCGGTACCCGCCGCGCCCATCTGCGCGACGGTGCCGCCATGGTCGGTTTCCTGCATTGGTTCGCGACGGTGGCCGATGGGACGACGCGTCCGAGCGAAATCGAGATCAGCGATCGCCTGGAACAGTTCCGCGCGGCGGGAGAGCGCTTTCGCGGCTTGAGCTTTCCGTCGATTTCCGCATCCGGGCCGAGTGCCGCCTTGCCCCATTATCATGCCGAACCCGAGGCCCAGCGCCGTCTGGATCGCGATACGTTCTATCTCATCGATTCAGGCGGGCAATATCTTGACGGTACGACCGATATTACCCGTACCATCGCGGTCGGCACGGTCAGCGACGAAATGAAGGATCGCTATACCCGCGTCTTGAAGGGCCATATCGCGATCGCCACCGCCCGGTTTCCTGTCGGCACGACGGGGGCGCAACTCGATACCTTGGCCCGGATGCCCCTGTGGCAGGCGGGGGTGACCTATGATCACGGTACCGGCCATGGGGTCGGCAGTTTCCTCGGCGTGCATGAGGGACCGGCCAGCATCTCCCAGCGACCGATCACGCAGCCCTTGTTGCCCGGCATGATTCTGTCGAACGAACCCGGTTACTATAAACCGGGGGCCTTTGGGATTCGGATCGAAAACTTGGTCGTCGTGTGCCCAGTCGAGATTGCGGGGGCGGAACGGCCGATGTTGGGGTTCGAAACGGTGACCTTCTGTCCGATCGATACGCGCCCGGTCGACCCCGCCTTGCTCAGTGTGGAAGAGCTTGACTGGCTGAACGGGTATCACGCCGCCGTGCGCGAGAAGCTGTTGCCCATGATCGCCGATGCGGCGGCACGCGATTGGTTGATCCAGGCGACGGCCCCTCTATCCCACGCCTGACGCGGGATGCCATAGGCCCCGCCCGCCATGGGGTGGGGCCTATGGTGTCGCCATGCGCTCGCGGTAGAGGTTATAGAGGGTCGATGCGATGATGATCGCACTGCCGGACAAGACGAAATAATCCAGATGATCGGCAAAGACGGTGATGCCGAATCCGACGGCAAACAAGAGACGGGTATAATCGATGGGACTGACCAGGGTGGCATCGCCCCCGGCATAAGCCTTGGTCATACAGACCTGGGCCGTTCCCCCCGTCAAGCCGACCAGGAGCAGCAACAGCCAATCGAGCGGATCGGGGCTCTGCCAGAAGAGGATGGTCGGCACGAGGGCCGCCAGACTGGAGACGGCGGAAAAATAAAACACGATCGTCTGCGAGTTTTCTGACCGCGACAGGAGCTTGACCTGAATATAGGCGCAGGCCGACAGAAAAGCCGAAAACAGGGCTGCCCCATGGACCAGGGTCAGATGGCCGTCGAACGGGTGCAGCAGCACCAACACGCCGCCGAACCCCATGGCGGTTGCAACCCAGCGCGCCGTCGTCACCCGTTCCTGCAAAAACGCCACCGCCATGAAGATCATATAGAGCGGCGTGGTGAAGCTGATGGCCGTCGAGGTTGCGAGCGGCAGATGGGCTGTTGCGTAAAACGAAATGAACATCCCGGCCACCCCGGTCAGACCGCGCAGGATATTCTGTCCCGGTTTTGCCGTATAAAAGGTGGCGAGGCCCGTTCGCCATAAAAACGGCATCAACGGGATCAACCCCAGGAACGAACGAAAAAACGCGATTTCCATGACGTTGAAGCGGACCGACAGCAGCTTGATCAGGAGACCCATGATCGAAAACAGAAAGCTTGCGACCAACATCCAACCGGCGGCGCGCAAGGACGGGTTCTGATGCCAAGGGACGGGTCCGTGCTTGGCCGAGCCTTGGCGGGGACCGGCCGTACGGGTTGACCGGGCCTGCCGCACTGTCCGGTCTTTGGGCATGTCGATCATGGCTGGGGCATCATGGGTGGGGCCTCATGGGGGGGTATCATGGGCACTCGGTTGTGCGATCGTTTTTTTTGACGAGTGGCCGCCCGGCAATCCCGGCATCGGGTGTGAGAACGTCGAACACCACTTTATTTTTATCAACCCATTAGGCGGCAGCCCATCCCAAACGCACAAGTGCGCAGTCTGCGCGGCGGTATTGCACCGCCAACGGGGGGCGGGACGGATCGCGCGTAAAATAACACGATCTGGGGAGGTTTTTTCATCTCCTGACTTGATAGAAAGTCCTGGCACGGCTAGCTTGGCGCGGTGGGGCCAAGGGTGAACCAAGGATCCAAGGGTTCCGCTTCGGCACGCTGACCTTCAATCTGAAAGACGGCCTCATGGCGGTCTTGCCGGGATGAAGGTGCATCCGGAAAAACGATAGGGAATATGGGGCAGGGGGGTCCCTGTTCTTCGTCCTCAACCATGGAAGCGAGGCTGACGGTCGTGAAGAAAGTCCATAAAGAGGCAACGGCGGCACTGGCCGGGGTGTTGCGCGACGGCATGGTGATCATGTCCGGCGGGTTCGGCCTGTGCGGCATCCCCGACAGTCTGATTTTGGCGATCCGGGAGTCCGGTGTGACGGGGCTTACGGTCATTTCCAATAATGCCGGTGTCGATGGGGCAGGGCTTGGTTTGTTGCTGGAAACCCGGCAGATCAAGAAAATGATCAGCTCGTATGTCGGCGAGAATAAATTATTTGCCCAACAATATCTGTCGGGCGAATTGGAATTGGAATTCAATCCGCAGGGCACTTTGGCCGAACGCATTCGGGCCGGTGGTGCCGGTGTGCCCGCTTTCTTCACCAAGACGGGCGTCGGCACCTTGGTCGCGGAAGGCAAGGAAGAGCGGATTTTCAACGGCGAACGCTACATCATGGAAACCGGGCTCGTCGCCGATCTCGCCGTGGT
Organism: Aliidongia sp.; assembly: GCA_036821645.1. Taxonomy (GTDB): domain Bacteria; phylum Pseudomonadota; class Alphaproteobacteria; order ATCC43930; family CGMCC-115725; genus DAISJD01. Next base: position 34,644 of record DAISJD010000011.1, read on the forward strand.
TCATGCCTGGAAAGGCGACACAGAGGGCAATCTCGTCTATCGCAAGACGGCGCGCAATTTCAACCCGATGATGGCGACGGCCGGCAAGATCACCGTGGCCCAGGTGGAACATTTGGTTCCGGCAGGCGAAATCGATCCCGACCATATCCATACGCCGGGCATTTTCGTGCAGCGTATCGTCCATGTGCCGGATGCGATGAAGCGGATCGAGCAACGCACGGTGCGTCCCCGCCCCGCCGCCTGATCCCCATGATCGGCGCATTGCCGCCGTCGTGATGCATCTTTATCAGAGAAAAGGCGGTCATCAGGCGGCGTTTATCGCTGGCACCTGGATCGCCGCACAGCAGGAGTCATCTCATGGCCTGGACTCGTGAAGAAATGGCCAGCCGCGCAGCGCTGGAATTACAGGATGGGTTCTATGTGAATCTCGGCATCGGGATTCCAACCCTCGTATCGAATTATATCCCGGCCGGTATCACCGTTCAGTTGCAGAGCGAAAACGGCATGTTGGGCATGGGCCCTTTCCCCTATGAAGGGGATGAGGATCCCGATCTCATCAACGCGGGCAAGCAAACCATCACCGAATTGCCGACCACCAGCTATTTCGACAGTGCCGCGTCCTTCGGCATGATCCGGGGCGGTCATGTCGATCTGTCGATCTTGGGGGCGATGCAGGTCGCCCAAAATGGCGATCTCGCCAATTGGATGATCCCCGGCAAGATGGTGAAGGGCATGGGCGGGGCCATGGACCTCGTCGCCGGGGTCAAAAAGGTCGTCGTGTTGATGGAACATACGGCGAAGGATGGCGAGCATAAATTGCTCGAATCCTGCAACCTGCCCCTGACCGGGGCGGGTGTCGTCGATCTTGTGATCACGGATCTTGCCGTGTTCAAGATCGATGAAACCGGTATGACGCTGCTTGAAGTGGCGCCGGGCGTCACCTTGGACGAGGTGCGGACGAAGACCGGTGCGACCTATGCCGTCAGCGAGACGGTCAAGGTGAACGGTTAAGGGGTTTTCGATTGAAGAGGCCCTCCCCGCACTGGGGAGGGTATGTATCTGATCGGTGGATGGGGAAATACCGCAATGAACGAGACCATAGAGCGTATCGGCCGAGCTTCTTGCGGTATCAGCCCGACCATCGCGGCCTTAAAGCCGTCCTTGATCGGGGAAGTCTCGAAACATGGGTTCGGCAAGCCGGATGTTCTGCCGCTATGGTTTGGGGAAAGCGATCAGACCACGCCAGATTTCATCTGCGACGCGGCGAGTGCAGCCCTTAAAGCCGGTCAGACGTTTTATACTTATAATACGGGGATTCCGGCCTTGCGCGCGGCCCTTGCCGCTTACGAGACCCGTCTGCATGCAAAGCCCGTCGATGCCGACCGGATTTTAGTGACCAGTGCCGGGATGCAGGGCATTTTATTGACGATGCAGACCCTGCTGGAGCCGGGCGATAGCGTCTTGGTGGTGAGCCCAGTCTGGCCGAATATTCGCGCCGCCGTCGAGATTCATCATGGCGTCGTGCGCGATGTCGCCTTGGGCCGGACGGCGGATGGTGGTTTTTTCCTCGATCTTGCCGCCCTTGCCGATGCCGTCGACGCCCGCACGCGGGCGATCTTCGTCAATTCTCCTTCAAATCCCACGGGGTGGGTGATGAACCGGGCGGAAATGGCGGCCCTTTACGCCTTTGCCCGGGATCGGGGGCTGTGGCTCGTTGCCGATGAAGTCTATAATCGGATCGTATTTGATGGGGATGCCGCCCCGTCGTTTCTGGATCTTGTCGAACCGGACGACCGGGTCATCGTCGTCAACAGTTTTTCCAAGAATTGGGCCATGACCGGATGGCGTCTCGGCTGGCTCGTGGTCCCGCCGGATCTCATTCAGCCCCTGGCGAAACTGGTACAGTTCAATACCAGCGGGACGGCAGCCTTCATTCAATATGCCGGCGTTGCCGCCATCGAACAGGGCGATGGGTTCATCGCCCGCATGAATGCGCAATATCGGGCCAATCGCGACCTTGTCATGGCGGCGTTTCAAGATGTGCCCCGCGTGCAATTACGGGCACCGGATGGGGCATTTTACGCATTCCTCGCGGTAGACGGCATGGCGGATTCCGTTGCCTTTGCGATCGAGATTTTGGAAAAGACCAATGTCGGGGTCGCCCCGGGCGCTGCGTTCGGTTTGGGTGGCGAGGGTCATTTGCGCCTGTGTTTTGCGGCATCCTCCGCACGGTTGGAACCGGCGTTGGCACGACTATCCCAGTACCTGCGGTAAAACATCCCCCGTTATATGGGGAGCATGGTCGGGTCTATTGCGATGAAATGACAAGTCACCTGACATATTATCAGTATGCGGCATTATTCCATCCTCTGTCGATGGCCTTGATGATCGATTTATTTATTAATGCGTCTCTTGAATTGCGAGAATGCCGGTAATTTTTATCGGCTTATACAGTCTATAGGTATTGTAGATTAACTAAAAAATAACTATAAATAATATCGAATAGGGATCAAAAGGCGGTGCCTGTTTGGGGCTGCGGCGGTTCGGCGTCGCGGCCTTGAATACAAGGGCGTTAAATTTCTTGACCACCTCATTGATAGGGTAGGATATTTGCCATGGCTCTGGCCGAACTCATCGCGGTAAACCTTGACAGTGAAGAAGCCCTCGGCACAGCCGATCGAATCTTGTTTCGATTGAAGTGCCATGGGCCTCAGCGCGCCGTCGATCTGAGTTCGGTTTTGGGGACAACGGCAGAAGCCGTGCGCCAGCAATTGGTCAAGCTTGCCGGGGACGGGTTCGTGCGGGCGCGGTCCTTGGTGCAGGGGGTGGGGCGTCCCAGTCAGATTTGGGAATTGACCGATCGCGGGGAGGAACGGTTTCCCAATACGCATGCTGAATTGACAAGCCAGTTGATCACGGCAATCCAGTCGAGCCTCGGCGAGGGTGCGATGGATCAGGTGCTGGTGACCCGCGAGACGGCCATGCGCGCGCATTACATGCAGGCCGTGCGCGGGGCCGATGAATCTGGGCGTGCAGGATTGCGGGCGCGCCTTGAAATTCTGACCCGCTTGCGCTCCGATGAAGGCTATATGGCCCATTGGATCGAGGCCGATGATCATTTTATGTTCATTGAAAACCATTGTCCGATTCACCAAGCGGCGCGTCATTGTGCCGGATTGTGCCGATCGGAACTGGCCTTGCTGCGCGCGATTTTGGGGGGCGAGGTTCAGGTAATGCGTACGGAACATATTCAAAACGGGGCCCGGCGTTGTGCTTATCGTATTGAACTCGTGTAGGCCCGATCGCACGAGCGGGACCCGCGCGCATTAGCGGGGCTTGTTTTCGGCGCGCCGGGCTTTCATACTGGCCCCATGTCTCGTGCCCGCTTTCCCTCCCTTGACGATCTGAGCCCGGACAAGCCCGCGATGCGGGCTTGCGACCATCCGGGCTGTGCGGCGGAAGGAGCGTTTCGCGCCCCGCGCGATCGCAATCGCCTTGGCGATGCCGGGACGTATTATTGGTTCTGTCTCGATCATGTGCGCAACTATAACGCCGCCTGGAATTATTATGCCGGGATGAACGAGCGCGAGATCGAGGCCGAATTGCGCCGGGACAGCGTTTGGCAGCGACCGACCTGGCCCCTAGGGTGGCGGATTGCAGGGCGACAATTTTACGATCCGCTCAATCTTTACGCTGGGCGGCACGAACAGAACAGGGCCGATGGGCCGGGGATGGGCGGACGGGCGGAGAAGCGCTTTCTCAGCGAAGATGAGCGCGCATTGCTCATATTCGATATCGAACCCCCATTCACGTTGATCGAATTGAAAACGCGATACAAAATACTTGTCAAGATGCACCATCCCGATGCCAATGGCGGCGATAAAGACGCCGAAGAACGGCTGAAGGCTATAACGCAGGCCTATGCTCTGTTGAAAACACGGTATTTTTCCTGATCCCACCCACTCACGGAATTGCAGGCTGATGTCATCCGCTCATTCATCCAGCACCTATACATCTCGGGACGACTCCGCCGCCGGTCTTCCCGACACCCATGTTTCAGTGCGCGAGGTCTTCGGTATCGATACCGATATGCAGGTGCCGGCCTTTTCGGTCGCCACGGAACATGTGCCGGATCGCGATGATGCGTATCTGTTCGATCGGGAAACCACGCTTGCCATTTTGGCCGGGTTTGCCTTCAACCGCCGCGTGATGGTTCAAGGATATCACGGGACGGGCAAATCGACCCATATCGAACAGGTGGCCGCCCGGTTGAATTGGCCCTGTATCCGGGTCAATCTCGACAGCCATATCAGTCGAATCGATCTCATCGGCAAGGATGCGATCGTGCTGCGCGACGGTAAGCAGGTCACCGAATATCGCGAAGGCATGTTGCCCTGGGCGCTGCAATCTCCGACCGCCCTCGTGTTCGATGAATATGATGCCGGGCGGCCCGATGTGATGTTCGTGATCCAACGGGTGTTGGAGGTCGAGGGCAAGCTCACCCTGTTGGACCAGAACAGGGTGATCCGCCCGCATAAGGCGTTTCGGATTTTCGCCACGACCAACACGATCGGTCTCGGCGACACCACCGGTCTTTATCATGGCACGCAGCAGATCAACCAAGGTCAGATGGATCGTTGGAACATCGTGACGACCTTGAACTACCTGCCGCCCGAGCATGAGATTGCCATCGTCTCGGCCAAGGTCAAGGGCTATGAAGGCGATGCCGGGCGCAAGAAGATCGCCGCCATGGTGTCTCTGGCCGATCTGTCGCGGTCAGGCTTCATCAATGGCGATATTTCCACGGTGATGTCGCCGCGTACGGTGATTACCTGGGCCGAGAATGCCAAGATTTTCGGCGGTGACATCGCCTTTGCCTTCCGCGTGACGTTCCTCAATAAATGCGATGAGGTGGAACGGCCCATCGTCGCCGAATATTACCAACGGTGCTTTGGCACTGAACTGCGTGAATCCGGGGTCAAGGGGGCGCGCGCCTGATATCGGAGGGGGGCTGCCCCCCGTCGATCGGCGTGAAAGAGAGGAACTGGCGCTATGAGTTCGGCCGAAACGCCCCTGGAACAATTTAAGCGGTCGACGGCGGCAACCCTGCGCACGCTCGCGGATCGCGAAGATCTGACGGTGAGTTATGCCGCCGACCCGCCCGGTCTTACCGGCACGCGGGCGCGCCTGCCCTTGCCGCCGCGCGACCTGCCGGCGGATGCTGCGGCCCAGGTCCGGGGCGCTGCGGATGCCATTGCGCTCCGCCTGCGCCATCATGATAAGGCCATCCATGCCCGGCGCGAACCGTCGAGCGAGCGGGCGCGGGCGATTTTCGATGCGGTCGAACAGGCCCGCGTCGAGGCACTGGGGGCGAAGGCGATGCCCGGCGTCGCCGGCAATCTTGGAGCGGCCCTCCAAGAACGGTATCGCCGCATGGGGTTCGATCGGCTCGACCCCAGTACCGATCAGGCCCTGACCGAGGTCATTCGCCTGATGGCGCGCGAAGCCCTGACCGGCGAATTGCCGCCGCCTGCGGCGCGTCGGATTTACGAACAATGGCATCCGCTGATCGGCCCGCGTCTCGTCGATGATCTGTCGCTTTTGGCCCGGACCATGGCCGATCAGGATGCCTATGCCCGCGCGACGCGGCAATTGATCCAAGATCTCGATATGGATCTCGGCAATAGCGAAAGCGAGAGAAGCGAGGAAGAGCCAGAACAAAACCAAGGGGATCAGGCTTCTGACGATTCGAAAACCCAACCGCAACCGTCGAGTGGCGAAGGTCAGCGCGCCGAACAGGAAACGGTCCCGGACGAATCGGCGGACCGGGATGGCAGCGATGCCGGGTCCGACGATGAGAGCGGCGAGATGCGGGGGGAACCCGGGGATGATGACGATGCCCCCCGGCCCGGCACCCCCGGACAGATGAAACGATCCGACGGGACGGGGGACGATCCCGCCGCCTATCGGGCTTTTTCGAGGGAGTCCGATGAAATCGTCAGTGCCGACGATCTGTGCGATGCGGACGAATTGACCCGCCTGCGGGCGATGCTCGACCAACAATTGAGCCATTTGCAGGGTGTGATCGGTAAATTGGCCAATCGCCTGCAACGGCGTCTTATGGCAAAGCAGCAACGATCCTGGGAATTCGACCTCGAAGAAGGCTTGTTGGATAGCGCACGGTTGGCCCGGGTGATTACCAACCCGCTTCATGCTCTGTCCTATAAGATCGAAAAGGAAACCGATTTTCGCGACACGGTCGTCACATTGCTGATTGATAATTCCGGTTCGATGCGCGGCCGGCCGATCGGGGTTGCGGCGATGACCGCCGATATCTTGGCGCGGACCTTGGAACGGTGCAACGTCAAGGTCGAGATTTTAGGATTTACCACCCGCGCCTGGAAGGGCGGCCAAGCGCGCGAACGGTGGGTCGCCGCTGGCAAGCCCGCCAATCCGGGCCGGTTGAACGATCTGCGCCACATTATCTATAAGCCGGCCGATGCGCCCTGGCGTCGGGCACGGCGATCCTTGGGCCTTATGCTGCGCGAGGGGATCCTCAAGGAAAATATCGATGGCGAGGCCCTGCTCTGGGCCCATGATCGCCTGATGGCGCGCCCTGAACAACGGCGCATTCTGATGGTGATTTCCGATGGCGCGCCGGTCGACGATTCGACCCAGGGCGTCAATCCCGGCGGGTATCTCGAACGGCATTTGCGCCAGACGATCGAGATGATCGAACGACGCTCGCCCGTCGCGTTGGTCGCGATCGGGATCGGCCATGACGTAACCCGCTATTATCGTCGGGCGGTGACGATCGTCGATGTCGAGCAATTGGGCGGCACCGTGATGGAACAATTGGCGGCTCTCTTCGATGAAGATACCCCCCGCGCCCGCCATGTCGCCCGGCGCCGGGTCGCCTGATCGGGCCCGATGCCGCCATAACGGTCGCCCATAAAAAAGGCCGCCCCCGCTGATGAAAGGGGGCGGCTTTCGTTATTCTAAGAGCGTTTATTGAACGCCGTAATTCTTCAACCAGTCGATCGCCCGCTTCATGCCGTCCATCGAGGCTTCGGCATTGTAGCTCGGCCGATAGTCGGCATTGAAACCGTGATCGGCATCGGGATAGACGACGAAATTGGACCGGCTTTTGCCAGCCGCCAGTTTTTGCTTCATCTCTTCGACATCGTTGAGCGAGATCCCCTGATCCTTGCCGCCGTAAAGGCCGAGCACGGGGATCTTGATCGTGTCGACGACATCGATCGGATGCTGCGGGAAGGCATCCGACACCTTGCCCTTCAACGGGCCGTACCAGGCAACGCCCGCCCTGAGGTTCGGGTTATGGGCGGCATACATCCACACCATGCGACCGCCGCGACAGAAGCCGGTAATGCCGACCTTCTTGATGTCGCCGCCATTCTTGCCGACCCAGGCGAAGGTGGCATCGAGATCGGCGAAGGATTGGGTATCCGGGGCCTTGTTGACGACGGCGATCACCTCTTTGATGTCGGAGATCTTAGTCACATCGCCGAGGCGCGAATAAAGTTCAGGGGCGATGGCCAGGAATCCGGCCTTGGCAAAGCGGCGGCAGACATCCTTGATATGTTCGTGCACGCCGAAAATCTCTTCGACCACGATCACGGTCGGCAGATTTTTGCCGACGGCGGGGGCGGCGCGGTAGGCGGGAATTTCGCCGTCGGCGACGGGAATCTTCACTTCGCCGGTGACGAGCCCCTCGGACGAGGTGGTGATCGGTTCAGCGGCGAGCGGCTGCACCGAAAGGGCAAAGCCGGTGGCGAGGGTGGTCATCATAAAGCCGCGCCGGGTAAGATCCATCCGGGGGAGGAGACCCTGTTCGTCTTGATTGTCTACCTGATCCTTCATGGTTTTCCATCCTGTTGTGATCGGCCGAAACGGCACCCGGACCAAGGGTGGTCCAGGCGCGCACTGGGCTGGATCATCGCTGAAAGCCTATGGCCGGACAAGAGAACAAACGGGGTGACGATCCAACTGAGGGGTTAAAAATCGCGTTTGTAGCTGAGGCCCAAACTATTCGCCCCGCTTTCGGCACCCGCCGTCCCGTTTACGATCACGTTCGGGGCAATTTCCACTTCGATTCGGGCCCGGCTCGATCCGATGGAGGCCCCTTGATCGACACCGATGAACACGCCGGGGGCGACATATTTCCCGGCACTGACCTTGGCCCCGTCAAGACCGCCCTTCGCGTCCGCCGCCGTTTGTCCAGAAGTCTTGCCCCCCTCGTTTTGCCCGAACGACAGCCGGTCGAGGCCGATGAACCGGCGGACCCGGTCTAAGACCGTGGGGCCGCCGCCCGCCAGTGTCGCAGCCGCCTGGGCCAATTGCAGACCCTGGGTGGGGGTGATTTGGCCGAGGCCCGTGCCGAACAGGATGCGGGCCAGAACCTCGTCCGGGGGCAGTTCCGGGGTTGAACTCAGTTTGAGTTTCGGCTGGGCGGGATCGCCCTCGATCTGAACTTGGGCGGTGATGTCGCCGGCCTGCGCCTCGGCCAAGAGATCGAGCCTTGGGCTATTGCCGCCTTGAAATGTCAGAACGCCCCGTTTCAGGCGAAAGGTTTTGCCCAGAATATCGTAGGTGCCGCCGACCGTCTCGCAAGATCCGGTGATGGTGGGGTCCGCCGTGGTGCCCGCCAGATGCAGGGCACCCTGCCATTGCGAATCGAGTCCCCGTCCCCGCACGAAGGTGCGCCGGGGGATCAGTAGATCGAGAGCGAGATCGGCAACGAAGACCGAGGCGGCCTTGGGGG
>DAISJD010000012.1:0-42945 GCA_036821645.1 Aliidongia sp.
CATCCGGACGGTCCTTGAAATCAGCGGCTCCAATTCCATGGGCGTCGGATTTGGCTTGCCTGTCGTCGAAGGCATGCTCTCTCAACAGGGGTACACCGATTTCCAATCGAACGTGATCAAAGAAAACGAATTTCGCATCACGGCCGTCCATCCAACGACGAAGGAACGGGTCGGTGTGATTCTGCGCGCGCGCGGCACCTCCACCGGGTTTCGTGAATTGCAGGACGGCAAGGCTAACGTTGTTTTCGCAACCCGTCCGGTCAGTGATGCCGAAGTTGAAAAACTGCAACCCAAATACGGCGATATGCGGTCCTCATCCAACGAACATGTCCTCGCTTTGGACGGGATCAGCGTCATCGTTCACCGCTCCAATCCTGTCAGCAAATTGACCTTGGCCCAGATCACCGACCTCTTTTCCGGCAAGATCGAGAATTGGAAACAGGTCGGCGGCAATGATCTGCCGGTCAAAGTCTATGCGCCCGACGATAATGAAGGCATTGCAACCCTCTTCAAAGACACGGTGATGGCACCGCGCAAGGCTGAATTCGTCCTGGGCTCAAACCGGTTTGAAAGTCAGGCACGCCTTTCGAACGCGGCGTCGCGCGATCCAAGCGCCATTGGTTTCATCACCATGCCATTTATCGGTCCGACCAAGGCCCTGGCCGTGTCCGATGGTGATTCAACCCCGTCATATCCCAGCCCAATCACGGTCGCGACCGAAGAATATCCCTTGTCGCACCGCCTTTATATCTATACGCCCGCTGCAGACACAAACGCGCTTGCGACTGATCTCGTGACTTTCGCCCTCTCAAAGGCCGGTCAGGATATCGTGACCAAAACCGGCTTCGTCGGACTCAATGTCGATGCGATCCGGGTTCAGGTCGCAACCAACGCGCCGCCGGAATATCAGAAGCTGACCGATGGCGGGACGCGTCTGTCCGTCAATTTCCGTTTCCGTACTGGCGTCAGCCAGTTGGACAATAAGTCGCTGCGCGATCTCGACCGCGTCGTCGAATATGTGGCTCGCAACAACGCAGGCACAAAGCGGCCGCAGGTCATGCTGTTTGGTTTTACCGACAATGTCGGCAATCCCGATGCCAATGTGGCCTTGTCAAAACAGCGCGCTCAGGTCATCGCCCAAGAATTGACCGCGCGCGGTGTCCCGCCCGCGCAAGTTCTGGGTTTTGGTGCTGCCCTATCGATTGCAACCAATACAACGCAAGAAGGTCGTGATCGCAACCGTCGCGTCGAAGTCTGGGTGAAATAATCCCGAACTTCATTCACCATCGCGGCACCGTCTTCTTCGGTTCATCCTATAACCCCGACCATTCAGCACTGGATGATCGGGGTTTTCGTTGTTTCAACCATGGTTAAAGCGGCATGGCGTTTAAGAATTGTCCGGCAATCGCGCCATCACACACGATCATCTCAGCCGCGCCAGATCTTTATTGATAAACTAATAATTTTAATTTTCTTAAAAGATAATCTTGAGTTGGGTTTTTTCTTTTTTACTCAAGAAAAATGCCTCTTTTTTTGAAAAATCATCCGCTCTAAGATTGGTTTAGTATAGAATGAGAATATATCCCTTTTTCGAGAGATAAGGTTAACAACTCATGAAATCAGAACAACCATCCGGTCCGTTGGAAAAACGGCTGGGGGAGCGGCTTGCCTCGCTGAGACAAGCGCGTGATTGGTCGTTGGATGAATTGGCGGATCGTTGCGGGATCAGCCGTGCAACCTTATCGCGGTTCGAGCGGGCGGAAACCAGCCCGACCGCCCAGCATCTCGGCCGATTAGCCAGCGTCTATGGCCTTACCATCTCACGCCTGATGGCTGAGGTTGAACTGAATCCCCCGCGCCTCGTTCCCCTCAATGATCAGGTTGTTTGGACCGATCCTGAATCTAAATTTCAACGGCGAATCGTTTCCCCGCCTGCCAGTGGATTCCAGACTGAAATTGTCGAGTGCCTGCTCCCCGCAGCCCAGTCGATTACCTATGAAACGGCTCCGATGGCGGGGATGGAACAACATCTCTGGGTCCTGCAGGGGTTGCTTTATGTAACGATCGAGGGCTTGAAATACGACTTGATTCCCGGCGATTGCCTGCGCTTTAAACTATTTGAACGCAGCACCTTCGAAGCCGGTCCCCACGAGGCGGCGCGCTACATTCTGGCCGTAACCCGTCCGTGATCAAATCAAAATCGGGGCCGATGCCGACGGCCCCGTCTGCGTCAAGAAGGCCGTGAGCCCGCCGCGCCTGAACGACCACCCCCAGATACCGGCCGCCTCAAACGGGGACATGCCCCCAGATCTTCACTCAAAAAATGCACATGCGATCAAACCCAAGATCAATCACGGCGAAGCATCCGCCCTATTCCCGATGATAAGGATGCCCGGCTAGAATAAGGGTCGCCCGATAGAGTTGTTCGGCAATCAATGCTCTAACAATCATGTGCGGCCATGTCATTGGGCTAAGCGATAACAGGAAATGGGCGCTGCTGCGGACCGCATCGCCATGGCCAGACGCCCCGCCGATCATAAAAACGATATCACCGGCACCGGAATCACGCCATTGCCCCAACTGTTTGGCAAAACCCTGACTCGTGAGCGCCGTACCTCGTTCATCAAGCGCCACGATGATCCCGCCACGCGGAACACAGGCCAGCAGAAGTTCCGCCTCCCTTGCCCGAAGCTGGGCTTCGGGCAAGGGGCGACGCTCTTCAACTTCAATGAGATGAAGTGGTGGCTGCAACCGATCGGCATAGTCGCGAAACAGCATCTGTGACGGCCCCTTGCGGGCGCGACCGACGGCGGCAAGGGTGAGGCGGATCACGCGACGCGCCCCGCACCCATTAGGCGTGTTCGGTCGGGGGAATCGGGGCCGTCGCCCCCCACATTTTTTCTAAATTGTAATAGGCGCGCACTTCGGGGCGGAAAACATGCAGAATGACATCGCCCGCATCCAACAAAACCCAATCCCCATGGGCCTTGCCTTCGATCGGAACACGGCCATAGCCATTTTCTTTTAAGGCATTTGCCACCTGTTCCACCAAAGCCGAGACCTGCCGGGTCGAACGACCGGAGGCGATGACGAGGTAATCGGCAATGCTGGACTTGCCGTGCAGATCGATTGTCATAACATCTTCGGCCTTGCCGTCATCCAAGGTATGAATGATGAGGTCGAGCAAGGACGATGGCGGGTTTTGTGCTGAAAAAGCGTCTTGGTTTACGGTCAAAATCGGTTCAATTCGTAAAGGTTAGTGAGGATGACACAGCTGGTTCACTGGGTGAAACCAAGGCCGGGTTGCGATGCCGTTGACGGGCAAACACACTGCGTCGTCGTTTTACCCGAAGGGCGGTTGCAGACAAGGGATCGAGCCTGATCGCAAAGAACACCCAAGCGACCGGGGAACAATCGGCCAATCTACGGGATGCCCCCCCTTTGAGGCGGCGCCGCGCATAACGCCGGGCGGCCAACCCACTCAGCGCATGCAGAGAGTAAGTCGGTCTGGCGAAAACTGCAAGCGGGGTGGTGGCAAATATTGTCGTCCACTGCCCCCAATGGTGAATTTGTTCCAGATTATCGGCCCCCATCAACCAAACAAATTTGGTGCGTGGAAATCGTTTGTGCAATGCCGCCAATGTATCGGCAGTATAGCGCGTGCCGATCCGGGATTCGAGATCGGTGACTTTGATCTTGCGGTGACGGGCGACAGCTTTGGCATCGCCCAGTCTCACCGCAAGCGGGGCCATACCGCGCGCGGATTTCAAAGGATTTTGCGGCGAGACAAGCCACCAAACCTCGTCCAGATCCAGACGCTTCAAGGCTTCGAGGCTGATGTGACGATGACCCCGATGGGCCGGGTTGAACGATCCCCCCAAAAGACCGACCTTGCGGGGACGCCGATCGGCGATGGTGGTGGGAAGGGTCAAGGTCGCGTTCATGGCATGAATTGCGGGCGGGATCAGGGCCGAACCTGACCGGTGCCCCGAACCAGATATTTATAGCTGGTCAATTGCTGGACACCGACCGGGCCACGCGCATGAAGTTTACCTGTGGCAATGCCGATCTCCGCCCCCATGCCGAACTCGCCGCCATCGGCAAATTGCGTCGAGGCATTGTGCAGAAGGATGGCGCTATCGACCTTGGCAAAAAAAGCACCGACGACATCGTCATCCTCGGCGATGATGGCATCCGTATGATGCGAGCCGTAATGATTGATATGGTCGATCGCGGCCTCGACCCCATCCACCGCCCGAATGGCAAGGATCGGGGCCAGATATTCGGTCGACCAGTCGGCATCGCACGCGGCACTCACGCGCGGATCGAGGGCCTGAACCGCATCATCGCCCCGCACCGCACACCCGGCCGCGATCAGACGGTCGATGATTGGCGGCAGGAGTGTCGCTGCGACCGGGCGATCGACCAACACGGTTTCCGTTGCCCCACAGACCCCCGTGCGCCGCATTTTCCCATTGAAAACGACGTTGCTGGCAATGGTCGGATCGGCACTGCGATCGAGATAGGCATGGCAAATACCGTCGAGATGTTTCAGGACGGGAATCCGGCTTTCGCGGGCGACCCGTTCGATCAATGGTTTACCGCCACGGGGGATGATGACATCGATCAGATCGTCAAGCCCCAACAAAACCCCGACGGCAGCCCGATCCTGCGTCGGGACCGCCTGTAGACAGGCTTGCGGCAAGCCCACGGCGGCAAGCCCACGGTAGAGACAGTCCAAAATAGCGGCAGACGACAGGGCACTTTCACTCCCACCGCGCAGGATAGCCGCATTGCCCGACTTCAGGCACAGTGCCCCGGCATCGGCGGTCACATTCGGGCGACTTTCGTAAATGATCCCAATGACCCCCAACGGCACCCGCACGCGACTGATGCGCAGCCCATTGGGCCGGTCCCAGGCGGCATCGATCGTGCCGATCGGATCGTCCAACCCCGCAATTTGGCGCACCCCATCGGCCATCGACAGGATACGTCCCTCGGTCAAGGCCAGACGATCGAGCATGGCCGGGCTTTGCCCCGCCGCCCGGTCGAGATCAAGCGCATTCTGAGCGAGGATCCGCCCGACATCCGCTTGGAGAGCGTCCGCCGCCGCGCGAAGTGCGGCATTTTTCCGGTCGCCGGGTGCCAATGCCAGCACAGCCGCCGCCTGCTTCGCACGCACCGCCTGATCACGAATCTGCGCAGTAAGATCGGACCAGTCGGTGTTTGGGGGGATAGCCGTCATCAAAACACGCGCCTCGCACGGCTCATGAGCGTGCACGGATAGGACATGAGTGTGCGGGGGTAAGACAAGCTGTAATCGCCCCTAATCCAGTACGAGATCATCGCGATGAATGATTTCATCGCGACCACGGTAGCCCAGGATGCGTTCGATTTCACTGCTTTTATGCCCCAAAATCGCCTTGATTTCCTGACTTCGGTAGGCACTGAGCCCACGGGCGATCACCCGCCCTTCGCCATCCTGAACAAGAATGGCATCGCCGCGCTCGAATGTGCCGGTCACGGCGGTAATCCCGGCAGCCAAGAGCGATGCCCCCTCGCCAAGCGCACGGGCGGCCCCCGCATCGATCGTCACGGTGCCGGCGGGGGCAACATTACCCGCAATCCACCCCTTACGCGCCGTCAGCGGTTCGGCCGATGGTAAAAACCACGTGCATCGGGCACCGGCATCGAGCGCCGACAGGGGAGAAAACAAATCGCCGCGGGCAATGACCATGTGACACCCGGCGGCATTGGCAATCCGAGCGGCGGCAAGCTTCGTCACCATACCCCCGGTCGATAAGCCGAGGGCGGGGGGACCAGCCATGGCTTCGATCTCGGGTGTGAGACTTGCGACAACCGGCAAGTGCCGGGCATCCGGATCCGTGCGCGGATCACGCGTATAGAGCCCATCGATATCCGACAATAGAACGAGCGTATCCGCACTGATCATCTGGGCGACACGGGCTGCAAGGCGGTCATTGTCGCCGAAACGAATTTCCGATGTCGCCACCGTATCATTCTCGTTGACCACGGGCACGAGACCGAAATCCAACAGGGCATTGATGGTGGCGCGGGCATTCAAATGGCGACGGCGACTTTCGGTATCCGCCCGGGTGACGAGGATCTGCGCCGCACCAAGACCGTGACGGCCCAAGGTTTCTTGGTAAAGGTGGGCAAGACCGATTTGACCGACCGCGGCGGCAGCCTGTTTTTCCGCAAGGCTGAGCGAACGCTGCCCCAATCCCAGTTTGATCCGTCCAATCGCCACGGCCCCCGACGTCACCAACAAGACTTGCTGGCCGCGGGCACGCGCCTTCGCCACATCGGCGGCCATCGCATCGAGCCACGCACTGCGCACGGTAAGGGTTGCGGGATCGACGATGAGGGCAGAACCGATCTTGATGATCAACCGACGGGCGGCGGCAAGGTCGAGACTCATGCATTCATCTCCGGCACGGCGCGGCTCATGTTTGCGGGCTGATCGACCAGAAACTGGTCCCGGCCTCGTTTTTGGCTTGTTCATCGGCTTTGCGCGCGTCGATCCGGGCCTTCAAGGCATGCAACACATCCGGCACCCCCTGCCCCGTCGCCCCAGATAGGACCAAAACCGGGCTATCGGTCACGGCTTCCAAGGCGGCCCGCTTTTCGGCAATTTCCTCGTCCATCAAGGCATCGGCCTTGTTGAGACCGATGATTTCGGGTTTTTCAGTGATGCCGCCGCCATAGATCGCCAATTCATTGCGAATCAATTGATAAGAAGCCGCGACATCCGCCTCCGTCCCGTCGATCAGGTGCAAGATCACGCTGCATCGTTCGACATGGCCCAAGAACCGATGCCCAAGCCCGGCCCCGTCAGCGGCCCCTTCGATCAAACCGGGTAAATCGGCGATCACAAACTCTTCGTCGCCAACGCCGACGACACCCAATTGGGGTTTCAAGGTCGTGAAAGGATAATCGGCAATCTTCGGCTTGGCGCGGGACACCGCCGCCAAAAAGGTCGATTTTCCCGCATTCGGCAAGCCGACCAGACCGGAATCGGCGATCAATTTCAGGCGCAGCCAAACCCATCGTTCTTCGCCGGGCCAACCCGGATCCTTGCGGGTCGGCGCCTGGTTCGTCGAGGTCTTATAATGCAGATTGCCGAACCCGCCATCGCCGCCGCGCAAGAAGACCAACCGTTGCCCCGGTTCGGTGAGGTCGAGCAAAACGGTTTCTTTATCTTCATCCAGAACCTGGGTTCCGACCGGCACCCGCAGGAGAATGCTTTCGCCATTGGCCCCGGTCTTATTGCTGCCGGCACCGGGGCGACCATTTTGGGCTCTGAAATGCTGTTGATAGCGATAATCGATCAACGTATTCAGATTTTCGACCGCCTCGATGACAATGTCGCCGCCGCGTCCACCGTCGCCGCCATTCGGCCCGCCGAATTCGATATATTTTTCGCGCCGAAAACTGGCCGTCCCAGCCCCGCCATCGCCGCTTTTCAGATAGATTTTACATTGATCCAGGAATTTCATTGCTCGGACTCCGCCCGAAAGCCCGCCATCGTCCATGACATACTAGCGTCAATGGGGCCGGAAAACCCACGTGAAGAAAGCCGATGCACCATGCCGTCGGCCCATAGCCAATAAGAAAGGGGAATGGCAGGCCATTCCCCTTTCTTGATGACAGACTGCGCAGATCATCCCGCAGGACGGCGCAGCACCCCCATTATTCAGCCGCGTCGGCCACGGAATCGTTCGCCGCATCCGGCACAACCGACACGAAAGTCCGGTCGAGATGCGTGCGCTTGAAACTGATCCGACCATCGACAAGGGCGAACAAGGTATGATCGCGACCGATGCCAACATTGGTGCCGGGATGAAATTTGGTGCCGCGTTGACGGACGATAATGTTGCCCGCAACGGCTTCTTGGCCGCCGAACAATTTCACACCCAACCGACGACCGGCGGAATCACGACCGTTGCGTGACGAACCGCCTGCTTTCTTATGAGCCATGGATGATTACTCCTGAACGGTCGCAGCCGCGTCACCGGCGACGATATCGGTGATGCGCAACACGGTCAGATACTGGCGATGACCCTGCTTGCGGCGGTAATTGTGACGGCGCTTCTTCTTGAAGACGATGACCTTGTCATCGCGCTTCTGTTCCAGCACGGTGGCCGTGACATGGGCACCGGCCAAGGCCGGGGTCCCGGCGGTCACGCCATCGGTGTCGCCGACCATCAACACATCGTCGATCGAAAGCAAAGCACCAGCCTCGCCAGTCAGCTTTTCAACAAAAATGACATCGTTCTTGGCGACTTTATACTGCTTGCCGCCGGTGCGGATCACTGCAAACATGATTGCTTCTTCAACAAATGGAATCAGGCGAGCGGGTGGCCCCGTATCGAGCCGCGTATAATATCCAGCTTCGGACGCGAGTCAATGCCAAAGCCGATTATTTTTCTCATAGGGGGTGTGTTGACCGCCGAGATCCCTCGAAGAGAGATCAGCCCCGATCATGAACCTGACAAAAGCTGCTTGCAAGCCCGGATTTTATCGGGTAACTAGGCGTCATGTGCGTTCCGCCCTCGTTGTGGAACGCCTTGTTTTTCAGTATCCCTCCCGGTTCCGGGACATCGATACGCGAAAACGCTGCGGACAGGTGGCCGAGTGGTTGAAGGCGCCGGTCTCGAAAACCGGTGTGCCCGCAAGGGTACCGTGGGTTCGAATCCCACCCTGTCCGCCAGCCCTCTCTTCAAAACATGTCAGACCGTGCTATAACCGCCAAAAATGGCGGTTTTGCGCGGCTTTTCGTTTTCTGAGCGGCATAGCAATCGAGGTCATCGACAGGATCCCAATTGCCGCCCCCCTCGTTTGAAAGCTTGCCTATCTTCTTTAGCCAGGCTCAATCAAGGATAGACTTTCCACACGCCGAAAGCACGGAAATACGGTAAATTTTAAAAAAAAGTTTTTTTAATAAACTTTTTATCAACTTTTAGTCTATACATAACCGAATAAATATTGTTTTCAACAGATTTTAGATCATAACAACATGATCATGATCAATAAAAATCAATCTTTAATCGATCAAAAAAGAAATATTCATCCAATGTATTTAGCCCATAGTCCCCGTGATGATGATCCTAATAAGCAGGGTCATTTACTTCAAGATCACCTGATCGCGACTGGTCATACTGCGGCAGGATTCGCCCGTGCCTTCGGTTTGAAAAATCGCCCTCTTGCCGTCGAGCAAGCCGTCAAACTGGCCGGATTGCTGCATGATCTTGGAAAATATTGCCAAAAATTTCAGGCGCGTCTCGCGGGGGCAACGGATCCGGTCGATCACGCCGCCGCCGGGGCCAAAGAAATCGCCACCATGGCGCAGCGGGGCTCGAACGACTATTTCATGGCGCAACTTATTGCATACGCCATTGCCGGCCATCATGCCGGACTTGCCGATTATCAGCCCCTGGAACACCGGTTGAAAAAACCGATCGAACCGATCGATCCCATTTGGCGCACCGAAATCCCGATTCCCGACGGCCCCTTATGGCCCGGCAACTTCATCGGCTCGACCAATGGCAAAGCCGAGATCGGTTTCCAATTGGCCTTTCTCGGGCGCATGGTGTTTTCCTGTCTCGTCGATGCGGATTTCAAGGACACGGAACTTTTTTACAAACCCGGTCTCGACCGTCGGTGGCCAGATCTCGGTGACGAGATCGATGGGCTCATCGCCAAGTTCGAAGCCGAAATTGCCCGAAAAACCGCTAAGAAAAGCGATCTCAACACCTGCCGGACAGAGATCCTCGCCCATGTCCGGGCGCGCGCATCGGCACCGCCCGGCCTCTTCACCCTGACCGTGCCCACGGGGGGCGGCAAGACCCTCGCCTCTTTGGGGTTCGCTCTCGACCATGCCAAGGCGCATGGCCATCGGCGGATCATCTATGCCATTCCCTTTACCGCGATCATCGATCAGACGGCGGCGATTTTTCGGTCCGTCCTCGGGGATGCCTATGTTCTCGAACATCATGCCGCCCTTGAAGAAAAGCGGTTTTGCGACCGCGAACAGGGCGACAAGCTGAAACTCGCCATGGAAGATTGGGCGGCCCCGGTGGTGGTGACGACCAATGTGCAACTATTTGAAAGTCTGTTCGCCAATCGCCCGGCCCGCTGTCGCAAACTGCACAATATCGCCAACAGCATCATCATTTTGGACGAGGCCCAGACCCTGCCCCTCGATCTGCTGCGCCCGTGTCTTGCCGCCTTGGATGAATTGGCCCGCAATTACGGGGCGACGATCGTCCTGTGCACCGCGACACAACCGGCCCTCGATCGTCGGGATTTGAAACAGGGCGGTCTCGCCCTTCAGGGGCGGGAATTGGCCCCGGATCCCGCCGACCTTGCCCGGCGGCTGCGCCGGGTCGAGATTACGCACGGCCACACGCTCAGTGACGACGATTTGGTCGCGGCCTTGCGCGCCCACCCGCAGGCCCTCGTCATCGTCAATAGCCGCGCCCATGCCCTGGCCCTATATCGTCGGGCGGAACAAGAAGGGTTGGATGGGATCATCCATCTCACCACCCGCCAATATGCGGCGCACCGGCGCACGATCCTGGAACGGGTCAGGGTGAATTTGAACGACAAGGCCCCCTGTCGGCTCATCGCGACCTCATTGATTGAATGCGGGGTCGACGTCGATTTTCCCCGGGTATGGCGCGCGGAAGCCGGGCTCGACCAGATCGCGCAGGCGGCGGGGCGGTGCAACCGGGAAAATCGACGCCCCCGGTCCGAGAGTATCGTGACCGTGTTCAAGACCCCCGACCATCGCGCACCGCCCGATCTCGACAAGGCCGCCGCGGCCTTCGCCCGCGTCGCCGGAAAACATGCCGATCTGTTATCGCCTGATGCGATCAAAGATTATTTCAAAGACGTCTATTGGCAGAAAAGCGCCGATCAATTGGACCACAAAAAGATCTTGGCCCAGCACGAGATGAGCGGCGGCACCCTCTATTTCAACTACCAGACCGTGGCGACCGATTTCCGCATGATCGAGAGCGGCCTCACCCCTGTGATCATCAACGACCATCCGACCGTCGCAGAGATCTTGGGTCGCCTGAACGAACGGAACGCATCCCCCGCCAAGGCCGCCCGCGACCTGCAACCCTATCTGGTGCAAGTGACGGCCAAGGCGTTTCAGAGCCTGCGCGACAACGAACACGTCGCATACCACCGGCCCGATCTCTGGGGTGATCAATTCGCGGTCTTGAAGTCAGGATCGAAACTCTACGCCCCTGAGATCGGGCTCCAATGGGAACGGGCGGACCAGTTGGAGAGTTTTATTTATTGAGAGAGGTTTCCTACCTTGCCCCACGGCATCAAACTTCGGGTATCGGGCGATTATGCCCTGTTCACCAGACCGGAACTGAAGGTCGAACGCGTGTCCTATGACGTGATGACCCCGTCGGCCGCACGGGGCATCCTGGACGCGATTCATTGGAAACCGGCGATCACCTGGGTGATCGACGCCATCCATGTGTTGAAGCCCATCCGGTTTCAATCGATCCGCCGCAACGAGGTCGGACACAAGGCCCCGGCGGGCAAGATCAAGACCGCCATGAATCAGGGTCATCTCGACGGGCTGCGTCTTTTGGTCGATGACGATCGCCAACAACGGGCGTCGACTTTGCTGATCCAGGTCGATTATGTGATCGAGGCGCATTTCGTCCTGACCGATCGGGCCGGGGCCGAGGATAATGCCGGTAAACATCTCGATATTTTCAATCGGCGGGCCCTGCGCGGGCAATGTTTTCACCAGCCCTGCCTCGGCACCCGAGAATTTCCGGCCCGTTTCAGCCTCGTCACCCCAGAAGATCCGGCCCCACCGGCCATCGATCTCAGCCGCGATCTCGGCTTCATGCTGTGGGACATCGATCACGCCGAGGATCGGGCCGCCCTGTTCTTTCGCGCAAAACTCGACCGGGGCATCCTGCGCATTCCCGCCCCCGGCGCGTCGGAGATTTATCGATGAGCTTGCTTGCGGCACTCAACCGGGCCAACGATCAGCTCTCGCGGGATGGCAAGGTGCCGGTTTTCGGTTTTTCCACTGAAAAAATCGGCTTCATCCTGTCGCTCCGCCGCGATGGCACCCTCGCCTGCCCGCCCATCGACTGGCGCGATGGATCGGGCAAAAAACGCAGGCCCCGCCCGATGGCGGTGCCCGAACCGCCAAAACGCACATCGGGCATCGCCCCCAATTTTTTATGGGATAAAAGCGCCTATGTCTTGGGTGTGACGGCGGGCGAAGGCAAACGCCTCGCCCGCGAACACCAGGCCTTCATCGATTTTCACACCACCCTCTTGCAGGACAGCGATGATATCGGCCTTCGGGCCCTGTTGGCATTCTTGCACGCCTGGCGCGCGGACGCATTCGATGCCCAACCCTGGACCGACGACATAAAGGCCGCGATCAAGGACGAAAACATCGTCTTTGCCTTGGAGTCAGAACGGCAGGACGGTGTTTTTCTTCACGACCGCCCAGCCGCGCGTGCGATTTGGGCACGGCACATCTCGGCCGACGAACAGGGCGACGGGCTCTGCCTCGTCACGGGGACGCGCGGTCCGATCGCCCGCCTGCATGGCAGCATCAAGGGCGTTTACGGGGCCCAATCTTCCGGTGCGGCCCTCGTCTCGTTCAATCTCGACGCCTTTACCTCCTATGGTCATGAACAGGGGGCGAATGCCCCCGTCTCGGCGGCGGCGGCATTCGGCTATGCGACCGCTCTCAACAAATACCTGGAAAAGGGCAGTGCAAATCGCCTGCAACTGGGCGATGCCGCAACCGTGTTCTGGGCCGAAGCCGAAACCCCCGATCTGCGAACCACGGCCGAAGCCTTCTTTACCTTGTCCATGGCAAATGAGATCGACCCGGCGGTCGAGGCGAACAATCGCGTCAAACCCATCTTGGACGCGATGCGTCAGGGTCAGCGCCTTTCCCAGATCCGCCCCGACTTGGCAAAGGGTGTGCGGTTTTATGTGCTGGGGCTTGCCCCCAATGCTGCACGGCTCTCGGTCCGATTTTGGTTGGAAGACGATTTCGGGGATTTTGCCGACCGTTACCAGAAATTTCTGGACGAGATGCGCATCGAACCACCGGATCGCCATGACGGCATCGCCCTCTGGCAGTATCTGCGGGAAATCGCTGTTCTGGGAAAAAGCGAGAATATTCCCCCCAACCTCGCCGGGGAATGGATACGCGCCATTCTTGCGGGCACACCCTATCCGCTGTCCCTGCTGTCCGCCGTTCTCATACGCATCCGGGCGGACCAAACCGTCAATGCCCGGCGCGTCTCGATTTTAAAAGCCGTCCTTATCCGCAATCGCTCTTTAACCAAGGAGGCACCCGTGGCCTTTGACGCGGACAATCGAAACAAAGGGTATCTGTTGGGGCGTCTCTTTGCCGTCTATGAACATATTCAGACTGCGGCACTGGGACGCCTCAATGCCAGTATCAAGGATAAATTTTACAGTGCAGCCTCGGCCCAGCCGCGCAAGGTGTTTCCCTTGCTCGACAAAGGGGCGACCAATCATTTGGCGAAACTCGGCAAACAACGACCGGGCCAACGAGTCAATCTGGATAAACATCTCAGCGAGATCATGCAGGCGATGACACCGGGCGACGACCCGTTTCCCGCCGCCTTTTCCAGTGAGGAACAGGCCCTGTTCGCGCTCGGCTATTACCATCAACGCGAAATTTTATTTCCCAAATAGAAATCCGAGGAAACCGCCCCATGACTATTCTCGCCAATCGTTACGATTTTATCGTGTTTTTCGACGTCATCAACGGCAATCCCAATGGTGATCCCGATGCCGGCAACACGCCGCGTCTCGACCCCGAAACCAATCGGGGGCTGGTCACGGATGTCAGTCTGAAACGCAAAATCCGTAATTATCTCGACCTTACCCGATCGGGCGAACCGGGCTTCAACATCTATGTCCAGGAAAGCTCCATCCTGAACGAACAGCACCGCAAGGCCTATCGCCATACCCGTCCCGATGATGCGAAGGTTGGGAAAGAGGCGAAATTAAACCCCAAAGACGACGGCGAAGCCAAAAGCCTGCAACGGTTTATGTGCGAGAATTTCTTCGACGTCCGCACATTCGGCGCCGTTATGAGCACGAACATCAATTGCGGACAGGTGCGCGGCCCGGTTCAATTGTCCTTCGCCCAATCGGTCGAGCCGATCATCCCCCTCGAAATCACCATCACCCGCATGGCCGCCACGAATGAAAAAGAAAAAGCCGCAACCCTTCAGGGCGGCGAGGATAAAGAAAACGAACGCACCGAAAACCGGACCATGGGGCGCAAGCATATCGTGCCTTACGGGCTTTATCGCGCCCATGGCTTCGTCTCGGCAAAACTGGCCGAACGGACGGGATTTTCCGAGGCGGACCTCACCATCCTGTTCGAGGCGGTGGCCGCAATGTTCGAACATGACCGTTCCGCCGCACGGGGCGAAATGGCGGTGCGGCGGCTCATCATCTTCAAGCATGACAATGCCTTGGGCAACGCCCCTGCCCATCGATTGTTCGAACGGGTCGAAACCAAACGCACGGACGGCACCGTCGATTATCCGATCGGCGCGCCCGAGATCGCCCATTGGCCCCCGGCGCGCAGCATCAAGGATTATCGGATCGTGATCGACGATCACGCCCTGCCGGACGGGGTCACGATCATCGATCGTCTCTGATCCGATGGCGGAAAACGACACGATTGAGGAAAGCGGGGATGATGCGGCACCCATCCCCCTTTCCGCCCTGCAACATGCCGTCTATTGCCCGCGCCAGGCCGCCCTCATTCATTTAGAGCGGCTCTGGGCGGAAAATCGCTTCACGGCTGAGGGTCAGGTTCTGCATAGCCAAGCTGACAAGCCTGGCAAACGGACAATCAAAGGCGTACGCCGGGTCACGGCACTGCCGCTTGTCTCTCGCAGGCTGGGCATTGCGGGGGTCGCCGATCTCGTCGAGTTTCATGGGGTCGGTGCTGATCATGAAACGCCATACCCCGTTGAATATAAACGCGGAAAACCCAAAAAACACAATGCCGACGCAGTACAGCTTTGTGCCCAAGGTCTCTGTCTTGAAGAGATGACCGGCCAAGCGGTGCCGGAGGGGGCGCTGTTTTACGCCGAAACAAAGCGGCGCGTTGTCGTGCCGTTCGATGCGGCCTTGCGCGATCAGACCCACGCCGCGATCGAAATACTGCGCACCATTTTCACGACACAGAAAACACCGCCCCCAACGCTGCACCGCGATCGGTGTCGCGCCTGCTCGCTTGCGGATCTGTGCCGCCCGAAAGACGTGATCAAATCGGCACGGCAATGGCGCCTGCGGATGATCAATTCCCTCTTGGACGAGGTTGGCGACCTTCAATGAAAAAGCTTCTCAATACGATCTACATCACCACCGAAGGGAGTGGCTTGCGGAAGGATGGAGAAAATCTGGTTGTCGACAATGACGGCGCAGAGATCGGTCGGGTGCCGCTCCACATGTTGGCATCGGTCGTGGCTTTCGGTGCGATCTTCGTCTCGCCGGCCTTGATGCAAGCCTGCGCCAGCCAGGGGATTACAATCGTCCTGCTGGCGCGCACGGGACAGTTCCAAGCCCGGATCGAAGGTCCGGTGAGCGGCAACGTTCTGTTGCTCCGGGCGCAATATAAGATGTCGGATACACCGGAAGAAATTGTAAATGGATTTATTATTGGCAAAATTTCCAATCAACGCGCCGTGTTGATGCAGGCGTTGCGCGATTACGGCAGTGATTACGATCCTGTTGCCAAGACGGCACTCACCGATGCGACCACACGTCTCGCCCATAGTCTGTCGCGCCTATCCACACAAGATGTCGATCTCGACTCGATGCGCGGGATCGAAGGCGATGCAGCACGGCTCTATTTCGGCGTTTTCGACCATCTCGTGCGTTCTTCAGACCCAGCACTGCGCTTTACCGGGCGCTCTCGTCGCCCTCCGCTTGATCCGGTCAATGCCCTACTCTCTTTTTTATACACGCTTCTCACCCATGATTGTCGCAGCGCCGCCGAAACGGTCGGGCTTGATCCGGCCGTTGGATTTTTACACCGCGACCGTCCCGGCCGTCCCAGTCTAGCCCTAGACCTCATGGAAGAATTGCGCCCGATCCTGGTCGATCGTCTCGTCCTGTCGCTGATCAATCGCCGTCAGGTTTGCGCCCAGGATTTCGTCACCAATGAGGGCGGCGGCGTCATCCTGACCGACAAAGCGCGCAAAACCGTCTTGACCGCTTGGCAAGAGCGTAAAAAAGAGGACCGTATTCACCCATTCCTTGAAGAAACGGCCCCCGTGGGATTGGTCCCCTATCTCCAAGCACAGTTATTGGCACGCCATTTACGCGGCGATCTCGACGCCTATCCACCCTGGCTCTGGAAATAAGGAACGGCAAAAGCTCATGATGGTCCTCGTTGCGTATGATGTGAACACAACTGAGGCGGGGGGTGTGCGCCGCCTGCGCCAAGTCGCCAAAGCCTGCCGGGATTTTGGGCAAAGGGTCCAGAATTCAGTCTTCGAAATCGAGGTTGATCCGGCACAATGGACGGCCCTGAAAAATCGCCTCGAAACGATCATCAACCCCGACCGCGATAGTCTTCGATACTATTATTTAGGGTCGACATGGCAGCGCCGGGTCGAACATGTGGGGGCCAAACCTGCCGTCGATTTAGGTGGAACACTGATCCTCTGACCGACACGCACGGGACATTAATCCGCGTGCGAACCATAAACATGCGCCAACTTCCCAGACGGTTCGCACTGGCCCCAAGCATCTCAAAAACAAGGATAAAATCGAGTCAGAACGTTGAAACACCCTCAACAAGGCCATAACGAGCACAGGCTCGCACTTTTGCCATTCTTTTCTTTTAAAAGACAATATGTTAGCAAGGAGGCCGTCGCCCCTCTCGCAGGGGCGTGGATTGAAACTCTCGTCTGCGGCCCGGCCGGTAGCGAGAAAGTAGTCGCCCCTCTCGCAGGGGCGTGGATTGAAACCCCGGTACGTCGACAAACTTGCTGGCGGATTGGGAGTCGCCCCTCTCGCAGGGGCGTGGATTGAAACTTGATCTGGTCAATCTCATCCTCGACCTGATCCGGTCGCCCCTCTCGCAGGGGCGTGGATTGAAACTCCTGATTCTGCTCGCGCCATGCTGTATGGTGACGTCGCCCCTCTCGCAGGGGCGTGGATTGAAACCTCTGCGAACAGATCTAATCTGAACGGCACGACCGTCGCCCCTCTCGCAGGGGCGTGGATTGAAACAGGAAGAACTATCCAATGCGGTCACGGGTGCGGGTGTCGCCCCTCTCGCAGGGGCGTGGATTGAAACAATACCCGATCACGTCATACTGGTTATGGCAAAGCGTCGCCCCTCTCGCAGGGGCGTGGATTGAAACAAATCCGACAATGAGCATTTATTTGTCGGAAAAGTCGCCCCTCTCGCAGGGGCGTGGATTGAAACCACGCGTTACTGGTGTATGATGGGCCGGATGGCAAGTCGCCCCTCTCGCAGGGGCGTGGATTGAAACGCGGTCGATTGGCATGTTATCCGGGCCATAAAGCGTCGCCCCTCTCGCAGGGGCGTGGATTGAAACATCGTGCCGGTCGTGCAAGATGGCGTCCAAAAGCGGTCGCCCCTCTCGCAGGGGCGTGGATTGAAACAGCGGATGCGATTTTTTGACCGACTTCGAGGGAGGTCGCCCCTCTCGCAGGGGCGTGGATTGAAACCAAAGTGGTTTAAAAAAGACGGAACACGCAAAAAGGTCGCCCCTCTCGCAGGGGCGTGGATTGAAACCAGACCGAGCCAAGCACCGATCTGATTTGCCACGAGTCGCCCCTCTCGCAGGGGCGTGGATTGAAACAGAAGACTGGGCTTGATCCGCGCCAAGATAAGCGCGTCGCCCCTCTCGCAGGGGCGTGGATTGAAACCGCAAGGTTTCGGCAGCGTCGAAGAGTTTGAACGCGTCGCCCCTCTCGCAGGGGCGTGGATTGAAACATTCGCGTCCACACCGACTTAACTTCAACATGATGTCGCCCCTCTCGCAGGGGCGTGGATTGAACTGTCGAATTTTGCTCAAGTTTCATGACTTTCGGCACACGGCACATGGCGAGCGGCCGACGCGACGAGGTTCAACGGGCAAGATTCAGGGGTGTTTGGCTTGCACCCGGCACCGACTTCGCTCATTGTCGCGTGATATGGATCGGTGCCGGATCGCAGGTGGCCGCCACGAGGGAGATTCCAGATGTTTTCGAGTGACGATGAAATCAAGGCCCGGGTCCAAGCCCGCTATGAACGGACCACCGCCCTCATTCGGACCATGGCCGAGACGTTTCAAGATCTCTGGGATTTTGCCGACAATCGCGCCGCCGTCAGAACCGGCGATGGGGCCGTCTATGCGGTCAGCGAGATTACCGAGGCCTTGCGCGATCTCAACGATCAGATCTGGATCACCTTTTCCCTCTTGGATGCCGACGCGGGCGATATCCCGTCCTTTGAACAATTGGCCGGGCCCGTCGGCACCTGCGTCGTCCGTTCACGCGCCATCGCCACGGTGACGCTGCGCTACGACCAGATCACCACCCTTTTGCTCGATGAAGACGAACCTGATGACGCAGACGCCGAGGCCGATGATGCCGACGCCGCATAGGAACGCCAAAGGATGATTCAGCAGAGCGCCGGAAAACCCGCCATCGTCCTGGTCAGCGGCGGCCTCGATTCCGCGACCGTCGCGGCCATTGCCCAAAATCAAGGCTATCGGGTCCACGCCCTTTCCTTCGATTACGGTCAACGTCATCGCGTCGAGCTTGACGCGGCCCTACGGGTCGTGGCCGACCGCGCCATCGCCCATCACGCGGTCATGAAAATCGATCTCAGGGCCTTCGGCGGTTCCGCCCTCACCGCCGATATCGCCGTCCCGAAGGATCGCGATCTCGGCGTACCGGACACCCAGATCCCCGTGACTTATGTGCCCGCCCGCAACACGATTTTCCTGTCTATGGCGCTTGCCTATGCCGAGGTGAGCGGTGCCCAGGATATTTTTATCGGTGTGAATGCCCTCGATTATTCGGGATATCCCGATTGTCGTCCCGAATTCATCGCCGCGTTTGAAACATTGGGCAATCTCGCGACCCGCGCCGGCGTCGAAGGCCAGCAGCGTCTGAAGATTCACGCCCCCCTCATCGCTATGAGCAAATCCGAGATTATTCGCACCGGGGTGGCCCTTGGCCTCGACTATCACATGACCCTATCTTGCTACGACCCGTCGGATGATGGGCTTGCCTGCGGTCATTGCGATTCGTGCCAATTGCGGCGCAAAGGCTTTGCGGATGCCGGCATTGCCGACCAAACCCGCTACGACCCCAGCCGATCCCGCGATCATGTCTAGAGGGTTTCTGGATCTTGACGGTCAACGGCTCGACATTGCCTGGATCGAGCCGTCGGCACGCGCCGGGGCGGCACCACAAGACGGCGCTGAGCCGGTTTTGGTTTTCCTGCACGAGGCCCTGGGTTCCATCGATTCGTGGCGCGACTTTCCGGCCCGGCTCGTGGCGGCGACCGGGTTGCGCGGGCTCGTCTATGCGCGGGTGGGGCATGGTCGGTCGCCGCCGCCGCCGACCCCACGGGCACCAGGATATCTCGATGTCGAAGGGATGGCGGTTCTGCCCGCCCTCTTGTCGGCACTCAAGATCAGGCACCCGATCCTGTTCGGTCATTCCGACGGGGCGACGATCGCCCTTATTTACGCGGCCAGCACCGCAACCCCACCCCATGGCCTGATCTTGGAGGCCCCGCACATCTTCGTCGAAGACGAAACGCTGGCTGGCATTCGGGCGGCAATGGCGCGCTGGGATCAAGACCCCCACTTCGCAGAGCGGCTCGGACGATATCATGACGATGTCGTCGGCATCTTTACCGCATGGCACCGGGTGTGGCTTCACCCTGATCACCGGGGCTGGACCATCGACCATCGCCTGCCGGCCATCATCACGCCCATTCTGCAAATTCAGGGCGACGACGATATCTATGGCACGGCACGCCAACTCGACACGATTGCCGCCCTATCCAGTGCGCCGGTCGAAACCTTATGGCTGCCCGGTGCAGGCCATGTCCCCCATGGGACGGCCAGTGACGCGGTGATTGCGGCCGCCTGTCGCTTCATTCAGTCTTTACCGGCGATCTCTTAAGATTTTTCGATGGGTGCAATGCCGTTTCAGCAGCGGCTTTGCGCCGCAGAGAGGCACCGATGCTCGAAAAATAGGCTTATGATCGGACCCATCTTTTCAAGATACGGCCTCGCCGATCGGATCCATCCATCGGCGGTTTCCCGTCGCACAGCGAGTGTTCCCCCATGACGACGCCGTTCAGAATGCCACCCCCCAGCACCAGCACGGCGATGCTGCGGGGTCTTTTGCGCAAATGCCCGCAATGCGGCATCGGCCCGATGTTCCGCACCGCTCTGAAATTGGCCGATTCCTGCGCCCATTGCGGCGAGAAATTGGGACATATCCGCGCCGACGACATCCCGGCCTATTTCACCATTCTGGTGGTCGGACATATCGTGGTGCCGTTGCTGCTGGTCGGCGAAGCCTATGATTTGTCGAGTGCGGTCGAACTCGGGATTTCCATACCGCTCGCCATCGCCTTGGTCGCCCTGATGTTGCCGACATTCAAGGGGGCCATTGCAGGCCTGCTCTGGTCCTTGCGCATGAGCAGCGGCGTGCCGAACACGACGCCCCTCTAACCGGGGCGTTCCAACCGGCGCTGAAAAACCCTTACCGCTGGCCGAGGCGGCGGCGCGCCTCGGCTGCATCCGTGGCGATTTGGCGGGTCAGGGCCTCCAACCCGTCAAAGCGGCGTTCCGGGCGGATCCAATCGATCAGGGCGACCCTGACCATCTGACCGTAGAGATCGCCGGAAAAATCGAATAGATGCGCCTCAAGGCGGATATCCGTGCCGTTGACTGTCGGCCTGCTGCCGATATTCGCGACCCCGGCATGCCAGACGAGTTGCCCCCCGGTCTCAACCCCGACCCGCACGGCATAGACACCGCTTGCCGGGCGCACATAATCCGACAAGGCCAGATTGGCGGTCGGAAACCCGATCAACCGCCCGCGCGCATCCCCATGATCGACCCGGCCTTCGATTTCCCAGGGCCGCCCCAACAGGGCCGCCGCCCCCAAGGCATCGCCTTGTTGCAAGCAAGATCGGATCCGGGTCGATGAAAAAATGACCCCGTCATCTGCGTGCACGGCGTCGACCACACTGACGGCAAACCCGCATTGTGCCCCCATCGCCGTCAACAAGGCGGCATTGCCGGTTCGGCCTTGTCCGAACACGAAATCATAGCCGATGACGAGATGACGGACCCCAAGGGCGCGATGCAGAATCCCATCGACGAATTCCGCCGCCGTTAAGGTGGAAAAGGCCCGATCGAAGGGCAGGCTCAGCATGAAATTCAGGCCCAGAGCCTGCAACGCGTGACACTTGACCCGAAACGGCGTCAGGCGAAACGGCGGATCGTCGGGGCGAAAGACCTGACGGGGATGGGGCTCGAACGTGACGACGCCATGGGGGGTGTCGTTGCACTGGGCCTCGGCCAAGGCCCGTGCGATCACGGCCTGATGGCCACGATGGACGCCGTCGAAATTGCCGAGGGCGACGGTGGCACCCAGCATATCGGGCGGAAAGGGGGAATAATGTCGAAGAATGCGCATATCCCTCCCTGCCTACCCTGAACTGCCCGCGTGATCAAGCCGCAGTTTGATGAATTTTGCCATTGCGATCTTCCGTTCGGCGCATAGTCTTTGTACTGTGCCTGTCAGACGGCGGCGAAAGCCTGCCCACACTCATTCGAATTGCGAGTTGATCTTGGACGCCCAAAGCACCCCGCCGCTTCGCGAAGTCTGGTATTATGCGATTGCCAGCAGCCAGTTAAAACCCGGCAAGATGGTCAGTAAGATCATGTTGGACGAGCCGGTCTTGCTCGGTCGGGACAAAACTGGGGCCGCTTTCGCCCTGGTGGATATTTGTCCCCATCGTGGGATTCCCCTGCGGTTCGGTAAATTCGACGGATGCGAAATCGAATGCTGCTATCACGGCTGGCGCTTCAATCCCGCCGGGGTCTGCACCGCGATTCCGCCGCTGGTCGAAGAACAACTCCCCGATCTCAACAAGGTCCGGGTGAAAGCCTATCCGGTGCAAGAAGTTCAGGGCGGCGTTTGGGTATTTTTCGGCGAGAATCCCGCCGGTGCCCCCCCAATCCCGGTCATGCCCGATCTTGCCCTGGACCAAAAACCGAAACTGGTCGAGACGATGATGTTCAAAGGCGGCATCGATCATGCGGTGGTCGGTCTCGTCGATCCGGCCCATGCCACGTTCGTGCATAAATCCTGGTTCTGGCGCTCGACCAAATCGATCCGGCGCAAGGAAAAACAATTTGCCCCGCGCCCATGGGGCTTCACGATGGTCCGCCATCCGCCCTCTTCCAATTCCAGGGCCTATCGGGTCTTGGGGGGGAACCGGACCACGGAAATCGTCTTCCAACTGCCGGGGGTGCGCTATGAACATATCCGCACCGATCGCGGTGTCATGGCGCATTTGACGACATTGACGCCGGTTTCGGGTCTTGAAACCGAAATCAACCATTCGATCTACAGTACCTTGCCCTATATGCCCGCTTTCCTGATGCGCCCGTTCGCCTATGTGTTTTTGCGCCAGGATCGCGACGTCATCGCCAATCAACAACTGGGCCTGCAATATAACCCCCAACTCTTGCTGCTGGGGGATCCCGACGTTCAGGCCAAATGGTATTTCCGTCTGAAAAATGAATTCGTGCGCGCCCAAGAAGAAGGCCGCCCCTTCGACAACCCCATTACTGAACGGGTTTTGAAATGGCGTAGCTGAGCCGCAAGCCGACGTCAGACTGAAACGATCCGGTGCGCGCGGGCACCCCCCGGATCGTTTTCCATAAAAAAACCGCATCGGCTTTCTGGCCGATGCGGTTTTTTGGTCTGGGCTTTAAATGGCGGCTCCTTAATGACCGCCGATCTGGCCCGCTGAAATTTTTTCGCCCTGAAGGCGCTTTACGTAATCGCGAATTTCGCCGACGACACCCTTGCGGAAAGTGAGGACGGTCAACACGAAGATCAAGCCCTGAACGCCGGTCACCCAATCGCCGTAAGCCGCAAGATAGGTATTCATGGTGATGATGATGAGGGCCCCCACAACGGGGCCATAGATCGTGCCGACACCGCCGACCAAGGTGATCAGCACGACCTCGCCCGACATCTGCCAGGTGACATCGTTCAACGAGGCCAATTGAAACACCAGAGTTTTCGTCGCCCCAGCCAACCCGACGAGGGCGGCCGACAGGGTAAAAGCCAGCAATTTATAGTGATTGACCCGATAACCCAAAGAGATGGCGCGGGGCTCGTTTTCCCGAATGGCGACCAGGATCTGACCGAACGGGGAATGGACCGTGCGATAGATCACGGTAAAACCGATCAAAAACACGGCAAGCACGAGGTAATAAATATTCTCGTTGCTGGCAAGATCGATGACCCCGAACAAAATGCCGCGCGGGACCGCCTGTATCCCGTCTTCGCCATGGGTCATCGGCGCCTTCAAAGCGACGAGATAGAGCATTTGCGCCATCGCCAACGTCACCATGGCGAAATAGATCCCTTGGCGGCGAATGGCCAAGGCCCCGATCCCGAGGCCAAGGCCCGCCGCCACCACCGTGCCCGATAAAATGGCAGCTTCCGGCGGGAAACCCCATTCCCGGGCGGCATGGGCGGAAATATAGGCCGCCCAACCAAAATATGCCGCGTGCCCAAACGACAGAAGACCGCCATAGCCCAGCAAGAGATTGAACGCCGAGGCAAAGAGGGCAAAGCACAGGAAATTTGCCAGAAAGATGGGATAAAGCACATGGGGCGCAAGAAGCAGTGCCACCAACCCAAGAACGGCGACGGCTAAATCCTGGTTCTGACGGGATTTCGGTTCAGCAAGGGTAGAATTCATCATTATGACGCCTTTCCGAACAATCCTGCCGGTCTTACCATCAACACGATCGCCATAATCACAAAGACGACGGTATTGGAAGCCTCGGGGAAAAACACCTTGGTCAAGCCTTCGGCGATCCCAAGACCAAACCCGCTGACAATGGCCCCCAAGATCGATCCCATCCCGCCGATGACAACCACGGCAAAGACCGTGATGATAATGTTGGACCCCATCAGGGGACTGACCTGTTGAATGGGTGCGATCATCACCCCGGCCAACGCGGCGAGTGCCACACCGAAGGCATAGGTCAAGGTAATCATCCGGGGCACATTGATCCCGAAAGCCTGAACCAGTTTCGGATTTTCAGTCGCCGCCCGCAGCAAGGCGCCGAGTTGCGTCCGTTCGATCGCAAACCACGTCCCAAAGCAGACGATGGACGAAAACAACACGACCCACGCCCGGTAAATCGGCAAAATCATGAAGCCGAGATTATAGGTGCCCTTCAACAAATCCGGGATCGCATCATAGGGCTTGCCCGAGACGCCGTAGGCGTTGCGAAACAGGTTCTCGATCATCAAGGCAAGCCCGAACGTCAGCAGCAAGCCGTAAAGATGATCGAGTTTATAGATCTGCTTCAACAAGAGCCGTTCAAGAACGATCCCAAACGCCCCGATGACGATCGGGGTCAGGACCAACGCCCCCCAATAGCCGACGCCCAATTGGGTAAGCAGCAACCAAGCCACGAACGCCCCCATCATATAAAGGGCACCATGGGCGAAGTTGATGATGTTCAACAGGCCGAAAATGACCGCCAAGCCCAAGCTGAGCATGGCATAAGACGCCCCATTGACGAGGCCGAGCAATAATTGTCCAAAAAGGGCCTGTGTCGAAATGCCAAGCAATGGGATCATCGGCCGTCCTATCCTGCCTTGAAACAACCATTCAAGAAAGGCCCGCCCCAATCACCGGGCGGGCCCCCAGATCATCAGCCCTTTTTAACCAGCGGGCAGGCGCTTTCGCTCAAGGGGCGGGTCACGTCGGCCGCCGGGATTTGACGAACGAGCTTGTAATAATCCCACGTTCCCTTGGATTCTTCCGGTTTCTTGACTTCAAACAAGTACATGTCCCGCACGACTTTGCCATCGGCGCGGATTTCGACATCCTTGCTCATGAAATCGTTGACCTTCAATTTGCGCATTTCCTCGGCGACCTTCGGTCCTTCGGTCGTGTTGGCAGCCTTCACGGCCTTCAGGTAATGCAGGACGCCGCTATAGATGCCGGCCTGCACCATGGTCGGCATTTTCTTGTTCCGTTCCATGAAACGCTTGGACCAGGCGCGGGTTTCGTCATTCTGATCCCAATAGAAGGATTCGGTGAATTGCAACCCCTGCGTCGTCTTCAGGCCAAGAGCATGAATATCGGTCAAAAACACCAGGAGACCGGCCAAGGACTGACCGCCCTGGGTAATGCCGAACTCGCTTGCCTGCTTGATCGAATTCACCGTATCGGCGCCGGCATTGGCAAGGCCGATGACCTTGGCCCCGGATGATTGCGCCTGAAGCAGGAAAGACGAGAAATCCGCCGTGGCAAGCGGGACGCGCACTTCGCCCACCACCGTTCCGCCATTGGCCTTGATCACTTCCGCCGTATCGCGTTGCAGCGCGATGCCGAAATTATAATCGGCGGTCAGGAAATACCACGATTTGCCGCCAGACTTGGTCACGGCCGCCCCGGTGCCATGGGCCAAGGCATAAGTGTCGTAGGTCCAGTGGAAACCGGTGGGCGAACATTTCGCCCCCGTGATATCCGCCGTCGCGGCACCGGAAACCACGAAGACCTTGCCCTTGTCGCGGGCCACTTCTTGCACGGCCAGGGCAACGCCGGAATTAGGCACGTCGAAAATCGCATCGACCTTGTCCTGATCGAACCATTGACGCGCGATGGACGAACCGATATCGGGCTTGTTCTGGTGATCGGCCGAGACGAGGTCGATCTTCACCGACCCGATCTTGCCGCCGAAATCTTCTATCGCCATCCGGGCCGCATCGACGCCGCCCGTCCCCGACAGGTCGGCATAAACGCCAGAGACATCATTCAGGACACCGATCTTGACACTGGTCACATCGGCAAAGGCGCTTGGGACGGCGAAACCGACGGCAAGTGCAACGGCGGCGGTGGCAAGGTGACGCATGCGTGTTTCTCCCAATGTTTCTTGGCTTGTCCCGCCGAATACATCTCAATCGGCGACACGGCGCTCAGTTTTTGGTTGTCCCTGTGACCGACCGTCCAAACAAGATCGTTTGAACCGACCACGCTCAAAAATACCAGCCCAGGCCCTCCATCCCCATCCAGATCAAACGCCGAGATAGCTGCGCAGTTTATCCGCATTCTGGGTAATTTCGGTATTGAGGAACTGATCGACCACGATGCCGTGATCCACGACATAATGACGATCCGCAACCGTTGCGGCAAATCGGAAATTCTGTTCGACCAAAAGAATGGTGAAGCCCTTGGACTTCAAGGCCCTGATCACGTCGCCGATCCGCTGCACGATCACCGGGGCCAATCCTTCCGACGGTTCGTCCAACAACAACAGACTGGCCCCCGTGCGCAAAATGCGGCCGATGGCCAACATCTGCTGTTCCCCGCCCGAAAGTTTGGTGCCGGGGCTCTTGCGCCGTTCGAGAAGATTGGGGAAAATCTTATAGATTTCATCGACGCTCATCCCGCCCGGACGCACCACCGGGGGCAGGGTCAGATTCTCTTCGACCGAAAGACTGGCAAAAATCCCGCGTTCTTCCGGGCAATAGGCGATACCGGCACGGGCGATCTTGTTGGAAGGAAGGCCCCGGACCTCGTGATCTTCAAACTGGATCGACCCGGTCGTCTTGCCCAGCATCCCCATGATCGCGCGCAAGGTCGTGGTCTTGCCGGCCCCATTGCGGCCGAGTAAGGTGACAACCTCACCCTGGCCGACCGTCAAAGACATCCCGTGCAGGACGTGAGATTCGCCGTACCACCCATTGAGATCGGTGATGTTGAGCAATGCTTTCGTCACAACCCCTCTCCCATCAGGCATGTCCCGTCCCCATATAGGCTTCGCGCACGACGGTGTTTTGGGAAACCTCGGCATAAGATCCTTCGGCCAAAATTTCACCGCGCGCCAAAACCGTGATCTGATCGGACAGGTCCGAGACGACCGACAAGTTATGCTCGACCATCAAAACCGTCCGATCCGCCGCGATCCGCCGGATGAGCTGGGCGATCCGGCTGATATCTTCTGTGCCGAGACCGGCCATCGGCTCGTCGAGCAGCAGCATTTCCGGCTCAAGGGCGAGGGTGGTGGCGATTTCGAGTGCACGTTTGCGGCCATAAGACAAATCGCGCGCCGCCTCATGGGTGAAATCGCAAAGACCGACCCAATCGATCAACTCTTCGGCCCGGCCATGGAGTGCCGAGAGGCTTGCCTTGGAACGCCAGAAATGAAACGAATTGCCGAGCCTGCGCTGCAAAGCAATGCGCACGTTCTCGCGCACGGTCAATTGGGGAAATACGGCGGAAATCTGAAACGAACGCACGATGCCCCGCCGCGCAATGTCGGCAGGTTTGACGAAGGTCACGTCATTGCCATTAAAAAGAATTTTTCCACGGGTCGGTTGCAAAAATTTAGTCAATAAATTGAATACTGTGGTCTTACCAGCCCCGTTCGGGCCAATGAGCGCATGAATAGTGCCGCGTTTCACCTGAAGCCGCACGTCACGCACAGCGGTGAAGCCTAGGAAATCCTTGGTTAAGCCATCGGTTTCAAGAATGAAGTCGCCGACCAAGTCCCGCTCCCCCCGATTTTGCCTTGGATTTTTATCCGACGGCGTTTTTGCTTCTTCGCAAACTACTGAAATTGTGTAGCTTGTACAAGACAAGAACCATGCACTGGCAAAGAATATTTTTCCGGCATATCAGAAACGAGTATAAAATGAGCGAAAACAGGGATAGCGCGAAATATCGAACCGAAACGCCGTTTGAACCGGGAAAATTCGATGCCCTCATCGCCGCCTTGGTCTTTAATGAACAAGGGCTGATGCCCGCCATCGCCCAACAATATGACACGGGTGAAATTCTGATGTTGGCCTGGGTCAATCGGGACGCGGTCATCGAGACGGTGACGACCGGCCGGGCAACCTATTGGTCGCGGTCGCGCGGTGCCCTCTGGCGCAAAGGCGAAAGTTCGGGCCAGACCCAGGCGATCATGGATATCCGCCTCGATTGCGATGGCGACGCCCTGTTGTTTCTGGTCGACCAAACCGGGGTTGCCTGCCATACCGGACGGCGCACCTGCTTTTATCGCAGCATCAGCACCGACGGCATCGCGATCATCGCCCCGGTCGCGACCGACCCCGCCGACCTCTACCGCGATAAATCATAAGATTGCTTAGGGTTTGTCTTCATCCGCAAAGGATGGCGGCAACACCGGACAGACCAGATTTTCCCGCACGGATTGCGTCACGGTGCCATTGAAAAAGCGTCCGACGCAGTCGGCATTATACTGGGCCAGAAAACCGTTATACTGATCGGCGAAGCGGCTGAGACGGGGTGTAGCCTCATCGAAAAGCGTCGTTTCGGTGGCCGTGCGCGTCTCCAACAGACGGCGGAACGCATCGACGAGGTCGCTCTGCCGGGGATCGATCTTGGGTCGGGTCTCGGCGATTTCCCGATCCAAGGTCGCAAGCCTGTCCTTGAGATCCGCCACATGGCGTTCCAGACGATGCACGCGCTCGGACAGGGTCTGGGCTTGGCGCTCGCCGCACAGACACGCGCGAATGCGGTCGGGATCTTGGACGAGAGGGACCGGTGCCAATGCCGACGCCGCCCCGGTGGATAGAAACAGTATCGATACCAAGACAAGAGACCGGAACAGCATGATCGTTTTTCCATCGACAATGGTTTTCTTAATCATTAACAATAAATAAAATATCGATAAAATCTTGATACCGCTATAAAAATTTTATTTATTGCGCTGAGATTTCATACGTTGGCTCGTCGAAAATTCATTAAATTCTGATCAACGCGTCCAGCGGGCATGCTCGTCAGCGAGGCGGGTACGGATCTGATCCAGGCTGAGTTCCCGTGACGAATCTGCGTTCAAGGCATCGATTGCGGGACCGACATGATAGTGCAGCCAGCAACCTACGACCGGTTCGGGTATGAATAAGGGAGGAAGCCCAGCATCAAGCGGGGCACTTTCGGTCGCATCTTCATCGCTACGGAATTTCACCCGCAGCACTTTCGTCATATCGCTAGGCAACATAATTTGAAACCATTGCACCCGTTCTATAGCAGAATCGGCTCTTTATCGCCGTCAGCGCACAACAACGAGACGAGGCTATCCAACCTTGATATAATAAAAGAACTAAATTTTCTTATTAATCAACCACAGAAAGATGAACGTTCACATTCCATCGATCTCGTTTAGAAGCTTCCTGAAATAATTCTCTTTTTAAACTTAATCTTTGTTTTGTATTATTAAGCATTAACTCAACCTCAACTATACTATTTTTTTGATCGTAATTCTTAACTGTTCCTTCCGCTTTAAGTATTACAACATCAGATAATTTAAATAAAATATCTGCTTTATGAAAATTTCTAGGCTGAATTATAGACATGTTTTTCTCCGTAAAAACTCGATGTTAAAACACCATAGAGCCATAAGCCTAATTACTGGCTCAGAATAACAAGAAAAAATAAATAATAAGTTAATATATTAAAATTATATTATTTCTTCAAAGAATTTTATTTCCTTCACCCCAAAAAGAAAAGGGCCTCGGAATGTTCCGAGGCCCTCGAACGGGTCTAGGTTAAGCGGCCACCGATCGATCTTAACGCAGGAGCGAAAGGATCGACTGATTTTGCGTTCCGGCCGTCGTCAGCGAGGAGACGCCCAATTGCTGACGCAACTGCAACGCCTGGGAATTCGCCGCTTCGGTATTCAGATCCGCAAGGGTCAGCTTGTCGCTGGCCGTCTGCAAGACGTTCGAATAGTTTTGGCTGAAGGAAGAACGCGCCTTCAAAATGGCGACGTTCGAACCCAAAGCCGATGAAATGCCGCGCAACTGACTGATGGCATTATCGATCGCATTGGTGGTATTGCGAAAGATCGCCTGTGAAATCGTGGCGGCAAACGTCGAATTCGCCAATTGAGTATCCAATTGAGAGAACCCGGCGGCATGGTTCGTCGTTCCATCGGTGACCAGGGCACTGAAAATCAACGTCCCGGATGAATTGAACACCGGCGTTGCCGTCGTAAACAGGGACCGGGCCGAACCGGTGAGGGTCGACGTCAAGTTATAACCGCTAATCGTGAAGGTAGCGGCGGTGCGTTCCGAGAATTGCGTCGACAATGTTGTCGACGAAGAGGTCAGAATATTGAGGCCTTGAAAGCTCGCGTCCTTGACCAGCTGCGCGAGTTGTTTGGCAATATCTTTAAACTGAGCCGTCGCCGCGACACGTTGGTTGACCAACGCACCTTGGGCATTCTGAAGCACACCTTTGAGCTGCTTTAACAACCCATCCACCGCACTGGTTGCGGTTAAGGTCGCATTCAGTGCCTGGATGTTTTGATCCACAACAGATTTACGATTTGTAATATCGGACGAACGGTCAAGCAGCGATGCCGACCGGAAGAACGCTACGGCGTCATCAGTGACAGAGTTAACCTTTTTGCCACTATTCAAACGCCCCTGAGTCTGACCGAACAGTTCAGAGACTTGGCTGAGGGACAAAAGGGTCTGACGCTGAGAAGCAGTAAGAGTAATTCCTGACATTTTGTGATTCCTTTAAGGAAGTTTTACCGCCGACACTTAGTGTCTTTGGTCGCCACTTTGGTGGCAGAGGGGTTTTAGACTTTGTTGGTGAGTAGGCAATTTTTGCCTACTTGTTCACCTCGTCTGACTATTATTAGATCGCGAATTTATTAATTGAAGATTAACAGAACAAAAAACCTGCCGTCGCGCCGAAAACGGCGCGGACACAATCCTGTATCGTCGATTTAACGAATTGAAATTGGCGGGCGATCGGCACGCGTCGCCCGATGCGGAATCTCAGGCCGGTTTTTGCCCGACATGGGCATTAAGGGTGCGCCAATCCGGGTGCCGATCCAGCAGGGCCACGATATCGTGCCAGTCAAAATCTTGATTTTTCAGGGTTATCTCGCTCAGAATCCGATCGATCAAGGCCAGATCCGCCGTCTCGTCGACACACCAGCGCGCATCCGGCACCGGGTGATCCGGCCGCAGAAACCGGGGTTGGAACCGATCGGCATTACGGCGCAGATAGGGCGTTACATGTTCGCGCTCCGCAGGGTCGATCGCCTGCGCCGCCGCCATTTGCAGGGCTGCCCCATCCATCACCTCGGCATCGAGCCCACGGGGAAATTGTGTAATATCAAGACTATAATACTGGCATCCGGCCTGATAGGCCGCCCCATAGGCCAGCAAAAGCGCGTCGATCACGCCGGGATCGATCAACGGGCAATCGGACGTCACCCGCACGATGGTGCGCGCACCGACCGAGGCCGCAGCCCCGGCATAACGGGCCAGAACATCGTCGGTGCTCCCCTGAAAACTGGCGATGCCGAGGTCGGTCGCAGCATCGATCACCGACTCGATTCCCGGCTCTTTGGTCGTTGCCAGCAGAATCCGATCGGGAATCCGCGCTTTTTTCAAGCGTCCGAGGTGCCAGGTAAGCAAATTTTGCCCAGCAACCGGGAGCAATATTTTGCGCGGCAAGCGGGTCGAGCCCAGCCGCGCCTGAGAAATCACCACGACCGGACGCAAAGCGACGGGAAAGACCGGGGCCTCGTTCATGACTGCACCCGCTCCGGCGGCAGTGGCCCGACCATACTCCAATCGAGCGGTTCGCCCCGTTTCAGATCCCGGACCGCCACCCGCCCCAGAATGTCGGGCAGGTGTTTGGGCGGCAAGCCATAGCCCGGCCGGATCGAGCGCACATGGGCCGCCGTGAGGATCGTCCCTTCGGGCGCATCGGCCACGATATAAAGAGATCGGCGCACGAAGCGCCCGCCCGCCTCCGAGGCGGTCGGCTGATAGCCGACCGTGCCCAAGGCCGCAGCGGCAGTCCGACACCCCGCGATCAGGGCCTGCAACTCGTGCATTTCCAGCGAGAATGCCGCATCGGGTCCGCCATCGGCCCGGGCCAACGTCACATGCTTTTCAATGGCAACCGCCCCCAGCGCCACCGCCGCCACCGGCACCGCAATCCCCATCGTATGGTCCGACAGCCCGACCGGAAGACCGAAGGCGGCGGCCAGATGGGGAATACGGCTGAGCCGCGCCTCCTCTGGCGGTGTCGGATAGGCACTGGTACAATGGAGCAGCAGAATCTCGCCGGAACCATGGGTGCGGGCGCAGGCGACCGCCTCTTCGATTTCCCCGAGGCTGGCCATGCCGGTTGACATAATCAACGGCTTGCCCGTCGCCGCCATGCGCGCGATGAGCGGCAGGTCGATCAGTTCGAACGAGGCGACCTTATAAGCCGGTGCGCCCAAGGATTCGAGCAGATCGACCGCCGTTGCATCGAAGGGCGAGGAAAACACCGTCACCCCACGCGCCGCCCCATGGGCAAAGAGCGGCCCATGCCATTCCCACGGCGTGTGCGCCTCGCGATAGAGATCATAAAGCGTGCGCCCGTCCCACAGACCGCCCGTAAGGCGAAACCCCGGCCCGTCATGATCGATCGTGATCGTATCCGCCGTATAGGTTTGCAGTTTAACCGCATCGGCCCCGGCCTCGGCCGCCGCATCGATCAGGCGGCGCGCCCGATCGATATCGCCATTATGATTGCCGGACAATTCCGCAATCACATAAGGCGGTTCGCCCGGACCGATCCGCCGCCCCGCGATCGTCAGCATCGCCATCGCCTGCCCTCCGTTATCCATCGTCCCGTCATTCTGCGATGCTGGGCGGGTAAGATTAACGAAAGCTTGACGATCCAGGTCTTTTCGCGGCCATGTCGCCGATGACGCCGATCAAGGCATCCGCCACCCGTCCGGCCCCCGCCGGATCGATCAGACCCGACGCCTTGGCAGCCATGGCCGCCCGCAACGCACCATCCCGCCATAAGGGCACGGCTGCCGCAACCAACAGGGCCGCCGCACCCGTCGGGTCTTGCCCCCGGACATCGACGGCCCGGATCAAACCGCCCGCCGCCGCCTTCATCGCCCCGGCCACTTGATTGTCGGCCACGATCGCCACAAGGCTCGGCACCGACAGGGCCGCCAATTCCCCGACCATACCGCCCGCCGCCGCGACGGCGAGACCGGATTCCTGCATCAGACGAGCAAGAGCCACGGGATCCTGCTCGGCCCGCACGGCTGGCCCCATCGCCCCAAGGGTCGCCATCACCCGCGCGGCATCGGGCACCAGGCCGCCCACCACGGCATGAATGGCGATTTCCCCCGCCATCGCCGCGATCAATCCCGCTACGACTGGAACTGTCAGGCCCATCGGATCGGAGCCCCCAAACCCGACCAGTATCCGGTCGCGCAGCGCCATCGGCCAGGGCGGTTGACAGGCCGCCTGGCGCAGATCACCGCGCACCATCACGTAATCCGGCCCGAACAACCAGAGGCACCCGGCAGGTCGGCGCAGCGCGTCGCGCGGATCGGCCCCGGGATTGACCACGAGATCGACCGGCACACCCGCCCCGCCACCACCGATATCGAGGGGCAGACAATCCTCAAAACTCACGAGCGCCATCCCGCGCGCCGTGCCGCGCACGCGCGCCGTACGCCATTGGTCCGGCCTGACCCGATACCCATCGATGACCAGGGCGGCCGCATCGTGCCCGTGGGTCAGGTCGCCTGCGGCCGGGTCGATCCGGTGCCACCGGATTCCGGCGGCCTCAAAACGCCGCTCGATCATCGGTCCCGGCCGATCGATCCCGGCCAGATGGCACAAGAATAACGCCGTAAAGCCGCGTTCCGTCAGGGCCTCGGCCAAAGCAAGACAGCGCATGGCATGGCCCGCCCCGATCCCCTGTCCGATCTCGACCCGGAACAGAATTGTGCCTTTGTTCGGGTTGATCATCCCGCACCCTCCCCCGATGGTCTGTGGCTTGTCATTATCTTGGATTTTATTAACGATGTCGTCGTGATCATCGCTTATTCTAGCCAAGACGCAAGACCCGACCGGCATAAAGGATATCCCCATGGCGACGATCAGAGTGACCCGTACCCGGATTGTCGGTATCGCAAGCGCACTGCCCGAAGCCGTCCGCACCGTCGCCGACGAGGCCCCGTCCCTCGGGGCCGAGGAAATGGCGAAAACCGCGCGCAGCATCGGCGTCCAACAACGCCATGTCGCCCCGCCGGCTCTCTGCACCTCCGATCTCTGCTTTGCGGCGGCAAAAAAATTATTGCAGGATCTGAATTGGGATCCGCAAACGGTGACGGGGCTCATCTTCGTCAGTCAATCGCCCGACTATGAATTGCCCGCCACCGCCTGCACCCTGCAACATCGTCTGGGGCTCAGCGATCAATGCGCCGCCTTCGACGTCAATCTCGGCTGTTCCGGCTTCGTCTATGGCCTTTGGCTCGGCAGTCAAATCGTCACGGGCGGCGGCATCCAACGCCTGCTCTTGCTGGCCGGGGACATCTCGACCCGCAGGCTTGCCCCACAGGACAAATCGGTAATCCCGCTGTTCGGCGATGCCGGGACCGCAACCGCCCTTGCCTTCGA
The DNA here is from genome assembly GCA_036821645.1 of Aliidongia sp. Taxonomy (GTDB): domain Bacteria; phylum Pseudomonadota; class Alphaproteobacteria; order ATCC43930; family CGMCC-115725; genus DAISJD01. Next base: position 34,819 of record DAISJD010000012.1, read on the forward strand.
TCCCGACGCGGCCCCCATCGATTTCGAACTCGGCACCGACGGCAGCGGGGCGGCTGCGATCATCATCCCGGCCAGCGGCTTTCGCCAGCCCCGGACGGCAGCCACGAAGGAACGGCACCCCGGGCCCGACGGCATCGCGCGCAGTGCCGAAAACATCTATATCAACGGGGCCGAAGTGTTCAATTTCACGATCAAACGCATTCCGCCCCTGGTCGACCGGGTGATCGCGGCGGCCGGTCGCACCAAGGAAGATTACGATTATTTCGTCTTTCATCAGGCCAACGCCTTCATGCTGCAACATTTGGGCAAGCGCCTGAAATTGCCCCCGGAAAAATTCCCGATCACGATGGAAACCGTCGGCAACACGTCGAGTGCGTCAATCCCGCTTGCGCTCACCATGGCGCTCTCGGCGGAACTCGGCAAAACGCCGAAGCAAATGCTGCTCTGCGGGTTCGGGGTCGGGCTGAGTTGGGCCGCCGCCTCGCTGGTCTTGGGCCCCCTCGTCATCGCACCGCCGATCCTGGTGCCCGACCCTGCACAAGAATCAGCCCTCACCGCCCCTGGAGCCACCCCCGGAGCCGCCCCTGGAGATGCCGCATGACAATCCCCGCCTTCACCCCGGCAAATCCCCTCGACGCCACGGGCAAACGGTTCCTCGTCACGGGGGCCTCGTCCGGCATCGGCCTTGCGACGGCGACAGTGCTGGCCGCCCTCGGTGGATCGGTGGTCTTGAACGGGCGAGACGAGGGGCGGCTTGCGGCGGCCCTCGCCACCCTGCCCGGCGCGGGTCACGCAATCGCCGCCTTCGATCTTGCCGATGCCGACACGGTGCCGGGCTGGCTTGCAGGCCTTGCCAAGACGGGCGGGGCCTTCGCCGGGATTGCCCATTGCGCGGGAATCCAGGCGCTGCGCCCGCTGCGCACCAGCAACGCCGCCTTTATGGCCGACACGTTTGCCGTCAACGTCGCCTCCGGCATCGCCCTTGCCCGCGGCTTTCGGCAAAAGGATGTCGCAACCAAACCGGCCAGCCTCGTCCTCGTCGCCTCGACCGCAGGCCTCACGGGGCAGGCGGGCAATGTGGTCTATACCGCCTCGAAAGGGGCGATCATCGCGGCGGTCAAGGGCCTTGCCATGGAATTGGTCCGGGACCAGATCCGGGTCAATTGCGTGGCCCCCGCCCTGGTGCGCACACCGATGTCGGAAAAATCCATGCGCATCTGGACCCCGGACCAACTGGCCGCCGTCGAAGCCGTGCATCCGATGGGCTTCGGCACCGCAGACGATGTGGCAAACGCGATCGCCTGGCTCTTGAGTCCCATGGCCGCCTGGGTCACGGGCACCACCCTCGTGGTCGATGGCGGCTATACGGCGCAGTGAGGGGTGGGGGTGCACACCCTATCGCCCCCTTAACCTTAAAATACTCAAGAGGGAAAATTATCCACATAACTTAATCTAAAATAAATATTTCGACCTATATTCTCTTTGCAGAAAATTAAATTTCTTTAAAAGGGGATAGATTGATGAGAATTATATTTTTGAAGATCAAAAATTTGTTGCTGGAAAACCTATAGATCCAGAACCGTCATTTCTAAAACTAACCTGGGAAGAGTTCGGCTATATTGCAGAAAACATTATTCACGCCGTCACACCCATTCTCTACCCAGCATCGGAAAAACAGACAGGCTAAAACCCGACCTCTTTTTGATGACGCACGGCCAGGATCACGATCCGATCATTCGTCTCATGATACCGCACGACATACCCGTTATTGCCAAATTCAATCAGCAATTCCCGAAAACCAACGGGCAAATCTTCAACGGAACGGCCAATGTTAGGGTAGTCGGCAAGAATGTTGGTACGATTGCGGATCGTCGATGCCGCCCTTTTTGCTGCATCCAAATTCTTGTCCGCAAGAAACCGATAGAGGCGTTGAACATCCCGCAAGGCACGGGGTGACCAGATTAACCGCGACACTGAGGCGGGTCCAGATCTTCACCATCCGCCAGTTTATCCAACCAAGCCTCGACCTCTTGTCCAGGCACATGGTGGCCGGTCGCCTGATATTCTTGCCACGCCGCCAGCGTCTCCTGGCGAAACGCCTCGCGTTTTTCTTCGCGGTCAATATATTGCTCAATTGCCTCACGCATCAGGCCGAGGGGGGATTTCCGGCGCATCACGGCCAAATGTTCCATCCGGGCACCGGTCGCAGGATCGAGACTGATTGAAAGCGGTGGGGCAGCATCGGCGGCCATCAGGGCTCTCCTCGCTCTTCATTGCTCAGCCGACAGGCTAGCATCATTTTCGATAAAACGCCACGATCCGAACGCCCTCACCCCACCGCCGCAAGGCCGCACGGTCGGGGGCGATGGTCGCCATGGAACCGGATGAGATCGGGATAGGTCAAGGGTTTGCTGAACAAATACCCCTGGACGAGGCGCACGCCCGCCGCCGCGAGCGTGGCCCGTTGCTGGGGCGTTTCCACCCCTTCCGCGATAAGGGTCAGGCCCAACCGATGGGCCAAGGCGATGATCGCCTCCATAATCGGGGGCAGATCGCCCGCAGTCCCGATGGCGGCGACGAAGCTCTGATCGATTTTCAGACAATCGAAGCGAAACCCCAATAACGCCTGCAACCCCGCATGCCCAGTTCCGAAATCGTCGATCGCAAGACTAACTCCTTGAGCACGCAACCGATCCAGCATGGCGCGGTGTTGGGGGGTCACGGGGCTGCGTTCGGTGATTTCGACCATGATTTGAGCCCCGTTCAGGCCCGGATGACGGTACAGGCTTTGCAGATCGTCTTCCAAGCCCGGATCGGCAAGATGGGTGGGGGCGATATTCAGCCCCAGATGAAAGCCCGGCCCGAAATCATAGCACCCATCGAAATCCCGGCACACCCGGCGCAAGAGCCAACGGGTGATCGGCACGATGAGGCCGGTCCGTTCGGCACGGGCGATGAACCGTTCGGGATCGACCGCACCATAGACCGGATCGGTCCACCGGATCAGGGCTTCGACCCCGACACAGCGCCCGGCGACGAGATCCATCACCGGTTGATACTGAAGATCGAACGCCCCTGCCATCAGGGCCTGGGTCAGGGCCGCCGTCAGGCCGGGACGCTGCATGCGCAGGGGGCACCCCGCCGCGTCACGAACCGCCCGATACCGTCGATCCTGCCGATCTTGGCCCACTTTTGCCCACCCGCATCTTGGTTCGTCCGTTACGTTAACGGTTTATCAATAGTTTGTTAACTAATTTTGAGGAAGGGTTCGATAATATCTTTGTGAGACGACGTACAGGCGATGCCGCCATCGGCCGACGGTGCGGCTCGGGTCGCCGCGCGACAGATCCGCGACACGTCAATCGCGCCACTTTTCGCTCAATCATGGGACTTACGATCATGCAAGCATCTGAATTTTATGCATTATTGGATGAGATGCTTGAACTGGATCCCGGCACGATCACCGGGACCGAACGGCTCGAAGACTTGGAAAATTGGGATTCCCTCGCCGTGATCAGTTTCATCGCGCTCGTCGATGAACATTTCAACCGGCTGATCGAAACCGATAAATTGGTCGCCGCCGAGACCGTGGCCGCCCTTTTCGCCCTGGCGACGGGGGCATAAGCGGTCGATCACCCTGCGATCATGCGGATCAAGCCGGAAATTCTAGATCTCGATGGGGAACCTGTCGGCCTGTTGCGCGCCGGGCCGCCCGATGGTCCGGTCGTGCTGTTGATCCACGGGTTTTCCGGCGATCTGCTCACCTGGCAATATCAGATCATGGCCCTTGCCCGCCATTATCGGGTGATCGCCGTGGATCTGCCCGGCCATGGCCGGACCGGGTGCCCGGACGCTATCGGTTTTTGGCCGGTGATGGTCGATTGGCTGCACCGGGTGCTGGACCGGCTTGGCCTGCATGATCTCCATCTCGTCGGTCATTCTTTAGGGGCGCGCCTTGCCATCGGGCTTGGCGAACGTCGGCAGACCAAAGCGCGCAGCATCAGCCTGATCGCCTGTGCCGGGATCACCCCCGATTACGATTATGGGTTCCTGATCCGGCTCAGCACGCTCGCCGATCCGGATCAGGCGATCGCCGCCGCCCGGCAACTGTTGGGCGGATCGTCCCTCGACCCGACACGGTTTGCCGCAACCTTGCTGCAAAAACTGGGCACCCCAGAGGCCCATGCCGCCCTCGCCCGTTATCTTGGCGATAATTTCGCCGATGGCCGTCTGAAGGCGTCATCCCCCCTCGACTGGTCGGCGATCACCGGCCCGGTCCAGGCGATTTGGGGCACGGACGATGGCGTGGTGGCGGCCCCGCCGCCCGGTTTCCTGCCGCCCCAGGCGCGGCTGCATCTGTTGGACAAGGTCGGCCATTTACCCCATTTGACCGCACCCGCGGCGGTCAATGGCTTGATCCTCGACTTCCTCGCCGCATCCGATGCCGGTTGAGGCAAGCCCGGTCACGCCATCCCCCACACCATCAGGGTCGCGGCCCAGGTATAGCCAACGCCGAACCCGACCGACAGAACCCGGTGCCCCGGCTGCAAGCGTCCGGCCTCGACCGCCTGACAGAGGGCGATCGGAATCGTCGACGACACCGTATTGCCCGTCTCGGTCAAACTGACGAAAAATTTTTCGACCGGCAGGCCCATCTTGCGGCGCAGGGCCTCCAACATCATGGCATTGGCCTGATGGAAAACGATAAGGTCGATTGTCTCAAGGCTTAATGCCGCCTTCGCCAGCAGGGCCGCCACCGCCTGGGGTACGGCGGCCAAGGTAAAGTTGAACACTTCCGGCCCATTCATAAACAAAGGCGCACCGGCCCGCCGTTCGCCGATGGCGTTGCGATAGGACCCGTCCGCCCATTCCGACGGTTGGCGCAGGCCCCCCGTCGCCACGATCAAATTGTCGGCCCCACTGCCATCCGTCCCATAGGCGAACGGCCCCAACAGGCCCCGGCCCGCCTCGACCACCACGGCGGCACCGGCATCGCCGAAAATACTGCGGGTTGAAATATCATCGTCCGCGATGAATTTCGAATAAGTATCCGCCGTCAGCAGCAAAACCCGCCCGGCCTGCCCCGTCCCGATGAGCCCGGCAGCCAAACCAAGCCCATGGATAAACCCAGAACACCCGAGATTGATGTCGAGACTGCCCGCGTCGGTGCGCAAGCCCAATCGACGATGGATGAGGGCAGCACTGGTCGGCAGGAAATAATCCGGTGCCTGGGTACAGAAAATCAGGTGGTCGATGTCGTCGGGTGCGACCTGCCCTTGATTGAACAGGCGCTCTGCCGCCGCAACGGCCAAATCCGACGCCAATTCCCCCGATGCGGCGATATGCCGGGCCTCGATGCCGGTTTTTGCCGTCAGTTTCTGCGGGTTCAGGGTTGGATGATGTTGGGCAAGCGTTTGATTGTCCAACCGGTTCACAGGCAAATGATAGGCCATCGCCCGAATGCCAGCCGACACGGTCCGGCCTGTCATCTCTGCCTCCTCCCCTGTCATGGTGGCAGGGGTTTAGGGATTGCACTTCGTCTCAGAGTCACCCGATCTGAATAAAGAACCGTTAATAACCGGGATCCCCGCCTTTTCAGAATGGTTGTTTTTTTGACTTTTTTAAAAACATTCACGTTCAAATTTACTGTTTTTTTTAACGTATAGTCGATAAAATCACCGATATTTAAAGACTAAAAATGTAAGGAAATCAAAATGAACCCCTCAGATATTGTTAAAAAACTTATAAATGATAAATTTTATCAAAATCAATATTTTGAAAGAATTCTCTCTGGCATTATCCTGATGATCGTCATAATTTTTATTTTAATTGGCTGGATTATCTTTGATGTCCGCCAGGTCCGCCTTGCCAGTACCGAAACCAACAGCCTCAACCTCACACTCTCGCTTGGCGAGTTTGTTTTGGAAACGGTCTCGGCCGTCGACACGGATCTCCAAGAACTGACCAACCGCCTCAGCCCCGGCGCGCGCCTCGGTCAGAGCAAGGACATGGCCGCCGAGACCCTGATAACCAGTGCCAGCCACACGCACCACACATCCTCGGTCATCCTCTTGGACGGGGACGGTCGGGTCGAGGCCTCTCTCATTCCGCAATATCCCGTTGGGGCCCCTCTCATCGATCATGAATTTTTCAGCGCCCATCTGAATGCCCCCCATCCGACCATGGCGATCGCGGCCCCCGTCCTTGTCGGTCGCCAAGAACGCTGGTCCATCCCGCTGAGCCGTCCGGTCGTCGATGCCGAAGGCCATGTGCTGAAGGTCGTCGTGGCCTTCTTGCCGATCCAATATTTTTCCACCCTGTTCAGTCGGATCGACAGTGCCCCGGACAGTGTGCTGGCCTTATGTCGCGCCGATGGGATCATCCTGTCGAACAGCCCCTACGAGGCGGACACGATTGGAAAAAAAATTCCAAGTCCGGATTTTCAAACCCGTGTCACAGAAAAAAGTCGAGGATCCTTTGAAAGTCGTAATCCCAGAAAAAACACAGCAACACTCAATATTTACCGTAGTATCGATCGCTATCCTTTAGTTTTAATACAAGAAATTGATAAAGATATTCTGCTCAAGGAATGGGAAGTAAAAAGCCTTTTAATTGTAACGATTTTTGGCGCCCTCTGCATTTTGATCATCATCTTTATATTTTTTCTGGGTCACGAATTGCGCCGCCGCGAAGCCGCCGAACAGGCGGCCATCGAAACCCGCGAACGGCTCAACGATTATTCCGCAACGGCCCATGACTGGTTTTGGGAAACCGGACCCGACCTTCGGTTTACCTATCTGACCGACAAGATCGAAAGTCTGGGGGTGAAACGGGCCGATGTCAAATCTCTCGATCAAGTTTTGCGCCGGGCCTCTGGGCCGCAAGCGGCGTCGGCATGGGCCGCCATCGAAGCGGAACAATCCTTCCACAGCGTCACCTGTGCGATCGGCAGCGGCGAGCGGCTGCGCTATGTCGCGTTGGACGGCGTGCCGATCCTCGATAAACAAGGTCAGGTCGGCGGCTATCGCGGGTCGGCCCGCGAAGTCACCGATCAGATCCAATTAGCCGAACAGGCCGAGCGGGCGACCCTCGACCTTGAAAAGCAAGTCGCCGAACGCACGGCGGAACTCACCGCTTCGTTGAAATCGTTGCGCGATGTCCAAGGCCGGGCCTTGCGTTCGGAAAAAATGGCATCCTTGGGGGTTTTGGCCGGGGGGATTGCCCATGAAATCAATACGCCGATCCAATTTATCGGCGACAATCTTACCTTTCTGAAAGACACGACGACCGATCTCTTGACCCTGTTTCCCGTTCTGCGCACCATCGCCCAGGCGGGTATCCTCACCCCCGACGATCGCGACCGGATCGCAGCCCTGGATATCGACTTCATCGCCGACGAGTTTCCCTCCGCCATTGCGGATTCTTTGGGCGGGGTCGGCCGGATCACGAAAATCGTCCAGGCGATCAAGAGTTTCTCTCACCCTGGCGTGAAGGGCAAAACCCTCTATTCCCCAGCAAAATTGTTGGATACCGTCACGGTGATGACGCGTAATATCTGGAAAGACCATGCCGAACTCGTCATTGAAATGGATCAGACCCTGCCCGACATTCCCTGCCAGCCGAGCGAGATCGATCAAGTGCTGTTGGCCCTCGTCATCAACGCGACCCACGCCATCGAAGCCAAGGCGGCAGGAACCTTGGGCCGCATTACCATCGCCGTCCATCTCATCCGGGATGAGGCCGTGGAATTTTCCGTCAGCGATACCGGCATCGGCATCCCGTCCGAAAACCGCAACAAAGTCTGGGACTTGTTTTTCACGACCAAACCCGTCGGGCAAGGCACGGGGCAGGGCCTTGCCATCTGTCACAACATCATCGTCGAACGCCATGGCGGCATGATCGATTTCGACAGCACCGTCGGCATCGGTACGCGTTTCTTTTTCCGCCTGCCGCTTGAGGAACAAGGCAGCATCATTTCGGAATAAAATTTAGCTTAATCCATTTTTGTTCTTTACAAAGCGTTTTTGTTCCGTAATGTTCTTCTGATATCGCGTCCTTTCCGGCGCTTTGGGGGAGAACATGCCCTCGATTGAGCCATTGTTACGAACATGGGACGAACAAAAAAGA
>DAISJD010000013.1:0-42128 GCA_036821645.1 Aliidongia sp.
ATCGTGTGCGATGTCCATCGGTTCAGCGGTTTGGCTGATAAATCTGATCGAACACCCCGCCATCGGCGAAATGCTTGCCTTGGGCCGCTTTCCAGCCGCCGAAATCGTCGATCGTGGTCAAAGAGACGGTTGGAAATTCGCTGGCATGGGCTGCCGCCACGGCCGGATCGCGCGGGCGATAATAATGCTTGGCCGCGATTTCCTGCGCTTCGGTCGTGTAGAGGAATTTGAGATAGGCTTCGGCTTCTTTGCGCGTTCCGTGCTTGTCGACGATCGCATCGACGACCGCAACGGGGGGCTCGGCCAGAATGCTGATCGAGGGGGTTACGATTTCCAACCCATCCTTGCTCAATTCCTGTTTTGCCAAAATTGCCTCATTTTCCCACGCGATGAGAACGTCGCCTTGACGTCTTTGCGAGAAGGTAATGGTGGCACCTCTAGCCCCGGTGTCAAGGACCGGGACGTGTCGATACAATTCTTTTAAATAGCCAAGCGCCTTGGTTTCGTCATTGCCATTGGTTTTGAGCGCATAAGACAGGGCGGCCAGATAGTTCCACCGGGCCCCGCCGGAAGTTTTTGGATTGGGGGTGATCACGCTGACATCGGGCTTGATCAGGTCGTTCCAATCCTTGATCCCCTTGGGATTGCCCTTGCGTACGACGAAGACGATGGTCGATGTGTAGGGCGATGCGTGGTTGGGCAGGCGCGTCTGCCAATCGGGCTTGATCAGTTTGGCCCGTTCTGCGATGGCATCGATATCGTAGGCGAGCGCCAAGGTGACGATATCGGCTTCGAGCCCGTCGATGACGCTGCGCGCCTGGGCGCCGGACCCCCCGTGAGAAGCTTGGAGTTTCAAGGTTTCGCCGGTTTCGGTCTTCCATTTTGCCGCAAAGGCCTTGTTGATGTCGGCATAGAATTCCCGGGTCGGATCGTAACTGACATTGAGCAGGGTCGCATCGGCCAAGGCGGGGGCGGCGATGCCGAACGGGGCTACGAGGCAGAGAGCGATCAGCGATGCGGTACGCAGGGACATGGTCATGATGGACTCCTTAGATCCGGCTCAATGCCTGGGTGATGTCAGCTAAAATATCGTCGATATGTTCGATTCCGATCGATAGGCGGATATAGCCATCGGTCACGCCCGCACGCAGTCTGTCCTTAACCTCAAGTTGAGAGTGTGTCGTAGAAGCGGGGTGAATTGCAAGACTTCTCGCATCGCCGATATTCGCCACATGATAGAAGAGTTCCAGCCCATCGATGAAAGCCTTGCCAGCAGCGACCCCGCCCTCCAACTCGAAGCCGAGCAAGGCGCCGTAGCCGCCGCTCAAATAGGTGTCGGCGCGGCGACGGTCTTCGCCGGTTTGTTGGCTCGGATGGATGACGCGGGTGACTTTCGGGTGGTGGGCTAGGAAATCGGCAACCTTGGCCGCATTGGCGACGTGGCGCTCAAGGCGCAACGGCAAAGTCTCAAGCCCTTGTAAAAATTGGAAGGAATTGAAGGGGCTAAGGGCGCTGCCAAGATCGCGCAGCAAGACGACCCGGGCGCGCAGCAGATAGGCGATCGGGCCCAGGGGCTTTGCGGCCTCCGTCCAGACGGCACCGTGATAGCTCGGATCGGGCTTGGTCAAGGTTGGAAAACGCTCGGGATATGCTGCCCAATCGAACGTGCCGCCATCGATAATGACACCCCCGATGGATGTACCGTGTCCGCCGATGAATTTTGTCGTGGAGTGGACGATGACGGCTGCCCCGTGATCGAACGGGCGTGCCAAGATCGGTGCCGCCGTATTATCGATCACAAGGGGGATGCCGAGACTGCGTCCGAGGCTCGCGACCTCGCGAATCGGAAAAACCCGAAGCCGCGGGTTGGGCAGGGTTTCTGCGAACCATGCGCGTGTTTTCGCATCGCTGGCGCGGGCAAAGGCCGTTGGATCTTCGGGGTCGACAAACCGAACCTCGATGCCGAATCCTTTGAAGGTATTGGCCAATAAGTTCCACGTGCCGCCATAGAGATCGGTCGAACTGACGATATTGTCGCCGGCTTGGGCGAGGTTGAGCAGGGCCAAAGCCTCAGCCGCTTGGCCGGAGGCAACGGCAAGGGCGGCAGCACCCCCTTCCAAGGCAGCGAGACGGGTCTCAAGCACGGTCGTGGTCGGGTTCACGATCCGTGTATAGAGATTGCCCAATTCTTCGAGCGCAAACAGCCGGGCGGCCTGATCCGTGTCGTCGAATTGGAAAGAGGTCGTTTGGTAAATGGGCACGGCAACGGCATGGGTCGTTTCATCCCGTCGATGCCCGGCATGCAGCACGAGTGTTTCAGGGTGTTTCCACTGGCTCATAGCGTTGCTCTCCCTCAAAGCGTCGATGAATGGCGTTCTAGAACAATCCTAGCGATGGATTGTTAAAAGCGTCATATCATCCAACATAACAGAGGAAGTGCTGCGGTCAACAGAGGTTCGGCCGGATGATCCGTCCACTCTGGCATAGGACCTATGCTACAAAACACAGAAAGCATATAATATTATATAACATAAAAATTATGTATTTTTGAATCGCAAGCAGAGACGCCGCCATCTGTCCTCCAATGCGTAGCCACGCCACACCGTCATCAATGTCGTGCGACCGTATGGGAGGCCGGATCCTTGGGGCGTTATCTGGGTGGGACGAACCGGCTTTTAAGCGGTTTTCCGATCTATTTCAGGGACGTGCAGGCGAATCAAGGCCCGAAAAAGGGTGCCGGATACTTCATAGCGGCGGTCGTCGGGACCGATGACCCACCAGATGGGGCGCGGCGGGACTTTAGGGTCGGCCCGAAAGCGCCCCATGCGGAGCAGCTTGAGGCGGCCCGCTTGCGCAAGCTCGCGCAATGTTTTCGAAATGCCGTCAGTCGTTTCAACCGGATCGTCCAAGCAGAGCATGGCAGAACTCAAAGGAGGCAACATGGATCAAGCGGGCCCGCGCACGCAGGCGCCTTTCCTCATGCCATACGGCCCGATCGGGGTTCGCATCCCCGAACGCGCGCATAAAAATGCGTCTGGCATTCAAGGGGGGCACTCGCTATTGATGAGGGATGAGTATTGCCATTCTTTTCGACCTGTCCCGTCTGCTGTCGCGCGCGGACCGTGCGGTGCCGACGGGCATCGACCGGGTTGAGCTTTATTATGCCCGTTGGCTTCTGACCCATGCCGCATCGGATGTCGAGTTCGCCGCGATGGAGGATTGGACGGTTTTCGGTGCCGTCTCGACCCGTCTTGCCGCAAAATTCATCACAGCGCTCGAGGCCGCTTGGTTCGGTCACGACGCTCAGGCTTTAAAGGATCTGGACCGTCTGGCCCGACGTATTGGGGTAGATATCGGGGGGGGGGGGTGGGTGCGGCTTTTGGCTCGGGTCGCAAAGAACGCGGAACCGCCGATCTATTTGCTGGTCTCGCACCACCATCTCCACCGCGCCGATCTCATCGAACGGTTGAAGCGCCGCACGGGCGCACGCTTCGTTGCCCTCATTCACGATATCATCCCGATGGAATATCCGGAATATGCGCGGCCGGGTCAGGCGGCGCGCCATGCCCAGCGGATGGAGACCGTGGCCGGCCTTGCCGACGGCATCATCTTCAATTCGATTGCGACGCAACGCTCGTTTCTGCCGTGTCTTGACTCGGTCGGGCGTTGGCCGCCTTGCCTCGTGGCCCCTCTCGGCATCGCGTGCACGCTCAACATTCCGTCCGAACCAAGGCCAGAGGTGGATCCCTATTTCATCTATATCAGTACGATCGAACCCCGCAAAAACCATCTTTTGCTGCTGCATCTCTGGCGGCAATTCGCGGCCGATTTCGGTGATGCAGCTCCACAATTGATTTTGGTCGGCCAACGCGGGTGGGAAAACGAGAATGTCGTCGATCTTTTGGAGCGATGCCCCGGTGTGCGGCGTCTGGTGCGCGAACATAATCGCCTGCCGGACGATCAATTGACGGATATGCTGCGCGGGGCGCGGGCCTTGCTGTTGCCGTCTTTTGCGGAAGGCTATGGGCTACCGCTTGCCGAAGCCTTGGCGCAGGGGGTTCCGGCCATCGTTTCGGACCTGCCGGCCCTGCGCGAGGTGGGCGGTTCTGTACCCGATTATCTGGATCCATTGGATGGATTGGGCTGGCGGCGGGCGATTTTGGATTATGCCGTGGCGGGATCCCCGCGCCGGGCGGCGCAATTGGCACGCCTGTCCGGTTGGTCGCCGCCCCAGTGGGACGATCACATGCGGGCAGTCATGCCGTTCATCGAAACGATTGCCCAGGGGGCAGCGCAAGCGGACAAATCTTAAACCTGATTTGTCTTGCGGCGAGATTTTCCGCCGAAACCGCCTTCAAATAAACAATTGATGATAAGCGTGAATTGTCTCGTCGATCGTTTTCTGAAAGGTGAGGCGACCTTGAAACAGAATAGCCCCGGTATCGCAATGCTCGCGCAGGATCGAGGGTTCGTGGGATACCATGACGAGGGTTCCCTTGCGGCGGCGTTCTTCAAGGGCGACGCGGCACTTTTCGCGAAATGAACTGTCCCCGACAGCCGTGATTTCGTCGATGAGGTAGCAGTCGAATTCGATGGCAAGGGAAACCGCAAAGGCAAGGCGGGCATTCATCCCGGCGGAATAAGTCTTGACGGGCATCTTGAAATAATCGCCGAGTTCGGCGAAATCGTTGACGAAGTCCATGACCCAATCGACCGGCTTGTCGTAGATTCGGGCGATGAACCGACAATTATCGGCCCCGGTCAAACTCCCCTGAAAGGCCCCGCCGAACCCGAGCGGCCAGGAAATCGACATATCGCGCCGAATGGTGCCGGCACTCGGAAACTCGATCCCGGCAATGAGGCGCGTCAAAGTCGACTTGCCGGACCCGTTCGGTCCGCAAATGCCGATGCTGCGACCGCGTTCGATAATGAACGAAACGTTGTCGAGGACTGTTTTCGACCCATTGCGCGTCGTAAACGATTTTGTGACATTCTTGAATTCGATCATCGGCGTCGGTTTCTTGCCATCGTCTCGAAAAGTCGCGTATCGTGCGAGCCGCACTTCTTGCACCCAAGGGATCATCTACATCAAGCAAGACAATTGGGGCAATCATGGGGCAAGGGTTTGCAGGGGACGCATGCACAGTGCGGAATTTCACCCAAAAAAGCAGTTGGTTATTTATGGCTGATTCATCAGCAGATATATACAGTAGGTGCCGCATCGAGAAACGGTCGGCATAGGGATCGGATAATGGTGCCGCAGTCTTTCGGCTGGTTATGGATAGGGTGCACGCAGATGAAGGATGGATCGATGCAGGCAAAACGGGTGCGCAATTTATCGATTCTCCTGATGGGGGCCAGCTTGTTGGCGGCGTGCAGCAGCCTGCCGGCCAGCGGCCCTGAAGAGCGCGACATCCTTCAGGCGGAAATTACCGAGGCCAACAAACTCGGCTTCAAGATCGTCGACGTCACCCCTGCATCCCTCGAAGCGCAAGCGTCGTACGCTGTCGAATCGATTGCGTTCTTGAATCGCAGTCAAAAACCGAAGCGCGCCGACCTTATCGGCATCGGCGACGTGATCTCGATCACGATTTTCGAGGTCGGCGGCGGCTTGTTTGGCAGTAGCCAGACCCAAAACAACGCCCTTTCCGGTGGCGTCAACACGTCCGTTACCAATCAAACCTTGAGCAATTTGGTGGTCGATCGCCAGGGCAACATCACCTTACCCTACGTCGGCAAGCTCCATGTAGCCGGTCGTCAGGTCGATGAAGTGCAGGCCATGGTCCAACTGGGGCTTAAAAACAAGACCCAGGATCCCCAGGCGCTCGTCGTTGTTGCCAATAATCTTTCCGCAACCGTGCTGGTTTCCGGGGATGTAAAGCAACCGGGACGCAAACCGCTCAGTCTTGCCGAAGAACGGTTATCCGACATCATCGCACTTTCCGGCGGTCCGGCCCATCTCATCGAAGAAACCTTTGTCGATTTCGAACGCGATGACAAGCGGTTTCGCGTCCCGTTGCGCCGCGTTCAAAACGATCTCGACGAAGATGTCCTGCTCCAGCCGCAAGATCGGATTTCGCTCGTCTTCCAACCGCGGACCTACACGGTTTTTGGGGCGACGGCCAAAGTATCGGAAATTCCTTTCAACGCACCGACCGTCACCCTGGCCGAAGGGATCGCCCGGTCCGGCGGGGCCTTGAACGAACGCGCGGACCCCAATGCCGTCTTTTTGTTTCGTTTTGAAAGCCCGGCGGTTGCCGATCATCTCGGCGTGCGCAATCCCAATATGCAAGGCACACCGGTGATCTATCGGATCGATTTGCTCAATCCCACCAGTTACTTCCTGGCCCAGAAATTTGAATTGAGAGACAAGGATCTGGTTTATTTCGCCAATGCGCGGACCGATCGGTTGGGTAAGTTCCTCGGCCTGATCGGCGGGTTGTTCAGCCCGATCTTTACCGGCGTTCAACTCAGCAAGTAACCGATCAACAAAACGCCATTGCCCCCTTGATGGGGCAATGGCCGTATCGGCTTTCGTGTGAGGGAAATCGGGGCCGCTTTATTTCTTTTTCGCATCGCTCGATGGCGAAACGCGCCCGAAATCACCGATCAATTGTTCGATGAACGACAATTCTCGACCGGGGGCCGGTGTCGTCCGTTTTGCCATATCGATGTCGCGGGTTTCGTTGATCCGTTGTTCGAACGAGGTCAGGACGGCATTTTTATCGAAATGCAGTTGGAAAACCCGCTGTTCGATCAAATTCGGATCCGAAAAAGAGTCCCGTTCCACTTTCCGGCTGACATAATACCATGTGTCCGGGTCGAAGGTGCTGATGCTGGTTGGCGACCCCAAAAGGCGCTGGACATCGTCCTTTGTGGTTTTGCCGGCTTCCAATTGCGGAATGGCATCGAGATCGGGCAGGTTGCCGCGCACTTCCTGCGGAAAGCTGCATGCGGCGAGCAGAGGAAGGCAGATCAGGGCTGCGAGGTGCCGCACGATCCGGCCTGATGAGGCGTGCCGAAGAAATAAGGGGGTCATGGTGGTCATGCTGCCGTTGAAGAGGAAAAGCAGAAAAGCGCTGCGGCGTGTCGAAGATGGTTTTGAGGTGACGATCCGTGAAAATACCATTCACCGGGACTGGTCCTTCTGTCAATCGTCGCGCATAGTCAGTTATTCGTCGACACGGATCAACCACTTCCGACTGGGGTTTGCCATTTGATGTTTTTGACACGGTTTTTCCGTCCCAACCCTGAAAAAAAAGCGGCTCACACGGCCTATGTCCAGGCCGTAGCGGCGGCCCGTAGGCCGGTTTTCTATGAGCGGTTGGGCATACCCGATACGGTCGATGGTCGGTTTGAAATGATCGCCCTTCATGTGTTTTTGATTTTGCACCGGATTCGCGCCGATCAACGGGCTGCTGGGTTCGGTCAGCGGCTTTATGATCTGTTTTTTATGGATATGGATCGGTCTTTACGTGAAATGGGAACGGGCGATCTGTCGGTCGGCAAACAGATCCGCGCGATGGCTGAAGCCCTTTACGGACGCATCCGTGCTTATCAAACCGCTCTATCGTCGCCGGATGCGATGCAGCAGGCCCTGATGCGCAATCTCTACGGCACGGTCTCCACGCCATCGGCCGAGCATGTGGCAGCGGTCGCAGCCTATATCGACCGTCAGATCGCCGCCCTCGACCAAGCCCCGATTGCCGAGATTCTCCTGGGAGACGTGCGCTTCGTCGACTAGCCCTCGTTGCAAAACCCCCATGGCGAAGGCCACCTGTTTCATTTCAAGAGTATGGTGCGATGACAGAACAAAACCACCCCGGTCAAAATCACCCGGATATCGAGTTTTCCCGTCCGGTCTCCATTGTTAAACTCGGGGCGGGTGGGGCTCATCACCGGATCGCGCCCACCGATGCGGAACGTGCGGCTCTTGCCAAACGCTTCGGTTTCGTCAGCCTCGATCATTTGGAGGCGCTGATCCATATCACCCGCGCGGGGGCTGGGGTTCGCGTCGTTGGGACCATCGATGCCCGCCTCGCCCAACATTGCGTCGTCAGTCTTCTGCCGGTGCCCGAAACGGTCTCCGCATCGTTCGCCTCTCGATTCTTACCAGGGATCGACGAGGATGAGGCCGATCGTCTCGCCCTCGAAGAGCCGTCAGAGGAGATCATTGAGCCGCTCATGGGTGATTTCGTTGACATCGGCGAATTGGTGGCCCAAGAGTTATCCGTTGCGGTGGAACCTTATCCGCGGGCACCCGATGTCACGATTGCACCACATCTTGTTGCGGACGATGACGCGGATGACGGGGACGAGCGACGACCCAATCCGTTTGACGCCCTGGCGGCCCTTAAAAAATAGGGCTTGGCCGCAACGTGGTAGTTGCGGTTCTTGGCGTTTTCGTTTAGAAAACGCGGCTCTGTTCATGCTGCCCCAAAACTTGACGAGTTCATTAGAATGGCCGTTCCTAAAAAGAAAACTTCGAAGTCACGCCGCAACATGCGCCGCTCGCATCATGCTTTGCCGACATCGTCCTTTGCCGAATGCTCGAATTGCGGTGAATTGAAGCGCCCGCACCATGTCTGCGGTTCTTGCGGCCATTACGATGGTCGTGAGGTCACTGCCACCCAGGCGGCCTGACGGCTCACGCACGCATGATGGCGTCATAAGATGAGTATCATCATCGCTCTTGACGCCATGGGTGGCGATCAAGCACCTGGCATGGTCTTGAAAGGTGCCGAGTTGGCGCTGGTCCGGTTTCCGGGCTTGCGCTACCAGCTCTTCGGTCCCGAGACCGTCCTCACCCCATTGCTTGCCGATATGCCCCGTCTTGCGGCGGCAGCTACCGTCGTCCATGCCGAGGATTTGGTCACGGGCGATACCAAGCCGTCGGTTGCGGTCCGTCAGCGTCGTTCCAGCATGCGTCTTGCGATCGATGCCGTTGCCAACGGCACGGCGGGGTGCGTCGTTTCTGCGGGCAATACCGGTGCCTTGATGGCGATTGCCAAAATCGTGTTGCGCACGATGCCTGGTATCGATCGACCCGCCATCGCGACTTATATGCCGACCAGTCGGGGGGAAACCGTCCTGCTCGACATGGGGGCCAATATTGATTGCGATGCCGATAATCTGGTCCAGTTTGCCGTGATGGGCGACGCTTTTGCGCGTGCGGTCCTGGGCCAGGTCAGTCCCGTCGTCGGCTTGTTGAATGTCGGTTCCGAAGAATTGAAGGGCTCCGAAGCCGTGCGCGAGGCCCATGCGCGCCTGCGTGCCGGTGTCGGCGGTCTGACATATCACGGATTCGTCGAGGGGGACGATATTCCGGCCGGAACGGTCGATGTGGTCGTCACCGATGGATTCAGCGGCAATATCGCCCTCAAAATGGCGGAAGGTGTTGCAAAACTCTATAACGGGTTCTTGCGGACTTCTTTCCAAAGTTCATTCATGGCTAAAATCGGTTATTTCTTTGCCCGTTCCGCATTGGATCGCCTGAAGGATAGGGTCGATCCGCGTCGTTATAACGGGGCGATGTTGGTCGGCCTCAACGGGATCGTGGTAAAAAGTCATGGCGGTTCGGATGCTTTGGCTTTTGCCAACGCCATCGGTGTGGCGCATGATCTCAAGGCGAACGGGTTTTTGGATCGGATTCGCGCAGAGATGAACGCCCCGGATCTCGTCACCGATGCGGCGACCTCGTCGCTGCCCTCGTAATTTTATTTTACTGTTAGGCTGCCATGTCTCTTCGGTCCGTCGTGCTTGGGTGCGGTTCATATCTGCCGTCGCGTGTCGTTACCAACGCTGAATTGGCCGAACGGGTCGATACCAGCGACGAATGGATCGTGCAGCGGACGGGGATCAGTCAACGACACATTGCGGCCGATGGGGAAACCACGTCGGATCTTGCCTTCGCGGCGGCGACACGGGCGCTCGCCCATGCTGGGGTCGCGGTCGAAGAACTGGACCTCATCGTCCTTGCGACGGCAACACCCGATAATACCTTTCCGGCGACGGCAACCAAGGTTCAGGCCCGCCTTGGTATGGTGCGCGGGGCGGCATTCGATGTTCAGGCCGTTTGTTCCGGCTTCGCTTTCGCCCTTGCGACGGCTGATAATTTCCTGAAAGCGGGTCAAGCCCGCACAGCCCTTGTCATCGGGGCCGAAACTTTTTCCCGGATTCTCGATTGGTCCGACCGTCAAACCTGTGTCCTGTTCGGTGATGGGGCCGGTGCCGTCGTGTTGCGGGCTGAGGAAAATAGCGAACGCGGCATTCTGTCGACCCATATCCATTCCGACGGTCGTTTTTACGATCTGCTTTATGTCGATGGCGGTCCCTCATCGACCATGACCACCGGCCATTTGCGCATGGAAGGCAAAGAGGTGTTTCGCCACGCGGTTCAGCGTCTGTCCGAAGTGGTTGAAGAAACCCTCGCGGCTCATTCTCTGACACCGGGCGATATCCGGTGGTTGATCCCCCATCAAGCCAATAGACGCATCATCGACAGTGTCGGCAAGAAGTTGAACTTGCCGACCGATCGTGTGGTGATCACAGTCGATCGTCATGCAAATACGTCGGCTGCCTCGATTCCATTGGCCTTATGTGAAGCGGTGATGGATGGACGGATCAAACGCGGTGACCTCATCCTGGTCGAGGCGATGGGCGGCGGCTTGACCTGGGGTGCAGGATTGATCCGTTGGTAGGGGGGTTTCCCCATCCATCGCCGAGATGCATGCTGAAAAATGATAAAAATCCGCTAAATTTTGCACTCTCTCTTTGACCTAAGGCGCGGGGCCGGTTACCGTTTTCCCCAATATAGTCGTTCCGGTCTGCGGGATGTTGGTTTTGCCCGCCCTTGTGGTGCAGCCTCCCAAGTTCCGGGGTATCTGTTTTGCCGATCGGTTGGGCGCGCCTTTGCGGCCGCCGCCGTTTAGGTGCGTGGTTCGCAAGAGCGAGACGAGGGAGGCGACATCATGGCCGGTGGTACAGTGACGCGGGCGCATCTTAGTGAAGCCGTCTATCAGGAAGTGGGGCTGTCGCGCAGTGAATCGGCCGAATTGGTCGAGAGATTGCTGGGTGAGCTATCCGATGCTCTGGCGCGTGGCGAGATGGTGAAAATCTCGTCTTTCGGCAGCTTCTCCGTCAGAAGCAAGGGCCTACGCGTCGGGCGCAATCCAAAGACGGGCGAAGAAGTGCCAATTGAGCCCCGTCAGGTTTTAACCTTCCGCGCCAGTCACGTTCTGAAGGATCTCATCAATGCGACGATGGGAAAGCAGGCCAAGGCGGAACCGGTTGCCGGGTGATGTCTGGTTTTATGCCTGTTTCTGTCTGTGATCGGCCGCTATGACTGATAACGCCCCGGTGTCGTCCCCCGATTTATTATCCGAACAGACCCCTGCTGCACCCACGCCGAAGCGCAGGCGCGCCTCTGTGCGCAAACGGGGGCAAGACGCTGTCGATGCGGGTGGGTTGCCGAACCTCCTGTTGCTGCCGGTCAATGCGGAAAAACCCGGTCTTGACACGATCAGTCTGGACCAACTCCATGCGGCCTATGAAGAACTCTGTGCCATAGATACCGCCTTGGCAGCGTTGCGCCGACGCCTCATACCGTCGCAGGCTTGAATAGATCCGCCGATTTCGGCCAGATATACCGGCACCATGCAAGAATGACGACGGTCACGCCCCCTTGAAACCACAGGCTTGTCGTGGAAAATTGCAGGGCCTCCTCAAGATTGATACCTGTCACGCTGAGGGCTGTGGCATCGAGGAATCCGTGCGCGACGATCACCGGCCAGAGACTGCCGGTCCGCAGCTTGACGATCATGAACAGGATACCGAGGGCGGTTGCCGTCATCGCTTGCAGTAAAACGGCACGCGGGTCGATCTTGTCCGATG
Organism: Aliidongia sp.; assembly: GCA_036821645.1. Taxonomy (GTDB): domain Bacteria; phylum Pseudomonadota; class Alphaproteobacteria; order ATCC43930; family CGMCC-115725; genus DAISJD01. The sequence goes on from DAISJD010000013.1 coordinate 11,893, forward strand.
CAAGCCCGATCAGATGAGCCGATCCGAATAAAAGCGACCCATAAAAAATCCTCGATGCCTGTGAACGATCCGGCATCAGATTGGGGATGAAACCGCGAAACGTGATTTCCTCGCCAAAGCCGATGGCGATCCCGATCAGAAGGCCCCAGAACAGGTTGGACAGGGTGACGGCGTCGCCTGCTTCGATCAGCGGGAAAAGGGCAATGACCCAGACCGGCAACAGCAAGCCCCATTGGTCGAATCTCATGCCAGTGCCGAGACCAAGATGCCGGGTTCTGTCTGCAAATAAAAGACAATACCCCAGAAGAACCAGCGCAAAGGAAATTTTTGATCCAGAGATGATCGTGAACGGGTCAAGCGGGATGCGGAGCAAGATCCCACCCAAGACCAAAATGATATCCGGTATGTTCGGTGCGAAGATTAAAAAAACGATCCAGGATAGGCGGTTCATCGGGCTGATCCCTTGTGCGGTATTGTGTGATCTAACGGTCAAACCTGCGGTGTCACCGACGATGGGGCGCGATCGACTGATTTTAGGCGGATGACGCGTGCGGATTTATGCGATTCGATGGCTATGCATGATGGGTAATGGTCTGCTGCTGAAGAAGTATGTTGCGCAAAACGCCGGAATGTTTCTATAGTGCGCCCACGTTGGATGATTCATCCGGCGGGCAGGGTGTTTTGCCTTCGTTGACCTGAGTTTAGAAAAGGGTTGGCGGCTAGCACGTCCTGTTATTGATTGGATACGGGCATTAGCGCAGTCTGGTAGCGCATCAGTCTGGGGGACTGGGGGTCGTCGGTTCAAATCCGGCATGCCCGACCAATCATCGAAAAGATCCGTTTGATTCCCCCAATCCGGGTCACTTTATCCGATCAAGGCGCGGGTAAGATCGGCGACGAGATCGTCCGGATCTTCGAGACCGATGGACAGTCGGATGACGTCGGGTCCGGCACCGGCCGCGATTTGCTGGGCTTCGCTCAGTTGTCGATGCGTCGTTGAGGCCGGATGGATGATCAAAGACCGCGTGTCGCCGATATTGGCGAGATGCGAAAAGAGTTGGACGCGCTCGACCAAGGCGACACCGGCCGCATAACCACCTTTTAGGCCGAAAGTGAAAACGGCCCCGGCCCCTTTCGGTAAATAGCGTTGGGCGCGGGCGTAAGACTCGTTATCCGTCAACCCGGCATAAGAGACCCAAGCCACGGCGGGATGGGTGGCAAGCCGTTCGGCAATGATGGCTGCCGATCGGCACTGGCGCTCCATCCGCAAGGGCAAGGTTTCGATCCCAGTGATGGTCAAAAACGCATTGAACGGGGCCATGGTCGGGCCAAGATCGCGCAGTCCCACGGCATGGGCATGGATCGTGAAGGCAAGATCGCCGAATGTTTCGTGAAACGGTAGGCCATGATAGGCCGGTTCCGGGGCATTCAAGGCAGCATATTTATCGCTGATCGACCAATTGAACTTACCGGAATCGACGACGACGCCCCCCATCGCGTTGCCGTGACCCGACAGGAATTTCGTGGTCGAATGGATGACGAGATCGGCCCCCCAATCGATCGGGCGACACAGATAGGGGGTGGCGAGCGTGTTGTCGACGATGAAGAGGATGCCTGCCTCTTCTGCGATCCGGGCGATCGGTTCAAGGTCGGTGACGTATCCCCCCGGATTGGCTAGGCTTTCGACGAAAATCGCCCGACAGTCGGGGGTGAGGGCGCGCCGGAAATTTTCCGGGTCGTGCTGATCGACGAAATGGGCCTGCCAGCCGAATTTCTTGAAAGTGCGGGAAAATTGCGTGACGGAACCGCCATAGAGGCGATTGCCCGCAAGAAAGGCGGCCCCCGGTTCCATGAAGGCGAAAAAGGCGAGCAGTTGGGCGGCATGGCCGGAGGCAGTACAGACGGCACCCCGTCCGCCTTCGAGATTGGCAATCCGTTCCTCCAGGACCGAAACGGTCGGATTGCCGAGCCGCGAATAGATATAGCCGTATGATTGCAGATTGAAGAGCGAGGCCGCATGATCGGCATCGTCGAAGACGTAGGCGGTCGTCTGATAGATCGGCGTGCTGCGCGCGCCGGTGGCGGGATCGGGAACGGCCCCGGCATGAACGGCGCGGGTGGCGAAACCAAAGGGGGGTTGTTCGGCCATGATCGTCTGCTTTTTTCCTTAAAGGATCTGTCGGGGGCGGCGGGCTGAAATAATACCAGTATTGACGCCGCTCCAGCGCAATTCGCCGGTCAGGCGCGAATATTCGATTTTGGGGCAACGATCCATGACGACGCGAAGACCGGCCCGCTCGGCGGTGGCGGCGGCTTCGTCGTGACGCACGCCGATCTGCATCCAAACGCTCTTGGCCCCGATGGCGATGGCCTCTGCGACAAGCGGCGGAACGTGGGGGCTTGCCCGGAAGAGATCGACGAGATCGATCGGGGGGGCCCCGGCATCGGCCAAATGCCGCGCCGCGTCGCTGAGGCTCGCAAAGCATGTCTCGCCTGCGATCGCCGTACCGGCAGCCCGCGGATTGATCGGGATCATGCGATAGCCCTTTGCCGCCAAATATTTCATCACATAGGAACTGGGCCGCCGCCAATCGGGACTGGCCCCGACGACGGCGATCGTCTTGGCCTCGCGCAAAACTTGGCGCAGATAGGCGTCGCTATAGTGATCGTGGTTCATCACTGTTCCTCCGAATGCCCCGCATCGTGCCAAATCGGCGGGCGTTTTGCCAGGAAAGCATCGATCCCGATCGCAGCGTCCTGTTCCATCATGTTGCGTGTCATGGTTTCGCTGGCCAAGGCGTAGGCATCGGCCAAATTGAGATCGATCTGTCGATAAAAGGCTCGCTTGCCGATGGTGAGGGCGGCGGGGCTTTTGCGGGCGATTTTCCGGGCAAGTGCCAGGGTATGATCGTGCAAATCCGGGTCGGGGACATGGGCGTTGATGAGGCCGATCCGAACGGCCGTCTCGGCATCGATGAAATCCCCCGTCAGGAGCATGGCCATGGCAGCCTTGCGCCCGACCGCCCGGCTGAGAGCGACCATGGGCGTCGAACAAAACAGCCCGATATCGACCCCCGGCGTTGCAAAGCGCGTCGTGTGGCCGGCCAGGGCCAAATCGCAGCTTGCCACCAATTGGCAGCCAGCCGCCGTTGCGATCCCCTGAACCTCGGCAATGACCGGTTGGGGCAGATGGACGATCTGCTGCATCAGGGCGGAACATTGCGTAAAAAGGGCCCGTTGTGCCGCCTCATGGGGGGATGCCCGCATTTCTTTCAAATCATGGCCCGCACAAAAAACCGGACCGGCCCCGGCCAAGATCACGACGCGGATGCCGGGGGTTGCGGCAATCCGGGTCAACGCATCGGCGAGCGCCGTCATGAGCGCCTGGGACAAGGCATTGCGTGCTGCCGGTCGGTTGAGGGTCAGGCTGAGAACGCCGTCGGCATCCGCCGTTTCGTGTACCAAGGGCATGTCTATCATCGCGGTCTCTCCGATACTGCCGATGATGGCGATTGCGGGGCCTCTTGATAGAGTTAGGGGCACCAACGCGCGCTGGCAATCCGTCCCGAGAGAGGAAAGGTTGGTTTCGGACGATAAAATTCCGTACACAGGAAGCATCATCTATGTTTTTATGATTCTCCGTTCCCTTCTCTGCGATCGAAGCCCCATGACGAAGCGCCCTTCCCGGATTACCATTGCCGAGTTCGATGCCGTGATGCGCGACCATCTGCCGCTTGCGGCGGCGTGGGGCGTTGAGGCGGTCGAGATTGAAGAGGGCTCGGCGATTTTGCGGATCGGGTATCGCGATGACTTCGTTCGTCCGGGCGGCACGATCAATGGGCCGGTTCAGATGGCGCTCGCCGATGTTGCGGTCTATGCCGCCCTGCTCGGATCGATCTGGCCGTCCCATGATGCGGTGACGTCCAACCTGTCGGTCAACTTCCTGCGCCGCCCAAAGCCGGGCGGGCTTCGGGCCGAGGCGCGGATTCTGAAACTGGGTCGGCGCCTTGCCGTGGGCGAGGTCGGGCTGTTTTCCGACCACGACCCCGAGATGGTCGCCCATGTGGTCGCGACATACGCCATTCCTGATTCGTCAAAAAAACAGGAATAGTCTATATAAATCAAGATTATATCGTAATCATACCCTGATACCGCGCGCTAAGACTTTCACTTTGTAGCGTTATTAGCGATTGACAAGCCCCGCGATACTGAGGATAAAGGCGGACTTTCCGCAGGGGCTGATTCCCAGTGCCTGGGGATCTTCCATTTGTCGTGTTCGAGTTCTTGATCGATGAAGACTTATAACGCCAAGCCGTCCACGTTGGACAAGCGCTGGACGTTGATCGATGCCGATGGCCTGGTTCTGGGTCGTTTGGCGTCCATCATCGCCAATCATCTGCGCGGTAAGCATAAGCCAACCTATACTCCACACATGGATTGCGGCGATTTTATCGTCGTGATCAATGCCGAGAAGGTGCATTTGACCGGCAACAAGCGCCAAGATGATATTTTCTATTGGCATACCGGCTTTCCGGGCGGCATCAAGGGCCGGTCCAAGGGACAGATCCTTGACGGCAAGCACCCGGAACGGGTGATTGAGAAGGCTGTTGAGCGCATGGTTCCCCGTGGTCCTCTTGGTCGCCAGATCATGAGCCATCTGCGGGTCTATGCCGGCCCGAGCCATCCCCACGAAGCGCAACAGCCGACCGTGCTGGATGTCGCCGCCCTTAATCCGAAGAACAAGCGAGTTGCCTGATAATGTCGGATCTTCAGTCGCTTGGTAATCTCAAGTCCGCCCTCGCCAGTGCCCAACAGGCGCAGGTCGTGGCGGTGGATGAAACCGAAGCCGTTACACCCAAGATCGATGCGCAAGGTCGGGCCTATGCCACCGGCAAGCGTAAGGATGCCGTTGCACGTGTTTGGATCAAGCGCGGTACGGGCAAATTCACGATCAATGGTCGTGATATCCTGGTCTATTTCGCGCGCCCCGTGTTGCGTATGTTGCTGGCCCAACCGTTCCAGATCGTCGATCGCATCGGTCATTACGATGTCGTCTGCACGGTGACGGGTGGCGGTCTCTCGGGTCAAGCCGGTGCCGTGCGCCACGGCATTTCCAAGGCCTTGACCTATTACGAACCGGCTCTGCGTCCGTTGTTGAAGCAACAGGGCTTCCTGACCCGCGATAGCCGCGTCGTCGAACGTAAGAAGTATGGTAAGGCCAAGGCCCGCCGGAGCTTCCAGTTCTCGAAGCGTTAAATCGGTTCTGCTGTTCCGACAAAACCGCCAGACGGGTCAACCGTCTGGCGGTTTTGTTTTATAATGCGCGAAAAAACGTCATACGATGGGCAGCATTTGTGACGTTTTTCATAAGAATTTACTGCAATCCTGCTGTGACGGGGATGTCTTGTCGCTTGATCGTCTCGGCCCAGGGGCCTATGGTGCGGCCCATTCCTGCATGCGATGAGCCGTGACGGACCGCATGGCTTGCTTGGTCGTTTTCTGTTTCGAGCGTTGGATCTGCTGATGACTGCTTTATTGGATCGCCCCATTCGCCGTGCCTTGATCTCGGTGTACGATAAAACCGGTCTCATCCCCTTTGCCAAGGCCTTGGTGTCCCAGGGGGTCAGCCTCATTTCGACCGGCGGGTCCGCCAAGGCGATTGCGGCCGCAGGCTTGCCGGTAAGCGATGTGGCGAGTGTGACGGGCTTTCCGGAAATGCTCGATGGGCGGGTCAAGACGCTGCATCCGGCGATCCATGGCGGGATCTTGGCGCGGCGGGATCTCACAAGCCACCAGGATGCGCTCGGCAAACATGGGTTGAACGAAATCGATCTGGTCGTGGTCAATCTCTATCCGTTCGAAGCCACGGTGGCGGGTGGGGCCGATTGGGCGACCTGCATTGAAAATATCGATATCGGCGGTCCGTCCTTGATCCGTGGGGCGGCGAAGAATCATGATTTCGTGACCGTGGTGACCAATCCTGCCGATTATGATCGTATCCTTGGCGATATGCAGGAAAATGGTGGGGCGACCCGTCTCGTGACGCGGCGGCGCTTGGCCGGCGAGGCTTATGCCCGGTGTTCCGCCTATGATGCCGCCATTGCGGGTTGGATGGCGGGGGCGCGCGACGAGATGTTTCCTGGTGTGCTGCCCTTTGCCGGAACCCTGCGCCAGACCTTGCGTTATGGCGAAAATCCTCACCAGGCGGCAGGGTTCTACGCCAATCCGTCGGATCGGCGTCCGGGCGTTTCAACGGCCCGTCAGATCCAGGGTAAGGAATTAAGTTTCAATAATATCAATGATACGGATGCCGCATTCGAGACCGTCTGTGAACATGAAGCCCCGACGGTGGCGATCATCAAGCACGCCAATCCGTGCGGCGTTGCAAGCGGGGCCAATCTGTTCGAGGCTTATGGCAAGGCGCTTGCCTGCGACCCCGTTTCAGCCTTCGGCGGCATTATCGCTGTTAATCGCGCGCTCGATGCCGAAACGGCCGAGGCCTTGTCCAGCCTGTTTGCCGAAGTGGTCATCGCACCCGATGCCGATGCCCTGGCCTTGCAGATTCTGTCTCGCAAGACGCAGTTGCGGGTCCTGTTGACCGGGGGTATCGCCGATCCGGCGGCACCGGGCATGGTCGTGCGATCCGTGTCCGGCGGATTCCTGGTGCAAAATCGGGATAATGGGCGGATCACCCTGTCGGATCTCAAAGTCGTGACCAAGCGGCAGCCGACGCCCGGCGAATTGCTGGATCTGCTTTTTGCGTTCCGGGTGGGCAAGCATGTGAAATCCAATGCCATCGTCTATGTCAAGGATCAGGCGACCGTCGGCATCGGCGCCGGACAAATGAGCCGTGTCGATTCAGCCCGCATCGCCGCTTGGAAGGCGGATGAAGCCGGTCGCTTGGCGCGTCAGGGGCAGGCAGGGCAAAGCCCGGCCGTCGGTTCCGTGGTCGCATCGGATGCGTTTTTTCCCTTTGCCGATGGATTGTTGGCGGCGGCAGATGCCGGGGCGACCGCCATCATTCAGCCGGGCGGTTCGAAGCGCGATGAGGAGGTCATTGCCGCCGCCGATGAGCGGGGCCTGGCTATGGTCTTTACCGGTTTGCGTCATTTCCGTCATTGAGGGATCATGGTCAATCTCAAAGAAAGAATCCGGCATATTCTCGATGAGGAAGCGGCTGCGATTAGCCGCGTCGATGTCACGGCCGCCTATGACGAAGCGATCGAGGCGCTTTATACATGTACCGGCAAGGTGGTGACGACCGGGATTGGTAAGGCGGGGTTCATTGCCAAAAAATTCGCGGCCGTCCTTTGTTCGACCGGAACGCCCGCCGTGTTCGTGCATCCGGCGGAAGCCGCCCATGGCGATCTTGGCATTCTGTCCCATGGCGATGTGATCGTCGCCTTTTCCACATCGGGTAAAACCCGTGAGGTTGTGGAATTGATTGAACTGTCGCGGCATTTGACCACGGCAAAGTTGATCAGTATTACATCGCATCCAGAAACCGAAATGCGCACGCTCAGCGATATCGTTCTGGATATGGGGATCATCGAAGAACCCTGCCCCTTAGGGCTTACCCCTTCGGCCAGTATGGCCGTGATGGGGGCGATTAGCGATGCTTTGGCCCTCGTTCTGATGGAACGCAAGGGGATAACCCGACGCGATTACGGTCTGCGCCACCATGGCGGTTATCTTGGTCATCGGGCGCGACTGGAAAACGAAGACTGATGCCGATGTCCCGGTCGAAGAGGGATCGCATCGGGTTTTAACCAGAATTTACCCAGCGGGCATCCCCTTTGGAAGGGGGGCCCGCTGACCGGTCATTAAAGGTATGGAGGTGCGTCCCGTCGTCCTTATTGAGGATCGAACTGATCGAATTCGGTCGGATCGACCTCTTCGCCCGATAGGGACTTTGCCAATTCAAACAACCGACGGCGCATCATCGGGCGATCGATTTTATAATAAGCCCGGACTAACTCCAGGGTTTCGCGCCGCGCCAACGGATCCTGTTCCGCAGCAGGGGCGGGTTCCGCCGTCGGTGAGGGATGACTGACCAGGGTTCTGAACCGTTCCAAGGTTTCCGGTGCCATCTCATTGAAAAAATACTGTACCGGAACATCAAGGATGACGGACAGCTCCCATAATCGGCTGGACCCGATACGGTTGCTGCCGCGTTCGTATTTTTGGACTTGTTGAAAGGTGAGGCCGATGGCTTCGCCCAGTTTTTCTTGACTGAGCCCCAACAAGGTCCGGCGTAACCGGACGCGCGCGCCGACATGCATGTCGATCGGGTTCGGTTGATCGAGCTTCGGTCGACGGCGCACGGGCGGCTTACGGGTTTTTTCTGCAGACATGAAAAAGCACACAAATTAGGACCTACTAAAGACTTGGAAAACCAAGACAAGCAGATCGACTTAAAATGAAAGCGAACTCAGAGCCAATATCAAGATCAGATGAACGAAATTGTATTGGATCTGAACGAACCAACAAATACGACATCTTAATGTATGCGTCAAGGAAATGGTTTTATTGCCTGCTAATTTAATGATTTGTTTGAAAAAATTCTACCCCGCGATGTGATCGCGCCGAATATTATGAGAAAAATGCTCAGAAAAATAAGTGTTGAATGTCCGTACTGCCCGTAAATAGTGTTTTCCGGTAGTTTTTCCGGCAGATTGACGTCCAAAATCCCATCGCTTCCGAGCGGCATGATGGCAATCGTTCTGCCGTGCGCATCAAAAAGACCGGATATACCACCATTGGCTGCGCGTACCATGGGGATACCTTCTTCTACCGCGCGGGTTCTCGAGATCACGAAATGTTGATAAGGGCCAGTGCTGAATCCGAACCAGGAATCATTGGTCAAATTGGCAATCCAGCCGGGTCGATTGTCTTCGTCGACCACGTCATGCGGGAAGATCGCTTCGTAACAGATCACCGGCGAGACGGCCGGAAGGTTCGGCAGGGCCAGCGTTTGCGCACCGGGGCCCGTCCCAAAACCGACTCGGCGTGCGACGATCGGGGCAAATTTGAGATAGGATCGGTACGGCACATATTCGCCGAACGGCACGAGATGCGCCTTATCGTAACTGCCGATGATTGTGCCTGTGCCGTCGAGCACGGACACATTGTTCCAGGCAATCTGCTCTTCCGTTTGTTGGCTGGGTGCCCGCAAGGTCCCGGTGATCAAAATACCCTGGGGCGGGACCGCCGTTGCGATGGCGGCACGGATATTGGGTTCGCGATTGAGATAAAAATCGACAGCCCCTTCGGGCCAGACCGTGGCGGCGATCCGTTCCTTGCCGGGACGGTTGGCATAGGCGATCAAGCCGCGTAGACGGGCGATATCGGCCTCAAGGGAATAATGGGGGAGCTGCGGAAAGTTCGAGGAAACGATCCGCACGACGCTGTCGGGAACGATCGGGTCGCTGCCGGGGGCAAGGCGCCAGAGCCCCCAGCCAAGGGCGAGGCAACAGCCGACCAGCGTGCAGAAAAGCGGACGGGTCAAGCGCCAGAACCCGCCATTTTGTGGTACGAAGACAGTCTCGTCGCCGAGATAGGCGGGCATGGCCGCAACCAAAACCGTAAGCGCCGAGAGACCATAGGCCCCGACAAGGGCGGTCAGTTGCAGGATGGCGAGAAGGGGCGGGGCATCGGCCGACCAAGTATAACTGACTGCAGCCCAGGGAAAGCCGGTGGCCCAGGTGCCACGCGCCCATTCCCAGAGGCCCCACACGCCGGCCAACAGGAAAATCCGAAACAATCCGGTCCGCTTGAAACCGCTGGCAAAAAAGCCGGCCCCCGCTGTGTAGGTCGCCATGAAGGCTGGCAGACCAAAGAGCGAGAACGGGATCATCCACCAAAATTGTTCAACATCGACGAGCATCGACATGATGATCCAATAGAGGCTGGGCACGAAATAGCCCATCCCCCAAAAGAACCCGTCCCACATGCCGCGCCATCGGGATTTTGCCCCATCCAATAACCAGACGAATCCAACGAAACTCGGAATGAGACAGAAAAACAGGTGTAGCGGCGGCACCGCCGCAGCCCCGATCAAGCCGAATCCGATACTGGCAAGGGCGCGCCGCCAGCCCCGTAAGGCACCGATCCTGCGCCTCAAGCGGACAAGGTGTGCGGTTTTCCGGTACGTTTCGGGGAAATACTGGCTTGGATCAACTGTCATGGGACGGTTCTGTCGTCAATTGTTCGGTTCGGTACACGGCAAGACGATGAATGCGCCGTTGGTCGGCATCCAAGATTTCAAAGCGCAGGCCAGCCGGATGATCGATGATCTCACCGGCTGCAGGGACGCGACCACTCAGCATGAAGAGAAGTCCGCCCACCGTATCGACATCTTCCTCTGCGTCGGCAGGCAAGAGCTTCAGTCCCAAATGATGTTCAAGGTCCGAGACAGGAGTTCGGGCATCGGTCTGTAAACTGCCGTCGGGTTGTTCTTCGATCGAGGGAGCATCGGTGTTGTCGTCATGTTCGTCTTCGATCTCGCCCACGATTTCTTCGACCAGATCCTCGATGGTGATAAGCCCGTCGATCCCACCGAACTCATCGATGACAAAGGCCATGTGCAGGCGTTGCTGGCGCATCTGCGATAGAAGATCCAGCACCCGCATCGACGGGGCGACGAACATGGCCTTGCGCATGATCTCGGTGATGAGGCGCGGATGGCCGTGATTGACGGCCGCTACCAAATCTTTCAGGTGGACCATGCCCTGAATATGGTCGAGATCGTCGCGGTAGACCGGCAGACGGGAATGCCCATGGTCGAGCATGACTTTGATCGCCTCGTTGAGGCTCGTATCGTGATCGATGGCGACGATGTCGATCCGCGGCACCATGACATCCCATGCCGATTTACGGCGCAGCGTCAGAATATTTTGAATGAGGGTGCGCTCGTTTTTATCGAGTGCGGCGGGTTCGCCCGATTCTTCGTCACCATCCTGATCGCTATCCCCGACCGGCAGGCCGCTCCACCGTAACAGACGTTCCCAAAGGCTGCTGGATTTTTCCACATCGTCGTTGCGTTGGCGTCCGGCAGAGAGATCAGACATGGCGATCCTCCGTGGTGCCGGGGTCGGCATAAGGATCGGGGATATTGAGACCCGCCAGGATCAGTGTTTCAAGGGCTTCCATCCGTTCCGCCTCGGCATCATCGAGATGATCGTAGCCCAAGAGATGCAGGATACCATGCGTGACCAGATGACTGACATGGTGGGCCAGCGGTTTGCCTTGCTCCGATGCTTCGCGCACACAGGTTTCATAGGCGAGGATGATATCGCCGAGTTCGATCGGCTGACCCGGAAATTCCGGTTCGGGAAGACTGCCTGCGGTCATGTCCAAGGCCGCAAACGAGAGCACGTTGGTCGCACTGTCCTTGCCGCGCCATGTCCGGTTGAGGGTCTGCACCGCATCGTCGGTGCTAAAGCGCAGTGCAATGCCGATCTCTGTCATGCCTGGACAGGTGGCGTCGAGGGTCGCCTGCATAGCATGTCGGGCGGTTTGATCGAGATCGGGCAAATCCTGCGACCAAGCGTCGGTATCGATCTCGATGAAGAGCGGACTGTCGGGGTCGGGGTCGTCGGGCGTGGCGGGCATCGCTGATTGCTACGTCTATGAGGAAGCCGCGGTCGGGATGACCGGGGCACTGTGGGATTTTTGCGCGGCGCGGTCACGATCGCGCCGCTCGTAAGCGTGAACGATTCGCATGACAAGCGGATGACGAACCACATCGGCGGCCTGAAAATGGACGAACCCGACCCCCTCGACCCCCTGCAAGGTGTCGAGCGCATCGGCCAGGCCAGATTTGATCCCGGGGGGCAGGTCGATCTGCGACAGGTCGCCCGTTACCGCCATCCGTGATCCTTCGCCAAGGCGCGTCAAAAACATCTTCATTTGGACGGTCGTGGTGTTCTGCGCCTCATCCAGAATGACGAAGGAATGGGCAAGGGTCCGTCCGCGCATGAAGGCGAGAGGGGCCACTTCGATTTCGCCCGATGTCATCCGTTTGATCACTTGATCGCCAGGCAGCATGTCATGCAGCGCATCGTAAAGCGGTCGCAAATATGGGTCGACCTTTTCCTTGAGATCGCCCGGCAAAAACCCCAACCGTTCGCCCGCCTCGACGGCGGGGCGGGAGAGAATGATGCGTTGAACCTGTCCGGTCATCAACATATCGACGGCGGCTGCAACGGCGAGATAGGTCTTGCCCGTGCCGGCGGGACCGAGGCCAAACACCAAGGCATGATCGCGCAAAGCCTTGATATACTGGCTCTGTGTGACGGATCGGGCGGTGATCTGCCGTTTACGGGTCTTGATCGCGGCGGTTTCCTGCCACAGGGGCAACATATCCTGGGTTTGCCGCGCCCCCGTGATGCGCAGACCCGCATCGATTTCCGCTTGGTCCACGGGTTGTCCTCGTTTCAGTCGATCGTAGAGATTGCCGAGGATCGCCTGGGCGCGCGCAACGGCGGAAGCCGGGCCGCTCAGGCTTAAATGGTTGCCGCGCGGGGTGAGACAGACCCCCAATTGGCGTTCGAGATGGACCAGATTCTGGTCCCGATCGCCGAAAAGTTCGGGCAGTAGCCCATTCTCATCGAACACCATCTGCACCGGCACTGGATCATGGTCCGCGACGGTGGGACCTGGGGCCGCGTGATGATCGACGGGGGGGCGTGTCATGAGGCGGCCGCCATAGAAGAGGAAGGGGATAAAAAAGAGGAGGGCGAAGACGATGGAGGAACGAGGGTGCCGGACAGGCTGTTCAGACTGGCATCGTCAAGCCGGACCGATTGGATCGTCCCGATGAGGTCGGCGGGAGCCGTGCAATGGACCCCCTGGAGCCATGGCGTCCGTCCGATCAATTGACCGTCATGGCGACCGGGCCGTTCGAGTAGGACGGGGACGGTGGCCCCGATTTTGCCCGCATTGAAGGCCCGTTGCTGACGTTCCAGCAGATCTTGCAGGGCATAGAGGCGGCTTTGGGCGAGGGCGTCTGGAATATGCGCGTCATGAAGGGCGGCGGCGGGGGTGCCGGGGCGCGCCGAATAGCGAAACGAAAACGCATTGGTGAACCCGATCTCGGCTGCGATCGCAAGGGTCGCTTCGAAATCGGCATCGGTTTCGCCAGGAAAGCCCACGATGAAATCCGACGAAAACGCCATATCGGGGCGCGCATTGCGGAATCGATCGATGATGGTGCGATACTCGGCGACCGTGTGCTTGCGGTTCATCTCGGCCAGAATTCTGTCGCTGCCCGACTGGATCGGCAGATGCAGATACGGCATCAAAGCCGGGACGTCGCGATGGGCGGCAATGAGATCGTCATCGACGTCGCGTGGGTGCGATGTTGTATAGCGTAGGCGGTAAAGGTTTGGAATTTCGGCCAATTCCCGGATTAGGCGACCAAGGCCCCAGGTGCCGCCCCGACCATCGTCGCCATGATAGGCGTTCACATTTTGACCGAGGAGGGTAATTTCCCGCGCCCCGGCCGCGACAAGCCGCCGGGCTTCGGCCAGGACCGAGGCGGTCGGTCGCGAGAATTCAGCACCCCGCGTGTAGGGAACGACGCAGAAGGTGCAAAATTTATCGCACCCTTCCTGGATCGATAAAAAGGCACTGACGCCGGGGCGTGCCGATTCTTCCGGCAGAAAATCGAACTTGGATTCTACCGGAAATTCCGTGTCGAGGACGCCGCGCGTGCCGTCAGGATTGGCGGGATTGGCCCGATGGGCGCGGGCGATCATTTCGGGCAGCTTGTGATAGGATTGCGGCCCCAGCACGATATCGACGTAAGGGGCGCGGCGCATGATCTCGGCCCCTTCGGCCTGAGCGACACAGCCCGCGACGGCGATTACCATCTCAGCACCATCGTGCAGCCGGGCTTCTTTGAAGGGGCGAATGCGACCAAGATCGGAAAATAGCTTGTCTTCGGCTTTTTCGCGAATATGGCAGGTGTTCAGTATCACCATGTCCGCGTGATCGACCGTTTCGACCGGTTCATAGCCAAGGGGAGCCAAGACATCGGCCATCCGCCCCGAATCATAGACGTTCATCTGGCAGCCGTAGGTCTTGATGAATAACTTCTTACGCACGAGAAACTCCGGCCATATTGAGGGCGGTACGAGATGGCTGATAAAACAAGAGGATGCGAGGGCGAGTAGGTCGGGGCATCAGGCCACCCCCATCACGATGCTTTGCTCATGGCGGTGCGGTTGCGATGCGATGCCGCGTCTGGCGGGCCCAAAGATAATCGCCCCCCATTGGCAAGGGCGACACCGCGTGCGATCACCCGTTCGCAATGACTGGCAAGATGCTTGCGCGAGCCGAATTGTTGCAGGGTGACGGGCTCGTGAAATTCGATCACCACATCGACCGTGCCAAGGCCCAGCATGGTCCAAAGATGGCCAGCCAGTTCCATATCACCATACCAGGCGAATAAGGGACGAATGGCGCGACCAAGGGGAATGCCGTTCAAACGGACATAGGAAAGGCTGATCGGCTGAACCTCGACGGGTCTACCGTCGATTTCTTGGTCCGCGATACTGAAAAGCGCCGTTTTAAAGGGCAGGACATGGAGCGAATCCCCACTGGTCCCTTCGGGAAAAAGGATGAGACTATCCCCGGCTTGCAATCGGTCGGTCATCACGTCGCGTTGTTCGGCACTGCGCCGACTTTGGCGGGCAATGAAGACGGTTCTTTGCAATTTAGCAAGAAAGCCGAACAGTGGCCATGTCGCGACTTCGCTTTTCGCAACGAAGCAACCCGGTACGATTCCGCCTAGGATGAAAATATCCGAATAAGAGATGTGATTGGATACGAAAAGCGTCGACGGTACTGCCGACAGCGTCCCCTTAACCGTGACCCGAAACCCGAACAAACGCGCGATCTGCCGATGATAGAACATCGGCACATGAACCGCCAACCGCCAACCCCGCGCCATGGCGAAAAGCTGTAGCGGAAATAAGGCACCGGTGATGAGCAGAAACAAGAGAACCCGTGAAAGACTGAGCCCCTGAGCGGCAACCCTATTCACCATCATGTTGCACTGGACGCGCATCCCTCAAAAAATCAACGATGACCGAGCGACGTTAGCACGTTTTTGCAGCGCTTGCTATGACCGGCTCCGTCGGTCTGTGTCTATGACCGAGAAGGGGCAATCGGTATTGTCAATCCTTGGGATAAGATTTCACGAATGTCGTGGGCGTGGTCGGAACGGACTGGGCCATCGGCGCATCTTTCGGCACGGCATAGAGTTCGAGTCGATGACCGACCAGCTTGAAACCGAGTTCGGCTGCGACCCGGTGTTGCAATTCTTCGATTTCCTGGTTCTGAAACTCAATCACGCGACCGCTTTGAACATCGATGAGATGGTCGTGATGATCGGTCGATCGTTCCTCATAGCGTGCGCGCCCATCGCCGAAATCGTGCCGTTCGAGAATGCTGGCTTCTTCAAAAAGCCGCACGGTGCGATAGACGGTGGCGATGCTGATTCGTGGGTCGATGGCCGTGGACCGGCGATAGACTGCTTCCACATCGGGGTGATCATCCGCTTCCGAAAGGACGCTCGCGATGACGCGACGTTGATCGGTCATTTTCAGCCCTTTTTCGATACAGAGCTGTTCGAGGCGCGAAATCATCCGTGTAACCGCCTTTCCTATAAAATCCGTAAGGTTCGTATCAGGGGCGCATTATCCCGATCATCGAGGATGTGATCAAGCCTTGATGTGCCGTTTGGTCGCACATCTCACTAACATAGTTGTTGTTCTTGGACACATAAAAAACAAAGACACCGACCTCTAAAGTAGAGGCGGGTGTCTTTGCAAATCAATCGCAGTAGCGATAAGCCGTGATTATTCCTCGTCGCCGCGACGAGCGCGGGTGCCGAGGCCGATTTCTTTCGCTAATTGGCTGCGTTGGCGCGCATAGTTCGGGGCGACCATCGGATAGTCGGGGCCAAGACCCCAACGGTCACGATATTCGTCAGGCGTCATGTTGTAAGCTGTTTTCAGATGCCGCTTCAACATCTTGAGCTTTTTGCCGTCTTCAAGGCAGATGATGTAATCGGAATGAACCGACTTCTTCACGGGAACGGCCGGTTGCGGCTTCTCGGGCACCGGCTCGGGGGCGGTTCCCATAGACGCGAGCGAGCGATAGATCTGATTGATCAATACCGGTAGTTCTTCAACGGCGACGGTGTTGTTGGACACATGCGCCGCCACAATCTCCGTGGTAAGACTGAGCAAATCCACGCTTTCCGACTCATCAATCATTATCAGGCACCTCAAGATAAAACATAATGATGAAAATAGAACCTTATCTTGAATAAAGCAATAAAGAAGGAAGGCTTTTCTTGCAAGGGATAAAATTGCTGCATTGTGGCAACAGGCAATCAGGTGATCATCTCATCGGATTAGAGCGTTGTTGAAATCGCATGACCTTGTGGAAAACACCGAGAAAGCATTGAAAACCGAGTGCGTATCGTTTGATTGACGACAGGATTAGATAATGGGGCGCGTCAACAGTTTTGCTGCGACATGCTTGTTTCCTGGGCGCCGATAATAGTCGCGGCGGATGCCCTCACATTGGAATCCAAGTCCCGCATAAAGGCGTTGTGCCGGTACATTATCTTCGGCAACTTCGAGAAACGCGTTTTTTGCACCATGTTCACGCGCATAGTGCAGGAAATCATCCATTATGCGACGTCCGATCCCCTGTCTGTGCCACCGGGTACCGACTGCGATGGTCAAGAGTTCGGCATCGCCCGCAACTAACAGAAACTGACAAAATCCCAAAGGTTCCGGTGGATTTTGTCCCTGATCGATGAGAATGCGTCCGCTGGCGGTCGGCATCGCCATGACCGTGCCCAGTGCCTTCCAATCCCAGGCTTCAAAGCCGAACGCATCGGCATGGAGGGCGGCTGCAATCTCGAGATCCGCGAAATCGAGATCGCGGATAAGAAAGGGGCGTTGTTTCGACGCAGGCAGCTTCATGGTATCGCCCCCGGCTCGCCCTGTCCGTCCGGTACCGCAAAATGGGTGCGGGCGCGCGGGACGGTCACGTCGGGTGCCCGCAGATAAAGCGGCTCGATCGGCAGACGGGTCAGGGAGTGACTTGTAAAATGACTGGCAAACTGGGCGATGATCCGGGCGTCGAGATGGGTGGGGGCCGCGGAGAGCCGGATTTGATCGGGCAGGGTCCAGCCCTCAAGGCAGCGAATCCCATCGCCCATGACTGAGATCGGTGTCGTGAGGCCCGACGCCCAAGCGATCAAATCGGGAATCTCGCGGCTGTCCGGGGGGCCAAGGGGGGTATGATCGCCGGAGAATCGACGCGTAAAGACGGGTCCGCGTTTGCTGTCGAGGATGACGAGGATAGTGTCGTCATCCTCTGTGTGCGGGGCCGTACCGACAGCCCCGGCCAGAACCGCCTCGAAGCAATCGACCCCGACAATGGGCTTTTGGGCGGCAAAGGCAAGCCCGCGTGCGGCGGCAAGCCCGATGCGCAGGCCCGTGAAAGAACCGGGTCCGACGGTCGTCACGATGAGGTCGAGATCGGCAAACCCGGTCCCTGATTCCGTCATGACGGCGGCAATCTGGGGCAATAAGGTTTCGGCATGGCCCCGATCCATCGCCTGAAACCGGCTGGCCGCAAGCATTCCGTCACGCCAAAGGGCGGCGGAAACGGCGGCACCGGCGCAATCGAAGGCCAGGATCGTCGAAAATTCTGGGAGCGGGGGCGCGGATAGGGTCAAGGCAGCAATCTTGAAATTCAAAAATTCCCTGCATGATGCCATGCAGACCGGATCAAGATGCCTGATCTTGTGGTGAAGTATAGATCGTTTATGGTCATATCAGCTGAGATTATAGGGACGGGCGGGCGCTTTCGATGTTATCTGAGATTACGGAACGGACTCATGGCGTCTTACTCGACCTGCGCTATGCGACGGCGGACAATTTTACCGGGGCCCCGGTTTATTGCAGGCCCGCCTGCTATCTCCATCAAGAGGCCGAGGCGGCCCTCTGCCGCACGGTCACGCTGGCAGGGCGGCTTGGCTATCGGGTCCGCCTCTTCGATGCGTTCCGCCCGACCGAGGCGCAATGGCATTTCTGGTCCTTGCGTCCCGATCCCGAGTTTCTAAGCGATCCCCGCCGCGGGTCGCCCCATTCGCGCGGGGCGGCGATCGACCTTACCCTGGTCGATCGGGATGGGGTCGATCTCGATATGGGTACCCCGTTCGATGCGTTTACCCCCCTTTCTCACCACGGGGCAGATGGGATCAGTGCGCAGGCAACCCGCAACCGGGTGATCTTGATGGGGATCATGACCAGTGCCGGATGGGATTTTTACCGCCATGAATGGTGGCATTATCAATTGTTCAACGCCCGCCGCCTGCCGCTTTACAGCGATCGAGTCTTGAAACAACCGATGATGGTCGAGGCCTTGCGCGGGTGAACCAGCGGGCGCGATGGCCGGTTCACCCGGTGCCGATCACCCCCTATTCATACCTAAGCGCCTTGCCCGGTTCCGTGCTGGCCCCGAAAAAGGCGAGACCGGCGACGGTCGCGATGGCGATAGCCCCCACCAGGGTTGAGGCGGCGAGGAAATAGGTTGCGTGGATGCCGACGCTATCGTCGAATTGCTGCAACCATTGGGCAAGGGCGAGATAGCCCACCGGCCAACCGATCAGATTGGCGACGAGGACCGGGCGCATGAATTGCCCGACCAACATCCGCACGATGGCGAGCCGCGAGGCGCCCAACACCTTGCGCAGGCCGATTTCCCGGATCCGGCGCGACGTATTATAGGCGGCAAGACCATAAAGCCCGATGCACCCGATCATCGCCGCAACCCCCGCCCCAACGGTGAAGAGATGGGAGCGGTTACGATCGGGACGATAGAATCGGTCGAGATTGTCCTCGGCACTGATGAGATCGATCGGCACCTCGGGGGCGATCGTGCGCCAGACGCTGCGGATGCGTTCGCGCAGGGCCGGTTCGGCAATCCCCTGATAGCGCAGGCCCAGAACAGGGTATGTTGCAACCGATGGAGTATAGAAATAGACCATGGCATTGATCGCCTGCTTCGGCGAATGAAAGCGCATATCGTCGATGACGCCCGCGACCGTGAAATTCGTCCGGCCAAAGCCCAATACTTGCCCGACCGCCGCCTCGGCCGTCTCGAACCCCAGCAATTTGACCGCCTTCATATTGAGCATGAGGTTGGGGCCGGGGGGCGTGTCGAGGAGATAGTTTTTGGTTGGCAGGTCTTTTGCCGGTTGATCGGCGCTGTAATCGACTGACACGAACCGACCGGCCAGCAGGTGGGCGCCATACGTGTCAAAATAATGCGGCCCGGTCATGGTCCAATAGACATGGGGTTCCCGCTCGGTCGTGTGGATCGAATGGACATTGGTTGCCGTATTGAAACTCGTGTCGCCGGGGGCGGAATCCGATAGGGTAAGGCTGGTGACGCCGGGGATGGCCTTGATCGCCTCTAACAGGGTCGCCCTGCTGGTCGGGGTGAGGGAGGCGTCGGCGGTTGCGGTGCTGATCAACAGACCGCCGCGCTTAAAGCCCAGATCGGCCGATTTCAGATGGTCGAGTTGATCCAGAAAACCGGCGATCATGATGAAGAACGCGATCACGGTGCTGAATTGCACCAGGACCAGCCCTTCGCGGACCAAGGCGGCAAAGCGCCCGCCCGCCGGGGTGCGGGATGCGGCCAGCACAGCGGCCGGTTGAAAACTGGACAGGATCATGGCCGGATAAAGACCGGCACCGATCCCGATCGCCATCACAAGCCCGGCAAGCCCCAGAATGGCGCCCAAATCCTGGCGATAATCGATGCTAAGGCCAAGGCCGCCATAGCTGTTGATGAGGGGCAATGTCAGTTCGACCATGCTGAGCCCGATCAGAAGGGCGATTAGGGTCGTGGCGGCGGATTCGCCTAAGAATTGCAGGCGCAGGCTGGTCTTGGTGGCCCCAAGCGCCTTGCGCACGGCCACTTCCTTGGCGCGCATGCCCGCCCGCGCTGTTGCCAGATTGATGAAATTGATCGCCGCGATCGCGAGGGCCAGAATGCCGACCAAGCCCAGCGTATAGATCGAATTGGCGGTTTGCGGATTATAGAGATGCCGTTTGCGCAAGGGTTCGATGATTTCGCGATATTGCGTGTGGGCGGGATGCTCGGTGCCGAAACTGGTGCCGGCCTTGCGGTCGACGAACGCATCCATCTGATCGGCCAGTTGCTGCGCCTCGACCGGGGTTTGAAACCGCAAGAGCGTGGTCACCTGGGTGGAACCCCAATGCCGCCAGTTCGCCTCCATATCGATACGCTTTTGCGTGACGAGGCGCAGGAAATGCAGTTTGAAGTCGGTATTGGCGGGCAATGTCGCGAACACGCCGCCGATCGTATAATCATGGGTGCCTTCACCATCGCTGAGCCGCAGGGTTTTGCCCAGCACGTTGGTCGAGCCCAGATATTTTTCCGCCATGGCGGCCGAGATCAACAGGCGGTCCGGCGATGACAGGGCGTTGGTTGCGTCACCGGCGAGAAGCGGCAGTTCCAAGACCTTGAGAAAGGTCGGATCGACCAGCATCTCTGTTTCATGGGTGCTGTTGGGTCCGACATGTACGGTGATATCCTCGTCGTAAAGGCGTGTGCCCAGCAGTGACGGGTAATCTTCATGCAGGTAATCGAGCAGCCCCGCCATCGTCTCGGGATTGTCGCCATTGACGCTATCCGGGTTCATGCGATAGTCCCGCACCGTATAGATCTGATCCAGATGCGGAAGCCAGGTCTCGAAATGCGTTTCGAACCGGGTGAAGAGACTGAGGGTGGTAAACACGGCGATGCCGAAGCTCAAACCCAAGAGATTGAGCGCGGCATAGAGCGGATGGCGCACGGTGACGCGAAAAAAAGCAAGCAACGCATTTTGGAGCATAATCGGCAATCCCGGATGATCGGATGGGGCGTGGCGATGAACCGTCCTTACGCCGCGGCCGTGACCGACAGGACCAGCGCGCCGTCATGCATGCGCACGGATCGGGTCGCCTGATCTGCCTGACTTTGCGAATGGGTGACCATGATGATGGTGGCCCCGGCCTTATGAAGCCCGTGCAGGATATTCATCACCTGGGCACCGTTTTCACTGTCGAGATTGCCGGTCGGTTCATCCGCCAAAATCAGACTGGGTGCCCCGACGATGGCGCGGGCAATGGCGGCCCGTTGCTGTTGCCCGCCGGAGAGTTGATGGGGAAAATGGCGCGCCCGGTGGGCGATACCGACCCGATCCATGGCGGATTCGACGAGGGCTCGCCGGGATCCCGGCAGCTTCTGGCGATAAAGCAGGCCAAGCTCGATATTCTCGCTGACCGTGAGATCGTCGATGAGGTTGAAGCTTTGAAAAATGAACCCCAGATGCTGGGCGCGATGCCGGGCCAATTTCACCTCGCTCATCTGCGCCAGATCGTCCCCGTCGAATAGGTAGGATCCGCTGGTCGGCCGGTCGATGGTGCCGAGGATATTGAGCAGGGTCGATTTGCCCGACCCGGATTCCCCCATGATCGCGACGAATTCGCCGCGCCGGATGGTGAGGTTGATCTGGTGGAGGGCGGTGGTTTCGACCTCGTCGCTGCGATAGAGACGGGTGATGTTGTTGAGTTCAATCATGATGGGCGCTTTCTGTCAGGATCAGGTGGTTGATTGCGGCAAGGCCGGGGGGAAGGGCGGTCAACACCGTTTCCCCCGGTTCGAGGCCAGCCAAAATTTCGACGTAATCGGGATTGCGCCGTCCGATGGTGATCGGGCGGCGATCGGCCGCCTCGCCCGTCCCCGTGACGACGAAGATCGATGTGCCGCCGCTGTCGTTCAACCACGCGCCGTTGGCGACCAAGAGGGCCGGTTTCGTCTCGCCCAGGGTCAGGCGGACATCGACCGCTTCGCCGCGTTTCAGATCGGTCGGCATCGATCCGTCGAAGGTGAGTTCGACCGTCACCCGGCCGCCGACGATCTGGGGGAAGATTTTGGCGACTTTCACCGGACGGGTCTCGCCATGGATTGTGGCGGCGGCGGGCAGGTTGGGGGCCAGGCGGCCCAAGTAATATTCATCGATGAGGGCCTTGATTTTATAGGCATCATCCGAATCGACCTGACCCAACGTGTCGCCCTGTTTTACCGATTGCCCCGGTTTTAACGTAAAATCGGTGAGCCGTCCCTTGTCCGGGCTGCGGATGGTCAGCGCCTTCAAACTGTCATGGACTTGGACGAGGCTCGCCTGGAGACGGTCGGCATTTTGCTGAACCTGTCGGCGTTGGGCTGCATAGATCGGGGCTTCTTTGCCCCAGGCGTCCTTGATGGCGGCAAGATGGGTGCGTTGATAGTCGCGCTCGTCGATATATTGCTTTAGGTTGGCCTCGTTGATGACGTTCTGGGCCAAAAGATATTGGCGTTTGGTCAATTCCTGTTCGGCCTTGTGCAGGCTGTAGCCCGCCTCCATGATTTCGCGCGCACGGTCGTTTTCGTTCTTTTGCAAGGTGATGATCTGGCCGCTCGCATCGCTGATCCGCCCGGTGATTTCGCTCTCTTTGGTTGTGACTTGGAGCGTGAGGTCGGGATTGGCGAGTTCTGCCAAAACCTGACCGCGCGTCACCCGCTCGCCATCGGTTCCGGTCACGGTTTCGACCCGCCCGGTCGCATCGGCGGTAATGACATAGGTCGATAGCGGCACGATTTCGCCGCGCACCGGCAGGTAATCTTGAAACGGACCCCGCGTGACGATCGCCCGGTCAAGGGCGAGGGCCGACACGCGCATCGTGCCCGCTTGGGGCAGGCTGCTATAGAAGGCGAGGGCCCCGCCCGCAAGCCCGATCCCCACGAGAAGTGCCAGGGCGGGTTTGCGCCAGGGGGCGCGTTTGATCGGGCGATCCATGGTCCGTTTCGGGGGGGAGGGAATTTTGGCATCCATGATCGAAGGCTTTGCATCTGAAGATGAGTTGATGCTTAATGGTAGCAGGGCGGGTTGTTTCAGCAACAAGTTTAAACTATTGATATAGAAGGATAAATTTTATGACCCCGATCCTGAGGGCAGCACCCCTGTCCGATTTCGGACATGACTGAGCCGTCTGAGGCGCCGATGCGGCGCGTGCTTTATCTCGATGACGATCCCGATATTTTGATCGCAGCAGAGATCCTGCTTGCCCGTCATCAGATGGTCCTGGTGCCCGCTGCCACCCCTGCGATCGCCGAGACGATCCTGGCGCAAGAGGCGGTGGATGCGATCCTGCTCGACCTTAATTTCCGGCGCGGCGATACGTCCGGGGCGGAAGGCTTGGCGTTTTTGGATCGGATCTTGGCCCGTGATCCGCGCGCCCGCGTCGTGATCGTGACGGGGCATAGCGGGATCAATATCGCGGTAGCGGCGATGCGGCGCGGGGCGGCGGATTTCGTGATGAAGCCCTGGCACAATGATCGGTTCGTCGCAACGATCAGGGCCGCGATCGATCAACCGCGCCCGGCCCCACCCCCGCCCGAACCGGACGATCTGAATTTGGACCGCACCGAACTCGCCCTCATCAAAGAAGCCTTGAAGCGCCATCACCATAATATTTCCCAGGCGGCAAAGGCCCTGGGCCTGACCCGTGCCGCCCTTTATCGCCGGATGGAAAAACATGGGCTTTAACCGCCGGGCGATGCAGGGGTTGGCCGCGGGCGGGGTGTTTTTCTGCGGTCTGGCGGCGGCAATAGCGGGCGATCTGCATCTTTATGCCACGGTGTCGGTCGCGATTCTGGCCGCCTTGTTCCTGGCCGGTTTGCTGCTGCGCCAATCGCCCGTTCGGGGCAGGGCGGGGGGCACCCGCGTGCCGCAGGGCAGCAGTTTGGCGGGCTATCGGGCGCAAGGTCTGCTGGATCAAACCCCGTCTGCCCTGATCCTGCAAGAGGATGACGGGGATGTGCTGGCGGTCAATCGCGCCGCCCGGCATTTGTTCGACACGCCGGGCCCCCTCACCCGCAGTACCCGTCAGGCCCTGTTGGCCCATGGCGGCGGCGGCCTCGACCAGATGCCGGGGCGGATCAAATGGCACGATCGTACCTATGCCGTCGAGCTCTGCCTGATCGAAGAGGGGGGAGGCCGCGCCCATCTCGCCGTCTTCACCGACATCACGGCGGAGGTCCGCGCCGCCGAGGCGGCGGCCTTGCGCGATTTGTTGCAGGTGTTGAACCATGAATTGATGAATGCGCTGACCCCTGTCGCCTCTCTCGGGCGCAGTGCGCTCGATTTGATGGAACTGGGCACCGATGCGGCACAGGATCAGGCAAAACGCGCGCTCGTCCGCGTCGTGGCGCGCACCGAAGGGCTGATCGATTTCGTCGAGGCCTATCGGGCGCTCACCCGTCTGCCGGAACCGCGACGGCGGCCCGTCGATCTCGCCGCCTTCACCGACGATCTCGCCGCCGCCTTCGCGGCGGAATGGGGGCCGCAGGGGGTGAGCCTGGAGGCGATCGTGCCGACCCCCAACCCGGTCGTCGCGATGGACGGGGATCAGATCCAGCTTTGTTTGGTCAATCTCTTGAAAAACGCCGCCGAGGCGACATTGGACAGCCGGGAAAAACGCGTGCGGCTTCACTGGCAGCTTGACGGGGATCGGGTGGTTTTTACCGTCGAGGATTCGGGGCCCGGGATCGACCCCAGTGCCGTTCCATCGATTTTCTTGCCGTTTTATACGACCAAAGCGAACGGCAGCGGCGTCGGCCTCAGCCTCGCGCGGCAGATCCTGCAAGCCCATGGCGGTACTCTGGACCTGCTGCGTGACGCGGAGCCCGCGCCGAACCCGTTGACGGGGGCCTGTTTTCGAGGCGTGCTGCGCCGGGTGTAGGGAAGTTGGAGTGTTTAGTTGATTTTTTACAATTATTAATAAAAATATAGAATTATTACTGATATGATGTACTGTTTTTTTAGTAAAATCTAAATATTTTTCTTATATTGAAGATTTTTTCTTAAGATAAGGCTCCTGTAAATGGTGGTGTCATCAACGCAACCAGCAAAGAGGAAAATGAAAGATTTCCTTATGGATGCAGCCAAAGAAGCATTGCAAAAAGAAGGATGGACACTTGTCAGCGGTTCACTTTATGGCAAACACAGCCTGCGGCGGATTAGAAAAGGATCCATCACAAAAATAGTAGCAATCAGGACATCCCAAGATACTTGGCTTCAATGCAACCGCAACAGTTCAGATAGTGGTTGGTGTACTTATGAAGAGGCTGATTATATTGCTATCGCCTCTGTCGATCAAAAAAATAACCCCCGATTTGCGAAAGTTTTTCTGTTTGAGCGAGAAGAAGTAACTGATCGCTTTGATAAAGCATACGAAGCACGCAAGAGAAAAGACTATAAGATTGTCGAAAACCACCGATTGGCGATCTCATTATATGATCGGGATTCCAATGATCCCGTGATTCTTGCGGGAGCTGGGCTCGGTTTAGATGCAAGCAAGCAAATTGGCTGGATGCCACTCGATCCAAGCGTGCCGATCGATGATCCAAGCGAGCAAGACGAAACAGATTTTTCGGCACAAGAACTCTCGGCACATGATGCGCCTTTGACGATTGCCGAGGCGAAACGCCGTCTTGCCTTATCGCTGGGCGTTGAGATCAGCAATATCACCATCACCGTGACAAGTTAGTCAAATGTACCCCTGCGATCAGCTTGTGGGCCGATCGCAGGGGCATCGTGCTTACTCCTGATACGGATTGGCCACGTCCAGTTGATCCATCAAAAAGGTGAGCGCGTCGGCGGTTTGGTCGATGATGACCTCAATCGGGCTGCCCATGCCGTGACCGGCCTTTGAGTCGGTCAAGAGATAGACGGGGTTCTTGGACCCGGTCGCCGCTTGCAGGCGGGCCGCGAATTTCCGGGAATGCAACGGGTTGACCCGCCCGTCATTTTCCCCGGCCATCAACAGGATCGACGGATAGGCCGTGCCGTCAGTGACATGGTGATAGGGCGAATAGGCATAAAGGGCGTCGAATTGTGCCTTGTCCTTCACCGTGCCGAATTCGGTGATGTTGAAGGCCCCGTTCGGGTCCAATTCCACCCGCAACATGTCGTAGATCCCGACATGGCTGACCACGGCGCGCATCAATTCAGGATGTTGGGTCAGCATCGCCCCCATCAACAGCCCACCATTGCTGCCGCCTTCGATCGCGAGATGCGCGGGGCTGGTGTAATGGGTGTCGATCAGGGCCTGGGCAACGGCGGCCATATCGTCGAACACGGTCTGCTTGCGCGTCAGGTTCCCGGCCTGATGCCAGGCATCGCCGAAATCCCCGCCGCCGCGCAGATTGGCCGAGACGTAGATCCCGCCATGATCCAAGAGGATGCGCCCCCGTGCGCCTAAGAAACGCGGGGCCTCGACCACGCCATAGCCGCCATATCCCGTCAGCAGCAGCGGGTTGGTGCCGTCAAGCTTCACCCCTTTGCGCGCGACCAGGGTATAGGGGATCTTGGTGCCGTCCTTGCTGGTCGCCGTGCCGCGCATTACCTCGGCATCGTCGAATTTCGCCGGACTGCCCAAGAAAATCTTCGTATCGCTCAGTTTTGCCGTGCTCGGGTTCCAGCGGGCGGTATAGGCCGGGCGCACGAAACTGTTGAGGCCGAGCAGCAGATCGCCGTCGCCCAGCAGGGTCATTTCCCGCACGGCGCTGACGGGGGGCAGGGCGATCGGTCCCATCGCCTTGCCGGATGGATCGAAAACCTGGACTTCGGACGGGCCGCCCGCGACATAGCGGACATAAAGCCGGTCCTTGGTCGGCACGATCACATCGCCTTCAGGCGGTAAGGCGGCGGTGGCGGCGGGGATGATTTCCTTGGCATGTTTCAGATCGTAATCGCCGGGGGCGAGTTTCAGCACCCGCCCATTCGGACTGCCCTTGCGCGAGACGAGATAGGCGGCACCATCCGGGCCGATCACGACCTGGCGGATCACGTCGGCGAATGTCGTGATCTGGTGCGTCTTGCCCTTGGCGTCGATGATGAAATGTTCGACCTCGCCGCCATCGCCATTGGCGACCGCGATGAGGGTCAGGCTCGGATTATAGCGATTGTCGAATTTCGTTTCGGCGATTTTCGGCAATGTCTCGGGCAGGATGCGCTTGTCCTTGGCCGGGTCCGTGCCGATCTTGTGAAAGAAGACGCCCTGATAAAAGGCCCGGTCGGCTTCGGGCCGTTCGGTGCCGGGATAGCGCGTGTACCAGAATCCCTTGCCGTCGGCCTGCCAGGCCATGTCGCCGCCGCCGGTCGGATATTGGACATGGGGGATGGTTTCGCCCGTCGGTTTGCCGGTTGCGGCGTCGATCAGGGTGAGATCGCCCACCTCGCTGCCGCCTTTGGAGAGCGACGCCCCGATGAGACGCCCATCGGGCGAGGCCTGATACCAATCCATGGCGGTGGCACCGCTCGGATCGGTGGCGTTGAGGTCCAAGACGACCCGGCCCTTGTCGGGATCGACATCTTTGTCGAGGGCGATCAGCAGGGGTTGCTGGCCCTTCGGATCGGCATGGATCGCAAACAGGGTCTTGCCGCGCGGCTCGAAATCGAACCAGGCCCCCGTCGACCCGCCGATGAGGGCCGCAACCTTGGCCCGAATTGCGCTGCGCCGGGGCGAGGCGTCGAGGGCTTGGCGCGTGCGGTCATTTTGTTGGGCCGTCCATGCCTTGACCCGGGGGGATTGGGCCCCGCTTTCTTCAAGCCAGCGATAATCGTCGCCGACCGTGATTCCGTAATAGCTGTCGCTGACGGGTTCCTTGGCCGTGGCGGGGGCACCGGCATCGGCGGCCCGTGCGTTAAGGGGCAAGCTCGAAAGGCAGGTGCCCACCATCAGGGTCGCCAGAATGGCGCGGGAAAAAACAGGCATTGGTATGGCTCGTCAAAAAAGGGGGCGGGGCAGGGCCCGGAATGGAGACGAGCATAAACAAATGGCCGCCCCTTGTCAGGGGGCGGCCACTTATCATTTTTGTAATGTATCGTCTGCGTCTTGAACCGATCCCGAGATCAGGCCTTCATCGCGGCCTTGAGACCGGCATCGAGCTTGTCCAGGAATTGATTCGTGGTCAGCCACGGTTGGTTCGGGCTGATCAGGATGGCGAGATCCTTGGTCATGAAGCCTGCTTCGACCGTATCGACGCAGACCTTTTCCAACGTTTCGGCAAAGGCTTGGACGTCGGGGGTATTGTCGAACTTGCCGCGATAATAAAGGCCGCGCGTCCAGGCGAAGATCGACGCGATCGGGTTGGTCGAGGTTTCCTTGCCCTTTTGATATTCGCGGTAATGGCGCGTCACCGTGCCGTGTGCCGCTTCGGCTTCGACTGTTTGTCCATCGGGGGTCAGCAGCACGGAGGTCATGAGGCCCAGCGACCCGAACCCTTGGGCGACCGTATCGGATTGCACGTCGCCGTCGTAATTCTTACAGGCCCACACGAAATTGCCGTTCCACTTCAAGGCGCTTGCCACCATGTCGTCGATCAGGCGATGTTCGTATGTGAGACCGGCGGCGGCGAATTGATCCTTGAATTCCTTGTCGAACACTTCTTGGAACAGATCCTTGAAACGACCGTCATAAGCCTTCAAAATCGTGTTCTTGGTCGACAGATAGACCGGCCATTTGCGCAGCAGGCCGTAATTGAAGCAGGATTGCGCAAAGCCCCGGATCGATTCGTCGAGATTGTACATGCCCATTGCCACACCGGCATCGGGGAATTGGAACACCTCGTAGCTCACGGGTTCCCCGCCGCCATCGGGCGTGAAGGTCATGGTGAGCTTGCCGGGGCCCGGCACCTTGAAATCGGTCGCGCGATATTGGTCGCCGAAGGCATGGCGGCCGATCACGATCGGGGCGGTCCAGCCGGGCACGAGGCGCGGCACGTTGGTGCAGATGATCGGTTCGCGGAACACGGTGCCGCCGATAATGTTGCGGATCGTGCCGTTCGGCGATTTCCACATCTTTTTCAGGCCGAATTCTTCGACCCGCGCCTCGTCGGGGGTGATGGTCGCGCATTTGACGCCGACGCCGTACTGCTTGATCGCATTGGCGGAATCGATCGTGACCTGGTCGTTGGTTGCATCCCGGTATTCGATGCCGAGATCGTAATATTTCAGGTCGATATCAAGGTAGGGCAGGATCAGCTTTTCTTTGATGAAGCGCCAAATGACGCGGGTCATCTCGTCGCCGTCAAGTTCGACGACGGGGGTCACTACCTTGATTTTGCTCATTATCGAGTCTCTCCTGATGGGGTGTCCGGATCGTGCCGCTGGCGGATCCGGGCGGGTAAATGACCGACCCGATCTGATAGGGATCAGGCTTTGAAAGAAGAAGCGAACGGGGGTTCCAATCGAAAGACCTGTTCCTGCGACCGGAAGACGCGCTCAAATTTGCCGAGCGACGATACCATGCCGTGTGTTCGAGACAAGAGGAACCAGCACGACTTAGACGAAAGACCCTCCCTAGAGCTTTTGCGCATCGAGCGGGTGCGCGGGCGTCGGTGCCGCCGACAAGAGGGGGAGAAGCTGATCCAATCGGTCGATCCGTTGATAGAGGGTGCGCGTGCGGGTCGAGGCGAAGTTCGCGTCGCAAAGACGGTCCATCAAGGCTTCGAGCGGGGCCCAATAATCGAACAGATCGATGAGGATGATCGGCTTGTCGTGTAGTCCCAGTTGCCGCCAAGTCAAAATCTCGAAAAACTCGTCCAGGGTTCCGATTCCGCCCGGCAAAACGGCAAAGGCGTCCGCCCGTTCGGCCATCAGGGCTTTGCGGATATGCATCGAGTCAACGATCAGCATCTCCTGCACGCCGTCATGGGCGACTTCCCGTTCGTGCAGATGGCGCGGAATGATGCCTGTGACGCGACCGCCCGCGTCGAGTACCCCATCGGCAAGACGCCCCATGAGACCGACATGCCCGCCGCCATAGACGAGATCGATCCGGTTTTCCCCCAGAAGACGGCCCAAGGCGAAGGCGGCGTCGAAATAGGCGGCGTCGACCGCATTGGAAGAACCGCAATAGACGCAAAGGCTGTTGATCGTGGTCATGATGGGGCCTAAAATTCAGCGCGTCGCAGAAGTGACTGAGCGCAGGGAGCGGCATGGGTGCCGAAGCGTCGGGATCAGGGATAGCCAATTCTACGGCGGGGACGCAAGCCTTCTGTGGCGATTTTCTGGGGCGATTTTC
>DAISJD010000014.1:0-40995 GCA_036821645.1 Aliidongia sp.
GTAATAGCCGAGGCCGTTTTTACGGCCCAGCATGCCCGCCGCCAGACGCCGACGCAGCAGATAGGAGGGACGAAAGCGCGGTTCGCCGTAGAATTGATCGAAAATCGATTCCATCACCGGGTAGGACACGTCGAGCCCGGTCAGATCCATCAACTCGAACGGCCCCATGCGGAAACCCGCGACATCGGTCAAAATGAGGTCGATGGTCCCGAACGGGGCGATCCCGTCCTGAAGGATCCGCAAGGCTTCGGTGCCGAAACCGCGTCCGGCGTGATTGACGATGAAGCCGGGCGTATCGGCGGCCCGGACCGGCCGATGGCCGAGACGACGGGCCAAAGCCTCCATCGCGTCGCCGAGGGCGGCGGGTGTGCGCTCGCCGTCGATCACCTCGACCACTTTCATCAAGGGGACCGGATTGAAGAAGTGAAAGCCCACGACCCGTTCCGGCCGGGCGCAGCGCGACGCAATCGTCGTGACCGAAAGGGACGAGGTATTGGTGACGAGCACGGCATCCGGGCGGACGATGGCTTCGAGGCGGATGAAGAGATCCTGCTTGGCGGCGATCTCTTCGATGATGGCCTCGATCACCAGATCGGCGGGGGCGAGGTCGGTTTCCGCCCCGACGACCTTGAGACGGTTGCCGGCCGCCTCTGCCGCCTCGGGCGTCATGCGCCCCTTGGCGGCTAGGGCCGAAAATTGCTTGCGCAAGGCCGCCGCCGCCACGTCGGCGGCCCCCTCTCTGGCGTCCAGCAGCAGGACGGTGAGACCGGCGGCGGCGGCGATTTGGGCAATGCCTTGGCCCATGGTGCCGGTGCCGACCACACCCAGGATGAGATCGTCGCGTGTAGGATCCAGCATACTCAGCATCCCTTGAAGGTTGGGCGGCGTTTTTCAATGAAGGCGCGCATGCCTTCCTTTTGGTCTTCGCTGGCGAACAGCAATTGAAACGCCTTGCGTTCCAGCATCAAACCGGCATCGAGGGACGTATCTTGTCCGGCCAGAACGACCTCTTTGATTTGGCGCACGGCAAGCGGCGGCATCCGGGCGATCTTGGTCGCCATGGCGACGGCGCGGGCGACCACCTCGGCATCGGGGACCACCTCGCTGACCAAACCCATCGCCTCGGCCTCGCGGGCGGGGACGGGGTCGCCCAGCAGAACCATTTTCATGGTTTTGAATTTGCCGATGGCGCGGGTGAGGCGTTGGGTGCCCCCGGCACCGGGCATGATGCCGACGCGGATTTCCGGTTGGCCGAAACTGGCGGATTCACCGGCGATGATAATGTCGCAATGCATGGCAAGCTCGCATCCGCCACCCAGTGCATAGCCGGTGACGGCGGCGATGACCGGTTTCGGGCATTGGGCGATCGCCTGCCAGGCGCGTTGGGTTTCGCGCAGGAGCATATCGATGGCCCCGGCATCGGCCATGGCCTTGAGATCGGCCCCGGCGGCAAAGGCGGCCTCGTTGCCGGTCAGCACGATGGCGCGAACCGTCTCGTCGCCGCCCAAGGTCTGAAAATGGTGGGCCAAGGCATCGCGCACGGCTTGATTGAGCGCATTCAGCGCCTCCGGTCGGTTGAGCCGCAGCAGGGCGACCCCCTCGGCCGGACGTTCCACCAAGACGACTTGTTCCGGTTCGTCCCGCATCGTCTAATCCCCCGTTTCTGATTGCCGATGACGGCAATTGTCGTTTCGCAGTGCGAAATTGAATTTCGCATTCTTGACGCCACCATAAACCGAAGCTATCGTTGAAGCCAAGTATTCTTCGCACCGACTGTTTGTTTGGTGCAGCTCTCACGCGATAAAGGATCACAATGGGCGACATTCCCCCGACTAAAGACGCACCTGACGCCGGGGCGTTGCGTCTTGCGACCGGGGATGTCGAGGACGGGGCGAAAGACCGGCAATTCGTGACGGCACTGGCCCGCGGCTTTGAGGTGCTGCGCGCGTTTCAGGCGGGCGAGGCCCTGTTGGGCAATCAGGAAATCGCCGCCCGCACGGGCCTGCCGAAACCGACCATCTCGCGCCTGACCCATACGCTGACCCGGCTCGGCTATCTCGACCCCGTACCCGGCTTGGGAAAATACCGCTTAGGCGTCGGCGTCTTGGCTTTGGCGGGCGCCTTTCGGGCTAGTGTCGTTCTGACCCGGCTTGCCAAGCCCCTGATGCAGGATTTGGCCGATGCGACCGATACGTCCGTGGCGCTGGGCAGTCGCGATCACGATGATTGCCTTTACATCGAACATTGCCGCAGCAAGGCGCCGATTTCCTTGGCCCTCGATTTAGGCTCGCGCGTGCCGCTGATGACGAGTGCGATGGGCCGCGCGATTCTGGCCTTGATGCCCCCACCGGATCTCGATGCCTATCTCGCCCACGATCGGATGCTGCATCCCGACGATGCCGCCCTCAGGGAACGGGATCTCAGACAAGCAATTGCAGGCTATCACCGGGACGGTTTCACCCTGTCGGCAGGTGCCTGGCGTTCGGAGGTGACGGCCGTGGGGGTACCCATCCAGCCGCCCGATGGCAGTCCGCCATTGGCACTCAATTGCGGCGGCCCCAGTTTCCGGGTTTCTGCCGATTTCGCCCAGTCCGAACTGGGGCCTCGCCTCGTCGATCTGGCCGCCACAGTGCGCCAGCGGCTCGGTGCGGCATGAGGTTTTTTTGTTACCGCTTTCATTGTCATAAGGTGTTGTCCCATGGCCCTCGATCCCGAAACTCTATCGCACTTGCTTGATACGCTGCATCGTTTCGTGCAGGAACGCCTGCGTCCGGCCGAAGCGCAGGTGGCGGAGGATGACGCCATTCCGCCCGCCATTATTGCCGAAATGCGAGAACTCGGCCTGTTCGGCCTGTCGATTCCCGAAGCCTATGGCGGGCTCGGCCTCACCATGAGCGAAGAGGTGCAGGTTGCCTTTGTCTTGGGCAAGACGTCGCCGGCGTTTCGCTCGTTGCTGGGCACGAATAACGGGATCGGTTCCCAAGGTATCGTGATCGACGGGACGGAGGCGCAAAAGCGCCATTACCTGCCGCGCCTTGCCACCGGGGAATTGGTCGGTTCCTTTGCGCTGACGGAACCGGATTCCGGGTCCGATGCCGCAAGCCTACGCACGACGGCGCGTCAAGATGGCGATTATTACGTCTTGAACGGCACCAAGCGGTACATCACCAATGCCCCTCATGCGGGCGTTTTTACCGTGATGGCCCGCAGCAATCCCGACGATCTCGGGGCGGGCGGCATCAGTGCGTTCTTGATCGATGCGGGTACGCCGGGCCTTAAAATCGGGGCGATCGATAAGAAAATGGGTCAGAAGGGGGCCCATACGGCGGACGTGATCCTGGATGATTGCCGGGTTCATGCCAGTCAGATCATCGGCGGGGTGCCGGGTCAAGGGTTCAAGACGGCGATGAAGGTGCTGGATCGCGGTCGGTTGCATATTGCCTCGGTCTGCGTCGGGGTTGCCGAACGGCTCATCGCCGACAGCCTTGCCTATGCCATGGAACGCAAGCAATTCGGTCAACCGATTGCAGAGTTTCAGTTGATCCAAGCCATGTTGGCCGATTCCAAGACCGAGGCCTATGCCGCGCGGACGATGGTCGAAGATTCGGCCCGGCGCAAGGATGCGGGGGAAAATATCAGCACCGAGGCCGCGTGCTGTAAACTCTTTGCCAGCGAGATGGTCGGTCGGGTCGCGGACCGGGCCGTGCAGATCCATGGCGGGGCCGGTTACATCGCCGATTACGGGATCGAACGGTTCTATCGCGACGTTCGTTTGTTCCGGCTTTACGAGGGGACGAGCCAGATCCAGCAATTGGTCATCGCGCGCAATATGATCCGGGCCGCGCGATGAGCGCCGAGGCGACGGTCGATCCCAGCAGGGCGGGTGGGGATCTGCCGACCCGTATCCATGCCATCGTGGCCCGGCGTGCGGTGCGCGATCCCGATGGGCCCGCCCTCATCGAGGGGGATGTCGCCCTATCCAACGGCGCCTTGATGGCCGCGATCCAGGCGATGGCGGCCCGTCTTGCGACGGCGGGCGTGCGGGCGGGCGACCGTGTTTTGATCGTCGGTGAAAACAGCCTGGTCATGGTGGCGGCGATCTTTGCCGCCTCCGTGCTGGATGCCTGGGCCGTGGTGGTGAATAGTCGTCTCTCGGCCCCGGAAATCGATCGCATCAAAAGCCATTGCGGGGCGCGTCGGACCGTTTATGCGACCGCAGCCTCGCCGGAGGCCGCAGCCCATGCCGCCCGGCATGGGGCCGCAGAGCAGGATGGCGGCATTCTCGGCCCCTTTGCGCTGGGGCCCCTGGGGGACGGTCCCGATGCAGCAGCGGAGCCGGTTTTCGCCGATCCCGCCCAACAGGTGGCGGCCATGATTTATACGACCGGCACGACGGGGGTTCCGAAGGGCGTGATGCTGACCCATCACAATATTCTCTTCATCGCCGATTTGTCCGGCCGGTTGCGCGGGATCGGACCGGCGGACCGGCTTTATGCCGTCTTGCCGGTCAGTCATATCTTCGGGTTGGCCTCGGCCTTGATCGGCAGTCTCTATCACGGGGCGACCATCCGTCTCGTGGCGCGGTTCGCGCCCGCAGCCGTGATTGAATCCCTGACCCGCGACCGGATCAGCGTGCTCCAAGGGGTGCCTGCGATGTTCAGTCGCCTGATCGAATATCTAAAGCTCAATCCCGACAAGGCCCTGGAAAAACGGTTCTTGCGCTACCTGTCGGTCGGGGGATCGCCGCTCGATCCAGTCTTGAAGACCGAGATCGAAGCTTTGTTCGGCTGTCCCTTACATAATGGTTATGGGATGACCGAGGCTTCGCCGACGATTTCCCAAACCCGGATCGAAACGCCGCCGACCGATTGTTCCTGCGGCCCGATTTTGCCGGGCTTGGAGGTCCGCTTCGTTGATCGGGATGGCCGCACGGTCCCGCCCGGCACGGTCGGGGAACTGCATGTGCGCGGCCCGAACATCATGAAGGGCTATTATCGCAATCCCGAGGCAACGGCCCAGGCAATCGATCCCGATGGGTGGCTGAACACGGGCGACCTTGCCCGGTTGGATGGGGGGCAGCTTTACATTGCCGGGCGCAGCAAGGAATTGATCATCAGGTCCGGGTTCAACGTGTATCCGGCGGATGTCGAGGCGGTCTTGAACGCCCACCCGCTCATCACCCATTCGGCAGTGGTGGGACGCGCGGTGCCCGGTAACGAGGAGGTCGTGGCGTTTATTCAACCGCTGCAAGGCCAGACGATCGATAGGGCCGAACTTGAGGACTATTTGGTTGAGCGCTTGGCCCCCTATAAGCGACCTTGCGAGATCATCGTCATGGAAAACCTACCGGCCAGCAGCACCGGCAAGGTTTTGAAAGGGCAACTGGCGGCCTCGCTGCGGGGAAAATTGCCGGTGGCGGACTGAGACGGTCGGTGGGGGAGGGGTTATTCCCCCAATCGATCGATCAATTTTTCGAGTTGGGCGCGCAGCGAGACGATTTCATCGAGACCAAGGCCGAGTTTCGCCACCATCGCCTTGGGCACCCCTTCGGCAGCCTGTTTCAATTTGCGCCCGCTCTGCGTGAGGTCGATGATGACCCGGCGTTCATCGACGGCATCGCGCCGCCGCGCGACCAGTTCCGCCCGTTCGAGGCGCTTGATCAGGGGTGTGAGGGTGCCGCTGTCGAGATGGAGGTGGCGACCGATATCGCCGACCGTAATCCCGTCGGTTTGCCACAAGACCAACATGACGAGATATTGCGGGTATGTGAGGCCAAGCGGGTCAAGCAGCGTGCGATAGGCGCGCACCAGGGCGTTGGTTGCCGCATAGAGCGGAAAACACAATTGTCGATCCAGCCTTAAATCATCCGCCTCTGCTTCGACGCCCATCATTCCCCCTCGACTTTTCAACGATCTTCCACATAGCCCTAAAATAATCTCTAAACCCATTAGCGAGCAGGAGCAAGATTTGTGGATGATTCGGCGACATAGAAATATCGAGGAAATATCTTGAAAACAATTATATTGTATACAAAATTATTGCTGTATCGATAACTCATCGCGAAGGAGTTTCACCATGACACAGGTTTTATATCGGGCAACCGCGACGGCAACGGGTGGGCGCGAGGGGGAGGCGAAATCGGATGATGGCCGTCTTGCGGTCGCCCTGGCGCTGCCGGCGGCCCTTGGCGGCGGCAATCGTCCGGGCACCAATCCCGAGCAGCTTTTTGCGGCGGGCTATGCCGCCTGTTTTGAAAATGCCCTGCGCCATGTGGCACGATCGGAGGGCAAACCTTTATCCGAGACGTCGGTGACGGCGGTGGTCGGGATCGGCCCTCGGGGCGATGGCGGCTTTGGGTTGGCGGTAGAATTGACCGTCCACCTGCCGGGTCTGATCGCCGATGACGCCGAGGCTTTGATCAAGAAAGCCGATTTCGTCTGTCCTTATTCCCATGCCGTGCGCGGGAATATTCCCGTCACGATCGCTTTGGGCTGAGGTGGTCAGGTACTAGGCGGATCGGGGATGGCGATTGGGCGGCCGACCCGCCCTATGGTCTCATGAACAGCACCAGGAGGCTTGACTGTCCGTAAAGCCGCCGTCCCGAGATCTGACCCTGACCGTAAAAACCGGCGAGCGGCACATCGCCCAGAATGTGGCGGATGAGGGTGAGGGACTGGGTTGAGGCGGCTGCGTCCTGATCGCTGAACCCGTAATAGAGGGCGGCTTCGACCCGGTCCGCCCCAGCGGCCGCAAGGGCTTGGAGGACGACACCGAGATCTTGGGCCGCGGCCGCCCGGTCCTCACGGCAAAAGGCGATCGCATCGCCGCAGGCGACGGGCCCGTTGACCGCAAGCCACCCCCCCGTCGGATCGAGTGCCAAGAGCGGGCGGTTCAGGTAATCGGTAGTACCTTGATCGGGCCCCGCCTGCGGCAGGCCGATGGTAATCTGGCGGGCGGCGCGATGAAGATCGCGGGCCAGCAAGGCCCCGATATCCTGGGTAAAGGCCGCCAAAGCCGGTTGGCCGTCAATCTCGAAGATCAGATTGCCTTGCAGTTTGGTGATGCGACGTTCCGGGCCGATCGGGCGCGTGCCTTGGATCATACGACAGAGAATCGGGACGCGATCGTCGAACAGTACGCCGCTCAACCCCCCTTCGACCAGATGACCGGCAACCTGCCAGGGCGTTGTGCGGGCATGGGCAAGCCCGCCTGCGAGCGGGACCGCGATTTGATCGCTGAGCCGGGCGACCGCCCCGATCGGATCGTGATGGCGCGGATCGCCATGGACCAGGGCAAAGCGCGGGCATTCCATGCTGGCTGCCCAGTCGGAGGCGACATCGGCATGATCGAACAGATGAAAACTGCCGGGAGGCAGGTCGGCCACCATGAGGCTCAAGGCCGGTCGGTCGACATAGGCCTCGCCATTGCCGCAAATGCCGAGGCCGACGCTGCCCGACCATTCGGGGATCGGACTTTCCGCCTGAAGCCGGGCGATGATGTCGGGTAAGGCCCCCGCCAAGAGATCGGTGACGAAGACGATGCCGAAACGGGTGGCAGCAGGCATGGGGACAAGGGCCGCAAGGGCTTGATCGACAAGGTCGGGCCAGGCGAGATCGGCCAGCACGACCGCCTTGAACCGGCCGCGCCGCGCCGTCGGGTAGGGTGGGGTGGCGCGTGGCCGGGGCAGCCAAACGACGCTCACGGGACCGAAGCGCCGATAAGGGCCGCAACGGAGGGCAGGATGGCGGCCACGATCCGATCGACACCCGCCGGGTTCGGATGGAGCATGTCGGCCTGATTGAGGGCCGGATCGAGGGCGACCCCCTCCAAAAAGAACGGATAGAGCGGCACGCCGAAGCGTGCGGCCAATTCAGGGTACAGGCCGTCGAATTCTTGGGCATAATCCGGCCCCCAATTGGTAGGGGCCCGCATCCCGCACAGCAAGACTGGAATCGACGCCGCCTTGATCTTGGTCAGCATGGCGGCAAGATTGGTGCGCGCGCGTGCGGGGTCGAGACCGCGCAGGGCATCGTTCGCCCCGAGTTCGAGGATGACGGCATCGGGTTTTTGGGCGAGTGCCTGATCCAACCGGGCGAGGCCGCCGCTGGTCGTATCGCCGCTCACCCCGGCATTGACGATCTCTGCCTTGATGTTTTTGGCGGCGAGTGCCGCCGATAGTTTGGCGGTGAAGCCTTGTTCCGGGGCAAGCCCGAAGCCTGCCGTCAAACTGTCGCCGAGGACGAGGATTTGTTTTTTATCCGATCCTGCGGCCCGTGCGGATCCAGTCAGCAGCACCGAGCCGATGGTAACGGCGCAAACCAGCCGCCAAATAAAACCGAGGCGTCGATTGAAATACGGACGGGACACGCCATATCCAGATCCGTGTCGGCCCGATCCTGGTCCTACCTTCTGTCCTTTGTTGGAATTACCGCTCATGCTGCCTGCCTCTGGTCCGTCCGCCCCGTTGATCGATCTTGCCGGGGTTCACCTGAAACTGGCGAGTGCGGCGGGATCGGTCAATATTCTGCGCGGCGTCGATCTTGCCATTGCGGCCGGCGAGACGGTGGGTTTGGTCGGGGCATCGGGGTCCGGCAAGTCCACGTTGATGATGGTGATGGGCGGTTTGGAACGGGCGACGGCGGGCCGGGTAATGATCGACGGGGTTGATCTCAATACCCTCGACGAGGACGGGCTCGCCCGGTTTCGCAGTCGGCGCATCGGGATCGTCTTTCAGGCCTTTCATCTCATCGCCAGTATGAGTGCGCTTGAGAATGTGGCGATCCCGCTTGAGCTTGCCGGGGTCCCTCATGCCTTTGCAAAAGCGGCGGATTTGCTGGCTCTTGTCGGGTTGAAGCCGCGCTCGGATCATTATCCCGGCCAATTGTCCGGCGGCGAACAGCAGCGCGTCGCCCTGGCGCGGGCCTTTGCGGGCGAGCCTAAAATCTTGCTTGCCGACGAGCCGACGGGCAATCTCGACCGCACGACGGGCGGCAAGATCATGGATCTGATGTTCGAGTTAAACGTGCGGATGGGGACGACCATGATCCTCATCACCCATGATCCGGTCCTGGCTGAACGGTGCGGTCGGACCGTGGAAATGGGTGACGGGGTGATCGTGCCCGCCGTGAAAAAACCGATGAGCATCGGGGGGCTTCATGCCTGAGTCCCCTGTGCCTAGCCGATCGGATCGTGTGAAAAATACATCTTATAATAGATTTAAGCCGAATCTACTACTCCTGACATTGCGACTCGCGTGGCGGGAGCTGCGGGGTGGGTTTCGGTCGGGTTTAACCGGGTTTCGGCTGTTTTTGGCTTGCCTCATTTTGGGGGTAGCGGTGATCGCCGGGATCGGCACGATTTCCGCCTCGTTCGTGGCGGGTCTCAGCGAGAATGGCCGCAGCCTCTTAGGCGGCGATCTTGAGTTTCGTGTGACCCAACGGGCCTTGGACCCGGCAGCGGTCGTCTATCTTA
Source organism: Aliidongia sp. (assembly GCA_036821645.1). Classification (GTDB taxonomy): domain Bacteria; phylum Pseudomonadota; class Alphaproteobacteria; order ATCC43930; family CGMCC-115725; genus DAISJD01. The sequence goes on from DAISJD010000014.1 coordinate 9,472, forward strand.
AAACCAAAGGCCGTTATAGCGAAACGCGAGAGTTGCGCGGGATGGCGCGCAGCCTCTCGGGCGATGCGCGCAGCCTTATCGAAATCAAGGCGGTCGACAGCCTCTATCCGCTTTATGGGGCCGTAACGTTGGAACCGCCGCTCGATCTTGCAACCGCCTTGGCCGTGCGGGCGGGGGTGGCCGGTCTCGTCGCAGACCCCGCCATTTTCGAGCGGCTTGGTCTTGGCGTGGGTGATCATGTCCGCATCGGCGGCGGGGAATTTGAACTGCGGGCCAAATTGATCGCTGTGCCCGACGGGACGGCGGCCCCCATCGTATTCGGCCCGCGCGTCCTCATGGCGCTCGATCGTCTGGCACCGATCGGGCTCGATCAGCCGGGCACCTTGAGCAGTCGCGCCTATCGTCTCGCCCTCGACGGGACGGTTGAGGCCGAAGCCGTGATCGCCGCCGCCAATGCCGCCTTTCCGACTGCCGGGTGGCAGGTGAAGGATTTTCATGAGGCGGCCCCCGCCGTGCGCAGCGTGATCGAGCGCACCGGTCTCTTTCTGACTTTGGTCGGGCTTACCGCCCTGCTGGTCGGGGGGGTCGGTGTCGGCAATGCGGCCACTGCCTATCTGGCGGGCCGCGTGCCGGTGATTGCGACCTTGAAGTGTCTTGGGGCATCTACGCGGCTGATCTATCTGGTTTATCTGGCCGAAATGATGATCTTGTCGCTGTTGGGCATTGCGGCGGGCCTCGTCATCGGCACGGTCATTCCCTATCTTGGCTTCAGTTGGTTCGGGGCGGGCCTGCCGATCCCGGCGACCCCGTCGATTTACCCAAAGCCGCTTGTGATTGCTGGATTGTTTGGGGTCTTGACGGCCCTTGCCTTTACTTTGTTGCCGTTGGCGCGCGCCCGAAACGTGCCGCCGGGTACCCTGTTTCGGACCTTGCTCGATCCGGGGCGGCTGCGGATCGGCCTGCTTGATCTCGCGATCGTCTCGATCCCGTTTTTTCTGTTGGGCGGCCTTGCGGTCGCGACGGCGGACAATGGTCGTCTGGCGCTGGGCTTCATCGGGGCCGTATCGGCGATCCTGGTTGGGTTTCGGCTGGCCGGGTCCTTGGTGATGGTGGCAAGCCGCCATGTGCCGCGACCGAGGCGGGCTTGGCTGCGGTTGGCTGTCGCCAATCTTAACCGTCCGGGGGCCCCAACACCCACCATTATCGTCTCCTTGGGGCTCGGCCTTACGGTTCTTGTGGTGATCGGGTTGATCGAGGCCAGCCTGCGCCGGGAAATCGCCGATCGCCTGCCCGAGCGGGCCCCTAGTTATTTCTTTATCGACATTCAGCCGGATGAGGTGGCCCCGTTCGTTGAGACCGCCGCCGCCGTGAAGGGGATCACCGATATCGTGACGGTGCCGAGCCTGCGCACCCGGATCAGTGCCTTGAACGGCGTCGATGCCGCCAGTCTTGCGATCGGCGGCGATGTCGGCCGCCTGCTGCGTAGCGAGCGCGGACTGTCCTATGCGGCGACCCTACCGCCTGGATCCACGGTGGTTGACGGCACCTGGTGGCCTGCCGATTATCAAGGCCCACCGCTCGTCTCGTTGGATCGGGATTTTGCCAAGGGCTTGAACCTCTCGGTCGGCGATCGGATCACCTTCGACGTGGCCGGGCGTCTTATCGAGGCGGAAATCGCCAATCTGCGCACGATTGCCTGGGACAGTCTGACGATCAATTTCTTCAGCGTTCTCTCTCCCGGTGCCGTGGACGGGTTGCCCCAGACCCGGCTTGCAACCTTGCGCGCGGCCGATGCGGCAAGCGAGGCGGCGGTGGTTGCGGCCGTCACGGATCGGTTCGATCATATTTCCGCCATTCGGGTCCGCGATGCCTTGGCCGTGTTGCAAGGCATTTTAGGCTCGATCACGCTTGCCATCCGGGCGACGGCGGGTGTTGCCGTGATGAGCGGTTTGTTGGTTCTGGCGGGGGCGATTGCTGCCGGTCATCACCGTCGCCGGGCCGACGCCGTGGTCATGAAGGTGTTGGGGGCCACCCGTGCCGTTATCCTGCGCGGATTTTTGGTCGAATATGGGCTTTTGGGTCTGGTCACTGCCGCCATTGCCGCCCTGGCCGGGTCCTTGGCGGCCTGGATCGTGATCACGCGGGTCATGGGCGGGGTCTTCGTCTTCGATCCGATCCTGGTCGCGGCCATCGTTTTCGGCGGGGCAGCGGTAACGGTCTTGACCGGATTCATCGGGACATGGCGGATTTTGAGCGTGAAAGCGGCACGGTATTTGCGGCATGACTGAGAATCAGTCGTAAATTTGCATGCTTGCCCTTGTATCTTAGGGCAGGCTGCCAATATACTAGGACAGGTTTTCTTTCATTGACGAGAGGCTGTAATGCCAACCGGTTCGCAAAATCCCTGGTCCACCGGACCCGCAGTGTTCTCGACGAAGGCGCAGGGGTATGACCTCGCGCTGCGTCAATATATGCTGTCAGTCTATAATTATATGGCCGCTGGGTTGGCAACGACGGGGATCGTGGCCTTGATTGCGGCATATTCCGGCTTTTATCAAGCCATCGTCGGCACGCCGGTGATGTATCTTGTCATGTTTGCACCCCTTGGGCTCGTGATGTTGATGAGTTTTCGCATCAACCAGATGAGCATGGCGTCGGCGCAGGGGTTGTTCTGGCTCTATTCCGCCGTGAACGGTTTGTCGCTGTCGGCGATTTTTCTCGTCTATACCCATACCAGCATTGCCGAGACCTTTTTCATTACGTCCGCCACGTTTGGGGCCATGAGCCTGTGGGGATATATGACGAAATCCAGCCTTGACGGCATGGGCAGTTTCCTGATGATGGGCTTGTTCGGCATCATCATCGCCGGTCTCGTCAATCTCTTCTTACAGTCGAATGGCTTGCACTTCGTCATTTCGGTCTTGGGCGTCTTGATTTTCACGGGTCTTACGGCTTATGACACCCAGAAAATCAAAGAAGCCTTCGATTACACGGATGGTGATGCTCGGGGCAAGCTTGCGTTAATGGGTGCGCTTACCCTGTATCTCGATTTCATCAACTTGTTCTTGATGCTCTTGCGCTTCGTCGGCGACCGCCGCAACGATTGATCGCGGGTCTATCGAAACATAAAGGGCCGCCCTGGTTTGGCGGCCCTTTTTTATGATCGGATCCTGAACAGCAAAACGGGCGTTCCAGCCGTCAAGCCGGAACGCCCGTTTGTTGCATCAAGGGATGATGTCTTAGAGCGAGAGTTCGCTCACCATTTTGCGCAGGACGTTATCGGCATCGAAAAATTCATAGGCGACTTCGATGGCACCGACCGAGTGCTTGGCATAGTCGGCGTTGATTTCCGTCAGGGCATCGCGAATCTCGTCCAAGGTTTCAAACGGGAACAGGCCGCGGCCCGTTTCGATGAATTTGGAAAAGCCGGTTTCTTGCGTGATGACGGGGCGACCGGCCGCGAGATAGCAGACGGACCGGTCGGAGAACCAGCCGCTTTTGGGGCGCACGTAAATATCTTTCGCTACGGTGAATTCTCCGCGCGAGGTAACGATGAAATCCCGATAAGATTGCATGTCGGCGGAAACCGGGATCGGATCGGTAATGTCCCAGCCGCCCGCCCGCACCCGCGCTTCGACCTCGGCGGTGGGTGGCGACATGGCGAGACGAAACGGTTGCAAGACATCGCGCGGGAGGTCAAGGAAGCGCAGGAAATTCACATGCTTGGACCAGCGATAGGTCTCGGCACCGACCTTGATATCCTTGCCCTTGTTTTCCCAGGTCGCGATTGAACTGAAATAGGGGCCGGCAGCGACGCACCCGGCATCCCAGAGATCGACCAGGACGGGCGGCCGGGTTTTTTTCCAATCGAACCGGGTCATCGGCACCGGGCAATCGTCATTGCCGAGATTTTCACCATAGGTGAAATGGTGGGTATGCATGCCGAGATAGTCGATGGAATCGACGTTGCCGTCGGCGACTTTGATCTGTTCGAAAACCGGATCGGTATCGATATAGACCCGAACCGGGCAGGCGAGATGTTCTTCTCTAAGGCGGGTCGCCCCACAGAGATTGAAGAGGGCGTCCGCCTCGCCGTAAAGCGCCATCAGCCGTTCTTTGGAAATGCCATGGACGGTGTCGTTGGCCGCATCCCAATAGGCCCAGCGATCGCCGAGATCGAACCGTTCCATCATCGCCTTCACATAGGAGACGTTATAGGAACAATCTTCCACAATACTCTGTTGACGCGGATCATAGGGGTTAGCCCCCGAATCTTCGATATACCAAACATCGAAGCCGAGACGGCGCAGGCCGAGGACATAGTGCAATGCTTGCCAGGCGATCCCGGCAAGGGGGATTTGACCGGCAAGATGAAGAACGAGAACGGTTTTCTTATTAGACGCCACGCTGCGTCTCCTTGGCAAAAACGGCTGAATCACTCTCGACCCCCGGATCATTGGTTTCCAGAGGTTCGAACTGGGTATTGTAAAGGGTGGCGAATAGGCCGCCCTTCTGCATCAAATGCTCAAACGAGCCTGATTCGGCAATGATACCATCTTTCAAGACCAGGATCTTATCCGCTTTGCGCACGGTCGATAAGCGATGAGCAATCACGAAGGTCGTACGCCCCCGCATCAGCCGATCGATGCCCTGCATCACCAAAGCCTCGGTTTCGGTATCGAGGGCGGAGGTCGGTTCGTCCAAAATCAAAATCGGGGCATCACGCAGCAAGGCACGGGCAATGGTCAGGCGTTGCTTTTCCCCCTCGGAAAAACTATTGCCCGATTCCCCGACGATCGTGTCGTAACCGTCGGGCAGGCTATCGATCAACCGATCGATCCGAGCGAGGCGCGCCGCCTCTCTGATTTCTGCCTCAGTGGCATCGGGTCTGCCATAGGCGATATTGTCGCGCACGCTCAAGGGAAAGACTAAAGGCGGTTGCAGAACCATCGAAATTTGGCTGCGCAAGGATTTGATCGACCAGTCCTTGAGATTGACCCCGTCTAAGAAGACATCCCCGTCGCTTGGGTCGAAAAACCGAGGGAGAAGGCCCAGCATGGTGGATTTTCCGGCCCCCGTTGCCCCTACAAGGGCGATGGTTTCACCCGGTTCGACGGTGAGCGAAATCGTCTGAAGCACCGGGGTTTCAGGGCGATAGCGAAAGGCAGCCCCCCGCCATTCGACGCGGCCCCGAACGCCGGATGGCGGGGCCTTGTGCGTACCTTCGACGAGATCGGGTTCCGTGTCGAGAATTTCAAAACAGCGCACGGCCCCGACCCTGGCCCCGGCAATTTCCTTCCAGCTTTGCGTGATCCGGTTCACCGGGTCGTAGAGTTGCGCCAGATAAGCGGTGAAGACCAGCAATTGGCCGATACTGATGGCACCCGACTGAACCTCGCGGGCCCCGACATACAGCACGCCAGCCGTGCCGATCGCCACCAGAAGGCCGATCACTCCGGAATAAAAGGTTTGCCAGGCATAAAGGCGCAGGCTGGACCGCAGGGCATGGCCGCTCGCCTGCATGAAGCGGGCCAGTTCTTCTTCTTCCTTGGTGAAGGCCTGCACATGTTTGATCGAGCCCATGCCCCATTGGACGAGACTATAGACCCGGCTGTCGCGATCGCGGGATTCGGTTGCGGCCTCGGTGATCTTGCGATTGAAAAGCCCGATCAGGACGAACAGGATCGGGACGATCGTCAAGGAAACCGCCGTCAAGAGCGGGTCGAGCGGGATGAGCACCAACAGCATGCCGCCCAATAGGATCGTCGCCGAGATAATCGGCAGCAACCCGTTCATAATCATGGTTTGAACGGCAAAACTGTCGTGACTGACCCGGAAGATGAGATCGCCCACCCGTTGACGGCTGTGATAAGCCAAGGAAAGCCGTTGCAGGTGGGCATAAAGTTTGGCCCGCAGGTCGTTCACCATGCGCTGGCCGAGGCCGATCGCCGTCCAATTATGCCAGAAAACCAACAGGCCCGACACGCCATAGATCGCAACGAGACCACATGCGGCAAGCGTGACGAGATCGGGTAGATAGGCCTCGACCCCGCCGAGATGGAGCGGTTTTCCGCCCAGGGCGTGATCCACGATGATTTTGATCGGCCATGGTTTCAAAAGATCGAAGGCGCTGATCAGAAATACTTGGACGAGGGCAAGGCAAAAGACCCGCCCATAGGGCAGGACGTAACCGAAGATTTTGGCAGCGAGACCTTGGCGTGCCGATGGACGGCGGTCTCGCCCGTGTCTCTGCCCATCGATCGCCATCTCGGTCCTCAATGCCGCTCACGGTTAAGCGGGGTGAGTTTGGCATCCTGGGCGACGCTATCGATCGCAGCCGCAAGATTGGTGGCGAACCGGCGGGTTTTCTGGGCGATGTAAACCAAATGGGCCGCCATCACGATGAGTTCGATGACCACGAGCCGTTCGGCACCGGCTATCAAGCTGATCAGCAGCAAAAAGCCATAAAGCCGTTTGACGTTGCGGGTGAGGACAGACCCGCGCAGGGTGATTTTGCTGCGCAGAACCCGTTTTTCGCCACCATGATGTTCGCCACACACCAGAATATCGGCGAGCGCCCAAATGCCGCCTTCGACGGTCATATCGGCATTGGTCCAGCCATTGGCGGTTTGCACCAGATAGCGACGACCCTTTAAAAAGGCTTGCAGGCCAGTGATGAGGACTTCTTTTTCTTCGCTGGCTTGCCCCCAATAGGCCTGGGCGACGAAGCGTTGGAAGAGGCTGACGCTGGGTGTTCCGGGGGTGGCGGGGATGGGTTCGGCCGCCTCGGCTTCTTTATAGCGCCATTTCAGCCGTGTCCAGCCGCGCAGCAAGGGGCTGAGATAGATCAGAACGGCGATGAGCGCACGCGCCTTCAGGCCGGTAAACCGTTTGTCGATCGGGGCTTTGACGGCACCATTGATGCAGATGAACAAGGTGACGAGCACGGGCAGCAGCAGCAGCAGCCACCAGCCCCCCGCCAGCACGGCAAAGGGTACGAGGGTGAGGGCAACCACGTTCCATTCATAGGTCAGCGGCAGGTAGGACCAAATCCCGACCGGCCCTTCATAAAGGGACTGGAACAAACCCCGTCCATAAAGACCGGAATAGATCACGGGCTTGCGCCCGAGCAGCAGGGAGGAGGACAGGTCGCCATAAATACGCCCGGCCCATTTTGCCTGACCGAATTGATTGAACCGATCTGGATGCTTGGAATAGACGAGGGCCTCCGCCTTGCCGTAGCCTTTTTGTTGATTGAGATAGGCATCGACCGTGTTGCGGCGGAAATGCCAAACGGTCGCCGCCGGGGCGAAGCCGATTTCATAGCCGGCATCCTGAAACCGCCAGCAGATATCGACATCGTCGCCTGCCGCCCGGTAGACGGGATCGAACCCGCCCAAACCCAACAAAATATCGCGCCGGAACGCCATATTGCAGCCAGCGATATGTTCGGCGACTTCGTCGTCCAACAACACATGGGTCGGACCGCCCGGCGAGACGGCGACGGCGGCTGGGATCAAATCATCTTCGGGCGGCGGGAAATTCGGGCCGCCGCAAATGGCGAGCCCCTTCGTTTCCATTTTTGCCACGAGGTAGGTCAGCCAATCGGGATCGGCGACGCAATCGGAATCCGTATAGGCCACGATCTCGCCGGTTGCCGCCTCGGCCCCGACATTGCGCGCGACGCTGAGGCCCTTGTTCGGTTGACTGATGATCCGGCAATAGGGATAACGTTCCGAAATGGCAAGCGTGCCATCGGTCGAACCGTCATTGACCACGATCACTTCGTAATCGGGGTAATGCATGTGTTCGAGCGAGGCGAGGCACTGATCCATCGTGCGTTCGGCGTTATAGGCGCAGATGACGACGGAAACGCGCGGCGTACGCGCCGGCAGGGGGGGGATGGCCCCGGTATAGCGCGCGGCGACGGCGGCGAAGGCCGGTTTGGGCTTGCGCGCACGATCGACGAGGCCGAAATCCCAATCTTCGATGAGATGGCCACCGGTGAACCATTCGTCGGTCCAGGCAAAGACGCAGGTGCCCGCAACACCGAGTTCGAAGGCGGTCTTGACTTGCCAATGCAGGGTTTCGGCCTGATGGGCTTCGCCTTCGCGCATCGAATCCATCCCGAATTCGGTCAGGACCAAGGGACGATCGACCGCGAGATTGTGCAGGCGGGCGACATAACGCCGGAAGGCGGCTTCATCGTGCAGATAGACGTTGAAACACAAGAAATCCGTGAAATCGACCGTTAGATATTCGGTCGACGGAAAATTCGCATAACTGACCAAGGCACCGGGGTGGAAGGCCTTGATCTCGTCGACCATGCCTTTCAAGAACCGACGCACGGCAGCCTCGCCGTGCCAACGGATCATGTCCGGCGGAATTTCATTGCCGACCATATAGGCGAGAATGGCCGGATGGCGGGCAAGGCCGCGCACGCCGTTCATCACGGCGTTGCGAATGTCGCCCTTGATTTGTTCATTATCCAGAAAGGCAACATGTTGTGCCCAGGGGATGCCGGCCATGACCCGCAAGCCATGCTCTTGGGCAAGATCCAACAGCCAAAGGGGCGGTACGGTGAAAACGCGGACCGTATTGACGCCCGCCTTGCGCATCAGGGCGAAGTCTTCCGCCGCCCGGTCGGGGGCGGGAAACTGGGTGCCGTCGGCACCGACCGGAAACGGGCCGTAGGTTACACCCTTCAAGAAAAGTTTTTCTTTGCCTGTAAAGAAGAACTTACCCTCAACCCGCACGCGCTGAGATGCGCCGGTATCCGGTGCGGCATCGTTGGACCGTGTGGCGGTCGGTGTCGTTTCCATATCCGTGTGACCCGTTGACCGATTCATGATGGCGTTTCGTGTCCTCTTGTCGCGCGGGCTTCGCGTCTCACCATGGCTCTGACCGGCGGTCCGAACCGCCATCGCCCCGCCATGCCCCAGGGCGCGCACAGCGTGCGTGCGACATGACCCGAGGCCGCCCGGCTTGTCAAATTATAGATCGTGGGGCTTGGCATGCGCGAACCCGAGGCCATTGCAGAATAAAGGGAAATCTCGTGCGCTTAATCGCCTGCGGCTTGTGCTGGAACCACGGATTTGCATCGCCAATTCCAGGCGGTTTCAAGGATCGTTTCCAGATCCGAATGGATCGGAATCCAGCCCAGCACGCTGGCGGCCCGGCTCGGATCGGCGATGAGCACGGCAGGGTCGCCTGCGCGGCGCGGCATTTCCCGTCGCGGCACGCGCCGCCCGGTCACCCGTTCGGCCCCGGCGATGACCTCGCGCACGGAATAGCCCCGTCCGGTCCCGAGATTGACCGCCGTGGTGGCCCCCCCCTGTTCGAGATAGACGAGCGCCTTCACATGGGCATCGGCAAGATCGGTGACATGAATGAAGTCGCGCTGACACGAACCGTCGGGTGTGGGATAATCGACCCCCAGAATGTCGATCGCGGCCCGTCGGCCCAAGGCAGCATCGAGGACGAGGGGGATGAGATGGGTCTCGGGATCGTGGTCTTCGCCGATTTCACCGTCGGGATCCGAACCGGCTGCGTTGAAATACCGCAGACTGACGGATTTCAGGCCATGAGCCACCCCATACCAATGCAGGATCCGCTCGACCATCAACTTTGATTCGCCGTAAGGATTGACCGGGCGTTGCGGGGTATCCTCGGTGATCGGCATCTGGTCGGGCATGCCGTAGGTGGCACAGGTCGAAGAAAAGACGACGTGCCGGACCCCGGTTTCGATGAGGGCATCGAACAGAGTCAGGGATTTTGCGACGTTATTGTCGAAATAAACGGCTGGTTTCACCATTGATTCGCCGACATAGGCATAGGCGGCGAAATGAATCACGGCCTTGATGTCGTAGCGGCGGATCGTTTCGATCAGTTTCGCCTTGTCGCCGATATCGCCTGCGACGAACGGGCCCCATTTCACGGCCTCGACATGGCCGTAGACGAGATTGTCATAGGTGACGGGCAGATATCCGGCGCGCGCCAGGGCTTTTGCCGCATGACTGCCGATAAAACCGGCACCGCCAGTAACCAGGATGTGCTTCATGGTGTGTCCTATGATCGCGGATCGGGGCTGTGGGTGAGGGACGATTGCACCGCGATAACGGGGCGGTGGGATGATTTCTTCCATGGCGACGACGTCTTTTCTGCGTGATGCCACCGATCCCGCGACGGTGGCGGTGCCTGCGCAAGAAAATACGTGATTGTTTTCCGGTCATCTAAACCTGAGCGAGATTTTACGGGAGGCAAAGACTGAGACGTGCCAAAAAATCACTCTGACGGCGTGTATCTTGCGATGCGGTAAAGAATGGGCACGTGACGGGGGCATATCTGCTCGGTACGGATTGAATGGAACAATGACGGCGCCGTGGGGAATATTCTGGGCGGCAAAGCCGTTCCCCGCCTGTGTCGAAAGCCCTGTGCCGAAAGCAGTGTGCCGGATACCGAAATGCGTTCAGGCGTCGCTTTTTTGGGGGTAGCACTTTTTGTCCGTTCGGAGTAGGCGTGTCGCCTCATGGTCCGATTTACGGGTTGGCTGGTCGCTTCTTGCGACGGGTCGTTGTCTAAACCACTTTCAAGGATGGGGCTCCTTATGCGCATCGCGGTTATTGGGACGGGTTATGTAGGGCTTGTCTCCGGCGCATGTTTCTCGGAATTCGGGACATCGGTTGTCTGTGTCGACAAGGCGGTCGATAAGATCGAACGTCTGCACAATAATATCATGCCGATCTATGAGCCCGGCCTTGATCAACTCGTCGCCAATAATGTGAAGGCGGGCAGGCTCACCTTCTCGACCGAACTGGCGGGGGCCGTCGCTGGCGCCAATGCCGTGTTCATTGCGGTCGGCACGCCGTCGCGCCGGGGCGACGGGCATGCCGATTTGAGCTACGTCTTTGCAGCGGCTGAAGAAATCGCCCATGCGATGACCGGCTATACCGTGATCGTGACGAAATCGACCGTGCCGGTCGGCACGGGGCGCAAGGTGGCCGAGATCGTCGGCAAGGCGCGCCCCGATTTGGTGCTGGGTCGGGATTTCGACGTGGTCTCGAACCCTGAATTCCTGCGCGAAGGCTCCGCGATCGAAGATTTCATGCGCCCCGACCGCGTCGTGATCGGGACGATGGCCCCGGCGGACCGTGCCCGCGAGGTCTTGCGCGAACTTTATCGTCCGCTCGCCATTCTGGAGACGCCGGTTCTGTTCACCGGCCTTGAGACCGCAGAATTGATCAAATACGCGGCCAACAGCTTCTTGGCGACCAAGATCACCTTTATCAATGAAATCGCCAATCTGTGCGAGGCCGTCGGGGCCGATGTGCAAGATGTGGCGAAAGGGATCGGCCTCGACAGCCGGATCGGCAACAAGTTCCTGCAGGCGGGGCCCGGCTATGGCGGTTCCTGTTTCCCGAAGGATTGTCTTGCCCTGGTCAAAACCGCCAGCGACGCAAACGCTCCGATCACCATCGTCGAGACCGTGGTCGCCGTCAACGATGCGCGCAAAATCGACATGGCGAACCGGATCGAGGCCGCCTTGGGCGGTGCCGTCGCCGGAAAGCGGATCGCCGTCTTGGGCCTGACCTTCAAGCCCAATACCGACGACATGCGCGACAGTCCGAGCCTCGCCATTCTGCCGGCGTTACAGGCGCGCGGGGCCAAAATTCAGGCTTTCGATCCCGAAGGTATCGACGAGGCGAAGAAGCTCCTGCCTGAGATCGGCTATGCCGCCGATACTTATGCCGCGATCGAAGGGGCCGATATCCTGGTCTTTTTGACCGAATGGAACGAGTTCCGCTCGCTCGATTGGGATCGGGTGAAGCGTTTGATGCCGGGCCGGGTCGTCGTCGATCTGCGCAATATCTATGCGCCCGGCCAAGTGGCGGCGGCGGGCTTCACCTATCATTCGATCGGTCGCGCGTCGGTTGCCGCCACGGCGTAGCATGGGGGGCATCATGTCCCCCATCGCATCACCGTTCATCCGACCCTTCTAACCCGTTGCTGTAACCCTTTGCGGGGTTGATCCGTCGCCGATCGATCCTGCATGCGAAGGATCACTCACTGTCATGAGCATGACCAAAAAGCGCGTTCTGGTAACGGGTGGGGCCGGATTTCTCGGCTCGCATCTGTGCGAACGTCTCTTGAACGACGGGCACGATGTTTTGTGCGTCGATAATTATTTTACCGGACGCAAGGAAAATATCGCGCATCTGCGCGATCACGGGAATTTCGAATCCCTGCGCCACGACATTTGTTTCCCGCTCTATGTCGAGGTGGACGAGATTTACAATCTGGCGTGCCCGGCATCCCCCATTCATTACCAGTTCGATCCAGTCCAGACGACCAAGACCAGCGTGTTGGGTGCTATCCATGTGCTGGGCCTGGCAAAGCGCACCAAGGCGAAGGTCTTTCAAGCCTCGACCAGCGAGGTGTATGGCGATCCGACGGTCCATCCGCAGACTGAGGATTATCGCGGCAATGTCAATCCGATCGGGCCGCGCGCCTGTTACGACGAGGGCAAACGCTGCGCCGAAACCTTGTTCTTCGATTACCACCGTCAGCATGGCGTTCGCATCAAGGTCGTGCGGATCTTCAACACCTATGGCCCGCGCATGAACCCTCAAGACGGTCGGGTCGTCTCCAACTTCATCGTGCAGGCCCTGCGCGGCGAGGATATCACGGTTTACGGCGACGGGATGCAGACACGGGCTTTTTGCTATGTCGATGATCTGATCGATGGGTTCGTGCGCCTGATGAATGCGCCCGATGCCGTGACTGGCCCGGTCAATATCGGCAATCCGCTTGAAATTCCCGTGCGCGAATTGGCCGAACGGGTCATCCGCCTCGTGGGGTCGCGCTCGAAACTGGTGTTCCATCCGCTGCCGATCGACGATCCGATGCAACGCTGCCCCGATATCACCATGGCGCGCCGCGATTTGGGGTGGGAGCCTAAGGTTGATTTAGAGGATGGCCTGACGAAGACCATCGCTTATTTCGATCGACTCTTGACCGAAAGCGGCGAACGCTGAGCCCAGGGCACATGGACCATTGACAAGCCCCCCATCCTGTCCTGCATCCTGGGGATCAGACTGGTTGTGCGATGGGGTGGGGGATGCGTGGTCACTGCGTTTGGATCGGCCCGGTCGTGGCCTTGGGGCTCTTATGGGCAGGCATGACCGGTGCTGCCCTGGCGGCGGAGCCTGTCGCCTTGCGCCGGGATAACGGTGCTGAACCGGCGACATTGGACCCCCATAAATTTTCAGCCACGACCGAAGATAATCTGATCACCGATCTGTTCGAAGGCTTGACGGCCACGCGCATCGATGGTGCCCTGGTGCCGGGTCAGGCCGAATCCTGGGAGGCGTCGCCCGACGGCCTGACCTGGACCTTCCATTTGCGCGCCGATCTGCATTGGTCGAACGGCGATCCGCTCACCGCCGACGATTTTGTGTGGAGCTTGCAACGGATCGTCGATCCCAACACGACCTCCTATGTTTCCTTTTTGTTGGACAGCGTAGTCGCCGCCAAGGATATCACGAGCGGGGTTGAAAAAGATCCAGGCAAACTCGGCGTGCGGGCCGTCGATCCGCGCACACTCGAAATGCATCTCATCCACCCGAATCCGGTCCTGCCCGAAATGCTGACCGAAATTCGTCCCGTTCATCGCGGGTCGATCGAGATCCACAAGGACCAAGCGTTCAAGCCGGGCCATATCGTCTCGAACGGGGCCTATCGGCTGGTCGCTTGGCGGCCGCAATCGGAGATCATCGCCGAACGCAATCCGGCCTATTGGGATGCGGCCCATGTCCAGATCGAGCGTGTGACCTATCTGCCGATCGAAAATGAAAACGAGGCGTTGAAGGCGTATCGATCGGGCGGGATCGATATCACCGCCAGCGTGCCGAACGATCTCATCCCCTTCATCCTGGAACGCTATCCGAGCGAGTATAAAGTCTCGCCGATGTTGGGTCTCTATTATCTCGGCATCAATCTCGAACGGCCCCCGTTCAAGGATAACCCGATGCTGCGCAAGGCCCTGTCTCTGGCGATCGACCGCGATCAGTTGGTGGCGAAAATCGCGGGCAACGGCACGATCGCGGCTAAAACCATCGTGCCGCCTCATTTCAATTTCTATCCGGCCCCGCCTGAGGCGACGCGGACCCTGACGACGGACGAACGGGAAGCGGCGGCGAAGGCGGCCTATCGGGCGGCGGGCTATGGGCCGGGGCACCCGCTGACCCTGGAACTGATGTACAATACGAGCGAGAACCACAAACGTGTCATGATCGCGGTCGCCAGTATGTGGAAAAAAACCTTGGGTGTTGAGACCAGTCTCATCAATCAAGAATTCAAGGTCTTTCTCGACAATCGCCGCGAAAAGAAAATTACCCAAATCTATCGGGCTGGCTTCATCGGGTTTTACAATGATGCGGCCCCGCTTCTGGAAATTTTCCGCGCCCGATCGACCTATAACGATTTCGGCTACGATAATCCCGCGTTCGACCGTCTTTATGAAGCGGCCATGGCGTCGGTGGATAACGGGGCGCGTTTGCAGGGGCTTGCGGCGGCGGAACATGTCTTGTTGGATGATTTACCGGCCTTGCCACTTTATTTTTATGCGGTGCGCCACATGATCAAACCTTATATCCAGGGCTGGGCACCAAGCCCGCGCGACAATCTGCGGACCCAAGATCTGACGATCCTGCCGCATTGATGGGGAAATCAGCCGTGACCGAGACGCGAGACTGTCGGCAAGAGGCGGGATTTATTCGCCCGATCGTCAATTTGGGCCGTTGCGAGGGGGCGGGGGCCTGCGTCGCCATATGCCCGGAACAAGTGTTCGCGGTGCGCCGGATTGCGGATGCCGATTATGCCGGGCTGTCGTTTCTGCAAAAACTGAAACAACGGGTCCATGGCATGAAGGTTGCCTATACGCCCAATGCGGCGGCGTGTCGATCCTGCGGCCTGTGCGTGTCGGCTTGCCCGGAACAGGCAATTACGCTGGTGCGCGGGTGAACACACGTGATGGATTAAGGGCCAGACTGCCCGACTAATGCCCCAACGGCACCCACGGGATGCGGGCGATCTCGATGCCTTCGTCGGCGAGGGCCTCTGCTTCGTCCGCCGTTGCGTCGCCATAGATTGCGCGGGGCGGCGTTTCACCGTAATGGATTTTGCGGGCTTCTTCGGCGAAGTTGCGCCCGACGGATTCCCCCGTCTGTTCGATGATCCGGCGCAAGGTGCGCAGGGCTGTCATCATTTCCGGGGCTATCGGGGTTGCCGGTTCCGGCACCGCCAGGGTCTTTGCCGGTTCCGGCCCATCCGGGAGGGCGGGCCCAGCGTCAGTGTGGCCTTCGACAGATTTGCCGCCCGATTTTGCCACGCGCGGGGCCATGATCGCCTTTGCAATCTCCTGATTGCCGCATTCGGGGCACGCAATATCGCCCGCCTGCACCTGGGTGTCGAATGTGTCGCTGTTGCGAAACCAGGCGTCGAATGTGTGGCGATGGGCACAGATGAGCGCGTAACGGATCATGGTGGGATGGCGGCATCAAATCGGGAAACGGTCCGCCATTGTGGCCGGTATGCGGTCGGGAGACAAGTTCCATGAATGAAGATCTGATCGACGAAGCATCGCGGTGGGTTCAGCGTTTCTTGCCCTTGGTCGCGGCGGGGGGGCGCGTCCTCGATCTTGCCTGTGGGCGGGGACGTCATACCCGTCTTGCGCGGGCATTAGGGCATCCGGTCTTGGCGCTCGATCGAGATGTTTCGGGTTTGGCCGATCTCAGGGGTGATCCTCTGGTGGCGTGCCGGGCGTGCGACTGGGAAACGGAGGATACCCCACCGTTTGCCGGGGATTATTTTGCGGGCATTATCGTGACGCATTACCTTTATCGTCCGCATCTTGCCGCCTTGAAAGCGGCCCTTGCCCCCGATGGAATCCTGATCTACGAGACGTTTGCGGCGGGCAATGCCCGGTTCGGGCGACCGCGCCGCGCCGATTTCCTCTTGCAGCCGGACGAGTTGTTTTTGATGGCGCACCCGGAATTGCGGGTGATCGCCTTTGAGCAGGGGATTGTCGAGGCCCCGCGCCCCGCCGTGATCCAACGCATCGCCGCCGCCCGGTGCGCCGATTGGACGCGGATACCGCCCTAATCGGCGATCGGGGTTGGCAGCGTGAAGGGGCGATCATGTTTTAAGGACGGCACCATGCGCCGGGCTTCCTCGACGCGATCGAGATCGAGATCGGCCAGGATGAAGCCGGTTTCGGTGCCGCCATCGGCCAGAACCTCTCCCCAGGGGGCCACGATCAGGGAATGGCCGTAGGTTTGTCGCCCTTCGGCATGGGTGCCGGTTTGCGCCGGGGCCAGAATGAAGCAGCCGGTTTCGATCGCCCGGGCCCGGATCAAGACATGCCAATGGGCGGTGCCGGTCGGCACGGTAAAGGCGGCGGGAATCGTGATGATCCTGGCCCCCGCCTGGGCCAGCGCCCGATAGAGGGCGGGAAAACGCAGGTCATAGCAGATGCTGAGCCCCACCGGCCCCCAGGGTGTGGGGGCCACCACGGCGCGATCGCCGGGGCGGAATTGGGATGATTCCCGATAGGATTCCCCGTTCGCAAGATCGACATCGAACATGTGGATCTTGTCGTAATGGGCGATCACGGCCCCATCGCCGCCAATAAGATAGGATCGATTGGCAAGACGCTGATCCGGGTCGTCCGGTTCGGGCTTCACGGTCAGAGAGCCGACCAACAGCATGGCCCCGGTTTCGCGGGCGAGATCGCGCATAAAGGTTAAACTATGGGGATCGCGCGCCTGATCGGCCTGCTGCCATTTTTGGGCGCGGCGCGGTTCGATCATGGCGGTATTTTCCGGCGTCGCGATGAACGCGGCCCCAGCATCCCGCGCCCGGCGCACGAGGTCCGCAATCGCGGCCAGATTGGGGCCGACCATGGGGCCGGCGCAGGGTTGCAGACAGGCGACGGTCAGGGTGCGGGACATGCGGGGCGGTCCTTGAGGAAAAGCGACGATGGGCCGATCAAGCGAGTTTCGGGTCTAGCCCACCGGCCCGGTCGAGGGCATGGAGATCGTCGCAGCCGCCGATATGTTCGGCATTGATGAAAATCTGGGGCACGCTGGTGCGTCCACCGGCCCGATCAATCATCTCGGTGCGGCGTCCCGGTTCGGAAAAGAGATCGATCTCGGTATAAGCGACACCTTTGCGGTGCAAGAGGGATTTCGCCCGCGCGCAATAGGGGCAGATTGGGGTTGTATAGATTTCGATCACCGCCAAAATCAGGGTCCTTCCTCGATGAAATTTCTTCTTCTTGGTGAGTTAGAGTGTTTCAACCCAGCGCACAGAGGTCAAGTGCCGAAAAAAAGAGTCAGATGATCTGTTTCGTTTGATCAGGTTAATGGCGATCAGGTTAATGGCGATCACGCGAAGGAGCCATGGCGTCAGTCGGTGCGCACGGCCCGTGCGAGCGTAATCACGTCGATCCGGGCGGCTCCCGCCCGGCGCAGGACCCGGCTGCATTCGCGCACCGTTGCCCCGGAAGTCATCACGTCGTCGATCAGGACGAGATGGCGACCGGTCAACCGGGTGGGGTCCGGTACGTGAAACGCCCCTTTGACGTTTGCGGCCCGGGCCGTGGGCGTGCGGTGGCCTTGACTCGGGGTTGAGCGCGTGCGGACGATGAGGTCCGGGGCATAGCGCGGGCAGGGCCGCCCTTGGGCGTGTCGGGCTTTGAGGATGGCGCGGGCCAGCAGGGCCGATTGGTTGGCACGCCGGGCGAGTAGGCGCCGCCAGTGCAGCGGGACGGGCAGAATGAGATCGGCTTCGTCCAGGAAGGGGCGTCCGGCCTCCGCCATCCACCGCCCGAACATCGCCACACCCTGCTGACGATCGCCATGTTTCAGCCCGAGAATGAGGCCCCGAACCCCGGCATCGTAAAGGGTGGCACTGCGCCCCCGATCATAAAGGGGCGGATCGGCGATGCAGCCCCCACAGACGAGATCCGCCCCGGCATGATCATGGGCAAAGGGCAGACCGCAACGCCTGCACGCGGGGGATGTGATAAAATGGATCGCGTTCCAACACCCGGCGCACAAGGCACCGGCCGTCGCCACCCGTCCGGCGCAGGCAAGGCAGCGCGGCGGGATGAGCAGGTCGAGCAAACCGGCAAAACCAGGTTGAATCCAAGTTCGCAGTGGGGCGAGAAGAGACTGGTTCATCGCGCCAGAGTTTAAAAGATTGGGCCGTTTCGATAAAGTGTTTTCGGTTGGGGCGTGCCTTCTTTTATCGCCTATCGGCGCGATCCGGGGCTTGAGTGTCCGGGCATTTTCTGATGCTATGCGCGCACGTGCGAAACGGTCCGGCGATGGTCGAGGAGGCGGTATGGCAATAGTGGCGGAAAGTGCCCGTTTGGCGATGCGGCATATCGACGGGCGCGATGCCCCGTTCATTGCGGCCTTGATGAATGAACCCGCCTATCTTGCCAATATCGGCGATCGCGGTGTGCGGACCGAGAGCGATGCAGCCGCCTATATCGAGGCGAGCCTGATCGCTCTTTATCGCACACACGGGTTCGGGCTTTATCTCGTTACGGAAAAAGCGACGGGAGAGCCCGTCGGC
This sequence comes from Aliidongia sp., assembly GCA_036821645.1. Lineage (GTDB taxonomy): Bacteria > Pseudomonadota > Alphaproteobacteria > ATCC43930 > CGMCC-115725 > DAISJD01. The sequence goes on from DAISJD010000014.1 coordinate 28,114, forward strand.
ATCAGTGGGTTGCTGCAACGGCCTTATCTTGAGATGCCGGATGTCGGTTATGGGTTTCTTGCACGCAGTTGGGGTCAGGGGTATGCCGTGGAGGCGGGTCTTGCCGTGTGCCGGGATGCGCGCGACCGTTTGGGCCTGACGCAGCTCTTGGGTTTTACCAAGCCGGAAAATGCGCCGTCCTGTCGGGTGTTGGAACGCCTGGGCTTTCGCTTCGAACGCCTGTTCGAGCCCCCGACCCAGAGTGGCCTGCACCGGCTTTATCGCCGCGATCGGCTTGACGATGTCTGATCCGGTGCGGGTGTTCGACCCGGCGGCCGTGCGCGCCCATCGCAATCGGGCAAGCCGTCTCGATCCGGGTGGGCGGTTCCTGCGCGACGAAGTGATGAACCGCTTGATCGAGCGGCTCTTGGTCGTGCGCCGGTCGTTCGATCATGTTTTGGATCTTTATGCCGCCGATGGCGGGCTTGCGGCCCGGCTCGCCGCGATCGGGAGCAAGGCCCGTGTGACGGCATTCGAGAGCGGCGAAGGCTTCGCCTGCCTGCTGGATCGGGCGGGCGAACCTGTCGTGGTGGGCGATGGTGAGGCTTTGCCCTTTGCCCCGGGTTCTTTCGATCTGGTCGTCTCGGCCTTGGGACTGCATTGGGTCAACGACCTGCCGGGGGCCCTCGTGCAAGTGCGCCAAGCCCTGAAACCGGATGGGTTATTGCTGGCAGCATTGTTCGGGGGGGAGACCTTGCGCGAATTGCGCGCGGTGTTGATCGCGGCGGAATTGGCCGTGACGGGGGGGGCGGCCCCGCGCGTCTCGCCGTTTCTGCATGTCCGCGATGGCGGCAGTCTGCTGCAACGGGCGGGCTTTGCGCTGCCGGTGGCGGATAGCGATCTCATCACCCTGACCTTTCCGAACCTCTTCGCTTTGCTTCATGAATTGCGGGCCTTGGGCGAAACCAACGCGCTGGCCGATCGGCTGCGCCGGGGCTTGCGCCGGGATGTCCTGATCGAAGCGGCTCGGCTTTATGCTGCGCGCTATGGCGATGCGGGGGGGCGCATACCGGCCAGTTTTGAAATCGTCACGCTCACCGGCTGGTCGCCCCATGCAAGTCAACCGAAAGCCCTGAAACCCGGTAGTGCGACGGTCCATCTGGGCGATGTGTTGGGGGGCGGGTCGCGTTCGCTGCCCTAATACTTTCCGATGCAACCCGTCGATCAGGCTTTTAGGTTTGCGTCTCGGCGTCTATGCCGGGACTGATCTGAGCGGCAATTGGGTGGGTCAACAGCCAAGTGTCGGACCAGTCGCGGACACGATCAAAGGGCATTGCTGGGCTAATCGCGGTGCCTTGACCGTAAAGGCAGCCGATTTCCAGCAGTTTTTCGCAACATTCTTGCGTTTCGATGCTATCGGCCACAAGGCGCAGGCCCAATTGTTTACAGAAAACCGTAAGAGAGCTAACCAAGGAAATATTGAAGAGATTGTCGCACAGATTGATAATGTAAGATTTATCGATTTTGATCTCATGGACGGCAAAGTCGCGCAAAGAATTGAAAGAGGTAAAATCCGCCCCGAACCCGTCGATCGACACGTCGATCCCGTAATGATGCAGGGCCTCGATCATATTTTTGGTCTTGGCCGGATCCGAAACGAGTGTTGCCTCCGACAATTCCAGGATGATGTGGCCCCGTGGCACCTGATAGCGGTCAATAAACATCAGAAGATCGTCGATAAAGGATTTTCGCTCGAAGAGCCTGGGCGAAATGTTGATCGAAACCGGCAGATCCGACAAATCGCCGTGGATAGTGGCCATCTGTGCCAACACGCGTTCGAGACAATATTGGGTGAAGGGGGCGAGCAAGGGCGATTCTGCGACGATATCGATGAAATGTTCCCGGGGGATCGTGCCGCGCTTTGGGTGGTGCCAATGGACAAACGCTTCAAAGCCGATCAGGCTGCCGGTTTGCAGATTGACCTTCGGTTGCCAATACCAATCGATTTCATCCCGCTCTAGGGCTTGTTCCAGTTCACCGAGTAGGGACGCACGACTGATAAAACTGTTATTTTCCAGCATGCTGGCATCGAACGTAACGACTTTATCGATGCCTCGTTTGGCGCGGTACATGGCCTTATCGGCGCAATGGAGCAGGCGATCGCCCTCTGTGCCGTGGGTGGGACAAAGGGCGATGCCAAGCGAAGCGCCGATGCGCAGCGCGTCACTCTCGTAGGGTAACGGTTCTTGGAGCTGTTGCAGGACCTTTTCCCCGACGGCGATGGCGGCATCCTGCGTGTCGACCCCGTGCAGCAACAACGCAAACTCATCGCCGCCGAGACGGGCGACCGTATCGCTCTCTCGGACGGTTTTCGTGAGGCGGCTTGCGGCATTGAACAGCAGATAATCCCCTGCGGCATGGCCGAGCTGGTCGTTGATCTCCTTGAAACGGTCGAGATCGATCATCATGACGGCGAACGGGACGCCGTCGCGCCGAAACAGGGCGCAGGATTGGCTCAACCGATCGAAGAAAAGATGGCGGTTCGGCAGGCCGGTCAGCGCATCGTGGAGGCTGCGATGCAGAATTTCCGCCTCGGCCTTGCGCAATTCCATCCTGAACCCGCGCCAGCGCAAGCCATCCTCGATCGTTGTTTGGATCTTGTCGCGGGTCAGGGCAGATTTGGCGATATAGTCGTTCATCCCCAGTTTGATGGTATCGGCGGCGATCCTTTCGGTGCCATAGCCGGTCACGGCGACGACGACACAATCGGGCCCGGCCATTTCCCGGATCGTCGGCAAGAGATCCCGCCCATCCCCGTCTTCGAGGACCAAATCGACAAAGGCAAAGGTGAATTGGATTTGGGTCGCCTGCAAGGCATGCAGGGCGGCCGATTTGGATTCGGCTTCGGTGATGTGGATGGGTTTTGGATAGCCGCGCAACAGGCGGATGATCCGTTCGCGTTCGACATCGTCATTGTCGATGACGAGGATCCATAAAGGCTCCGTATCGGGGGCTGCCGTGTTGCGCGGGTTCGTATCGGAGAGGGCGGAAGCATGCATGATCGTAATCGTCGATTAGGGCAGGATGACGGTTGAGGTGTACTGGACCAGCAATTTTGACAATTCTGCGAATTGGGGACCGATCGTCGATTTGACCATATACCCCGCGATATGTTCCTCATAGGCGCGCCCGCGGTCGATATCGCGTGACGATGTCGTCAAAACAAAGACGACCGTATGCCGTAAGGCGGGATCCTCGCGCAGGATTTTAAGAAAGCCAAACCCATCCATCTGCGGCATATTGAGGTCTAACAAGATAATACAGGGCCAAAGCACCTGTTTTTCCCCATGCTGTCCCCGCAATATGGCCAGCGCTTCTTCACCGCTCGACGCCGTGATCCATTTTCCTGGTACGTGATTTTTGCGCAAACTGCGCAACACGGATTCGGTCGCGACATCGTCATCATCGACGATCAAGATCGAGAAAGTTGGATTGAGCGGCGTGCCTTCAGTCATCATTCCTCTCTGCAACCGGCAGTCGCGGCCAATGCACGATGAAGCAGGCCCCGCCGAGTGTTCCGGGGGGCCCAAGAAAAATCATCCCGCCATGGGCGTTGACGATCCGACGGGTGACGGCCAATCCCATCCCTTGGCCTTCGGTCGTGGTCGTGCCACGTTGAAAAAGCCTGAAAATCCGGGTCTCGAACCCAACCGGAATCCCTTGTCCGTCATCTTCGACAGTGATGACGTTGAAGCTGGCTTCTTCTCGCATGGCGATACGGATCCGCCCCTGGGTTCCGCCATGATGCTTGATCGCGTTGCTGATCAGGTTGCGCATGACGGCAGATAAGGCCGCTTTCGACGTGTTGAATTCGGCATCGATCATGTCGAGTTCCAACGAAAAATATGCCGGAATATCCAACAGAGAAAGGGTCTCGGTTATAAGCTGTATAAAGCTAAATTTTTCCAATTTTGGACTATAGTCTCCGGCCCTGGCATAATCGAGCAAGTCTTGGATCATGTATTCAAGCCGTCTAATCCGCAAATCGGCCCGTTGAAAATTTCGCTCTATCTCATGGGATAAGGGGCGATCCTGTAAATCTTCGCGTATCCATGTCAATAAATCCGACAGACCGCGCAGCGGGGTCCGTAAATCATGGGAGATGGCAAAATTAAAAACGTCCAATTGTTCAAGGTTTTGGCGAAGATCGGCTTCGGTTTTTTTACGCGTGTTCAGATCACTGATATCGTTGACGATGGCAAGGATGACAGGATCGTGCCGGTTCATGAGATGGGTGAGGGCGATCTCAACCGGAAATTCTTGACCCCCGCTGTGTAAGGCCGTGAGCGTGCGATCCCGGCCCATGAGGCGTGTGGTGGGTTGGGCAAGACAGGTTTGCAGATGGGCCCCGTGCATCGGGCGAAAGCGATGGGGCAGCAACAGGTGGAGTGGTTGACCGACGAGCGCCTCAGCCGAATAACCGAACATCTGACATAAGGCTGGGTTGGTTTGCGTGATGGTCCCGGCACTGTCGATGGCGAGCAGGCCGAGCGGCATGGCACCGAAGATCTGTTCAAACCGATCTTCGGCCTGTTTGCGGGCGGAAATATCGGAAATATACGCAACGACAACCAGTCGCCCATCGATGTGCAAGGGGCCAAGGGCGATTTCGATCGGAACCAACGTGTCATCGTGCCGACGGGCATTCAGTATTTTACCGACCCCCATGGGCCGTTGATGGGGTTCTTTGAAGAAATGCGCCAAAAGGCGGTGGTGGTTCTCTTCCATGCCCTTGGGCAAGAGGCGGGCCAAAGGCTCTCCGACGAGGGAAGGCGCTTGGGCATAACCCAGCATCTGGCGCAGCGTCTGATTGGTATAGCAGATCCGGCTGTTCTGATCCGTCACGAGAATGCCGATCGGTGCTGCGCCCAGCATTGTATCAAATACAGTAAAATCAATCAGCTCACGATGTAAAGAGGACAAAACTGGTTCCATTTCAGGTCTTATTGTGTAATAAAAAATTAAAAAACGTTGATATGGTTATCTTGGCTTGAGAAAAATTAATAATTAGTTTATTTAATTTAAATCTAAGGTAGTAATATATTTTTCTGCAAAAGACGAGAAGTGGGCCGAACATGCGGATCAGCATCGGCATTCTTCGCAGCGTGATGCGGGTCAGGACGCGGATTGGTTGATGATCAGGCCGTTGACGTCATCGGCTGCTGCCCGCGTACAGGGCGCTCGACAGCCATTCTGCCGGCATTTCCTCAGCCGTTATGGGCAAGATGTGCCGCCAAGGCGGCGCACTGATGGCGGATGTCGGGAATGGCGACGATCTCCCAAAAGGTGCCGCGCGTCATCGGCCCAATGCAGTAGAGCGTGTCGTTCGGGTGCCCGTCGGCCCCGATGACCCGGCAGGCTTGATCGACATCGATGCCGAGGGCCAGGGGATCGGGGCGGATCGTGCCAGATGCCAGCAATTGGTGCAAAAGCGGTTCTCGCGAGCGACGAATATCGGTCTGAGGGCCCGTGCAGTTGATGACGGCCCCGGCCTTGATGGTGTGGCGTTCGGCACCGCCGCGCGGCTGCCAGCTAAGATCCAGCCCGTCATGCGCCAAGGCGACGCCGCGCACGCGACCGGCGTGGAGGGCTACCGTGCCCGATTGGACCAGGGCCTCGAACCGGGCCGCGATCGCCGGGGCGAGACGGTGGCGGTGAATATCCCAATAGGGTCGCAGGTGGCGCAGGAACCGGGCCTTGACCGTCTGCGGGGCGGCGGCCCACAGGGCCTGGGTGACGGGTCGCAGTTCATCCACCGCCCCATGCCACCCGACGAGGCGGGCGCGGGCGCGGATCTCGCGCACCAAAGCCGACAGAACCGGCGCTGGCGGGCGATCGCGCAGATCCATCGGGATCGTGCCGTCGCGGTGTTGGTGCGGGGCGAGACCGCGCCGCGACAGGCACAGGATGCGGCCCGCAAACCCGGCACTCTCAAGCCTGAGCGCGGCATCGACGGCGGTGAGACCCGTGCCCAAAATCACGACTGTTTCATGCTTGGATATGCGATCGGCCACATCGTCGGCCCAGGGGTCGTCGATATAGCGACCGGATGCGGCGACGCTGTCGGCGAGCCAGTCCGGTGCCGATGGCGGCAGATTGCCGGGCGACAGAATGACCGCCCGCGCCGCGATCGTGCGCCCATCGCCAAGCTGGACGCGATGGTGATTGCCTTCCGGTACGATGGCGACGACATCGCCGCCCAGCGTGGCGAGGCCCCCTGGCACCGCGTGTTTGGCCTCGGCCAACAATGCGCAAAGATAAGCGCCATAAAACCCGCGCGGCACGAAATCGGTGGGACCATGCCGCCCGGATGCGGCAAGCCATTGGGCGAAATGATCGCGCTCGTCAGGGAACGCACTCATCCCGGCGGCCCGCACATTCAGAATATGATCGGGATGGGCCGTGCCGAACGCAACCCCGCACCCTTGTCGCCCAAGCGTGCGTTCGATCAGCAGAACAGGCAGGGCCTTATGACGGGCGAGCTGTACCGCAAGCAAGGTCCCACTGGCCCCCGCCCCAACGATCACAATGGGAAGCCCCGCCTCGATCATCGTTCCCTCTCAACAAGAAGTTGGATCACCCCAATCCCCTGCAAGCATGAGACAAGATGACGGCGCGCAATGCAAGGGGTGATTTTGGCGCGGGTGTATGCGGTTGGTTTTATTGCCGGGCCAATCTTAGGGTGCGCTATCCGCACGCGTGATTGGTAAAAGCAGATACCCAATCTCATCCGGCTGGAAGAATAGGATGCACAAGCGCACAGCCTCGGTCATGCAAGACGGTTGAATAATGTTGCGCCGTTAGCCATGCTGACGATTTTGCAAAATAAGTGGTACAAAACGAATGAGTAAGGCAGGGATTCAGTCCAACCGCGGTGACGATTACCAAACACTCGTCGCCTTTGACTGGGCATTGACTGTGTTGACGGATCAAAATTTTGAATGGATTGAAATTGATTCAGCTTTATATTCAGTCGATGATATTGTGATCGGCAAGGTCGATGGAAGTGAAATTCTATGTCAGTGTAAAAAGAACCAACCCAAACACAGGGCCTGGTCTATTGCTGATCTTGCCGACGAACTGCGCAAGGCCATCGCTTCGTTGAAGGATCATCCAGAATCTCACGTCCATTTCTATTCGGGCACCCCCTTCGGCGTGCTTTCGGCACTGAAGGAGGACAGTACCGTCTATCCCGATGACGCAACCTACCAAGCTAATATTGGCAAGGTAAATCGAGCGACGGATGCCCAACTCGGAAAACTATTGCTGGATGAGGGATCAAGCCTGTCCACGTACCAATTTTTGCAACGGACATCCTTTGAAACCACCCCGTCCCCAAAGCGTATGAGGACGAAGCTCCGTGAACGCCTGTGCGGGCTTGTCAGCAACAGTACTGCGGCGTTCGATGCCTTGTGGAGACGTCTTTGGGAACTCGCAGCGCGTCAGGACGGTGAGGACGGCATTGCTGCGACGCGGCATCGATTGACCAAGGCAGATCTGAAAGCCCTGCTGGCAGAGACCGGCTCGATGCTGGCGCCTCCCCTGGATCGGGTCGCAGTCTGTGCTGCGTTCAAAGACACGTCCAAGATTGGTCGTGCTTGGTGTCGCGATATCGGCAACGAGCGCCTTTTCAGTCCGGCTGTTGACGCACTCATCGCCGCCATCGACGCGAAACAGCGCACGATCCTGCTGACGGGATTGCCTGGATCCGGCAAGACCTGCGTTATGTTGGCCGTCCAAGACAGGTTGGAAGAACGGGCCCGGACGCGCAGCGATTTTCTGCCGTTGTTTATCCAATCGCGTGAATTTGCCGATACGGCAACCATGGAGGCGCGCCGCGATCTGGGCCTGTCGGAACACTGGGTGGAATATGCGGCGCGCATGGCGGAAAGCGCGCATGTGGTCGTCCTGATCGACTCGTTGGATGTGCTGTCGATCGCCCGTGAGCATAGCGTACTGACATATTTCTTAGCCCAAATCGACCGTTTGGCGCTGATACCCAATCTGACGATCGTCACGGCTTGTCGCGATTTTGACTGCCATTACGACCGGCGCATCGCGGTGCGCGATTGGGAGAAGAAAATCGCGTGCGAGCCCTTGGATTGGAACGGTCAGATCGCGCCGCTTCTGGTGAAACTGGGGATCGATATGACCGCGATAGATGAAGTCACCCGCCAATTGATTGGCAATCCGCGTGAATTGGCCTTGTTCGTGGAATTGGCGCAACGCGGCGACACCGTGAATGCCGTGACCAGTCAGGCATTGGCACAGCGTTACTTAGAGACGATCGTGCGGGACGATGGTGCGCTGGGCGATGTGGGGATGCGGGCCATAGAAGATATTGCGGCGGAAATGCTGAAAACGCGCAGCCTTGCGGTGCCCCGGCAACGCTTTGCTGCCTCACAAGAAATCCGCAGGGCGCTTCTGAGTAACAGGGTGCTGCACGAAACTGAAAACGGGCTGTTGACGTTTGGGCATCAAACGTTGCTCGACGTGTTGGTGATCAGCCATTCCATCCGCCACGCCATGACCTTGGATGGATTTATTCGGACCTTGCCGCCGGTCCCGTTTATCCGCCCCACTATTCGCAGCTTTGTTGCGGCCTTGGCAACGGGGGACCGGTCTCAATACCGAAAGCAATTGCGGACTGTTTTGACGGGCACCCATGCTTTTCATCTTCGTCGTCTCGTGGCGGAATCCTGCGCTGCGCAAGTTCCGCACGATGATGACTGGATGCTGATCCGCGACCTGCATGATCGGCACCGCGATATGTTCCAGGCAATATACATGAACGCCAATCGGGAGGCATGGCATCATTTCTGGATGCGGTTTCTGGTCCCTCATTTGCGTGCTACCCGCGATACTGACGGGTTATTGCTGCATGTAAACCGCATCTCTTACTGGAAGAATGCCGATCCGATCGCGGTGATCGAATTTTGGTCGGAGATGTTGGCCTTTGACGGTATGAATAAGACGCAGATATATTATTCGATATCTCGTAAAATTTTAGATATTGATCAAGAATATTTATCATTATGTGTGCCAATCGTTATGGAATTCTTGAAGTTACCGAAACAAAAAAACACGTCAACAGGCAAAATAATTGCGAGATATATTAAGGTCGGCGTTCTTGATGACACGGTGCTCTGGGAATATGTCGCGGGTGCGGTCGGTGAGGAGGATGTGCTCGACTATGATTTTAACGGAAAACTGTATTGCGAGAGGCATGAATTTGGAAATGATGATAAAGTGTTTCTTGCCGAGAGAATGCAGCAATCTGAGGTCTTACTCGATCTCGCCATCGCATCGGTCGAACGATGGAGTGAGATGAGGCGCGTGCAGTCTGGCGCAGTGGGTGAGATCTCACTGCCCGGTTTTCTCGATGAAACCTCATACAAGGATACCCATTCGAAGATCAATCACAGAGTGAGGGGAACCAAACGCATCCTTCTGGACGCGATTGAGGCAGCCCTGTTGCGGCATGCACACAACAACTCGGCATGGTGGCAGGGCAACCGCCGCCGTTTATGTCTTAGTATGGAAGGTGCGCTTCGATATTTCGCAATTCTTGCATGCACCGCCGCACCGATCCCCAATCTCGATCTGATTGGGTCAATGTTATGCGAGATGACGCGCCTGAAATCTCATTTGTCCTATGAACTCGGCACTTTGATGCAGGCTGCTTTCATTCATCTCGATGCCGCGATCCAAGACAAAATACAGGCCGGTATTTTAACATTGTGGCAGGATGCCATGACCAACTCTCTCTCGCGGGCATGGATATTGCCGGCGCGCGCGCAGCTGATTCTTGCGCTGCCGTGCCATCTGCGCTCCCCCGCCGCGCAAGCCATCATCAATGAATGTGAACAGTCTACCTGGCCCCTGGTCAGGCAACCTCACATTGGTATGCAGGGTGGCATGGTCGTTCCGCCATTTTCCTTCGAGGTGTTTCTTCATTCAAGCGACGACAAAGTTCAGCGCCTTTTGGACTATTTTAAAGATCAAGTTCTCGAAGGTGATCCGCATTGGCATGATCGCCGCTTGGGCGGTGCACGCGAAGTCGGCCAGCAACTGCGTGAAGCGGCGTCGCGGGCACCGCGTCGGTTCATGCGTTACTTATCAGAGCACGGGGGGCGGATACCAAACCGCTTTCGCGATGATTTGATGGACGGGGTTGCGGCATACTTAGCGATGCGCTACGGCAACGTGCGACCTGGGCAGTCTTGGTCAGCCCTAGAAGAACCCGATGCGGAAGCCTTGGTGCAGGATATCCTCGACGAGCTTGAACGGCATTCAGATCATTGGCAACAGAATCGAGCCGCCGCGCGCGCGATCGAAGGCTGCGCGTTTATCACCGTACGGCCATCGGATGTCGCACGGTTAGTATCCTTGGCAGCGGCGTTTTCCAACATGCCGGAAGAGGCGACCATCTCGGGCCCCTCTATCGACTTGCTGACGGTCGGCATCAATATGGCCCGAGGCATGGCGGCAGAGGGTTTGATGATCTTGGCCAATCATCTTACCGATAAAAACCTGCCGTGGCCTGCGACACTCCCGGACGCGCTGCGCACCTATGCGGCAGACGACCACCCAGCAATTCGCGCCGTGATGCTGAGACGCCTGTCCTATTTTCAGAGTCGTCATCCGGATCTTGGCTGGGGTCTGTTTGGCCTTGCCATGCAAAAGAATATCCCTGGGCTATGGTCATTGGCAGAGCCGTGCCTTTATTACGCCTACTACCATTCGTTTGACCTTGTCGCCCCATGGCTGGCCCGTCTTCGGGGCGAAGGTCATGGTCAGGATCTTGAGACTTGGGGGCGCATATCTGCGCTGGCGGCACTGTCAAATCGATTGGATTTCGCCAGTTTTCTGACAGAGCTCAAGGCACTGACGTCTATCGATGCGTGGAATGGTGCGGCCAGCGTATGGACCTATCGCGGTAACATCCAACAACACAGAGAACAGTGCCTTGCAGGTCTGGACGCAGGTTTAAACGCAGAAAATGCGCCGGCGATCGTCGTTGCACAGAAGCTTCGAAATATCTTTGATGATGTTAACCCACCGATTGTCGTGCCTATTGCCTTAATTCAGCGTTGCCTCTCGCTACTCGAAAGCGATGCCAATTCTAAACACATGGATATTTTTGGTTTCGATGCTTGGTTGAACGCCATCGCTCTTTATGATCCGGCGCATGCCTTGGAGGCGGTTGAGATATATGTCGCCTTTACCGGGCGCACAAAGACTTATCTGCACACGGAAAAGAAGAATATCGGTCAATTACTGACCCAGCTTTTTGCACAAGCCGAGGAACAGGAAGAATCCGATGGCGGTGCCATGCTGCGCAGAGTGGTCGCGATGCAGGATGCCCTGCTCGCCTTTGGTGTTTCAGGTGTCGATGCATGGCTGAAAGCTGCGGAGCGTCCGTGAGGTCACGTGCGGGCGTACTGCGGGGGAATGTTTGATTGTTGTCGAGTTTAGGCTAAGGCCGCGCCAGATAGCGGATGCTGGCACCCTAATCTTGGGTGGTGCCGAAATTACCTAACTCTTTGAAGAAACTGGCGCACCCGAAGGGATTCGAACCCCTGGCCTCTGCCTTCGGAGGGCAGCGCTCTATCCAGCTGAGCTACGGGTGCAGGCCCGAGAGAATGGCAGGCACTCTCGAATAGGGACGCACCCTAGCGCGAAAGGGGGGTGGGCTCAAGTGTTTAATGCTGCATGCTTGCCTTGCGCCGCACCGGGGTGCGGCGGGGGAACAAACAGTGCGCCGCACCGGGGTGCGGCGGGGGAACAGACAGTCCGCGGCATTGGGGGTGATGTCGCCTGCGGGCGGTCAATTGTCGAGATTGCGGTGGGGCAAGGGTTTCGGGGTGAGCGGCGGCGGGTCGGTCGGGGCCGTGCCGTCGAGGAAGCGACCGATCGCCTGATCCGCCTGGGACGGCAGGGGGGCCATCGGGTTGCGCACCCAATGGGCGATATCCTGGGCGACGCGGGGCCCTTCGAGATCGCGCAGCAGCATGTGCCAGCCGTCGGGATAGAAGGCGAGGCGTTGTTGTGCCGCCTGGTCCTTGGCAAGCCGCGTCATGAAGCGCCGCATCGGATCGGCCGGGATCAATTGATCGTGCGCCCCATAGAGCACCAACAGCGGCGGCAAGGGGGCCGGGGCCGCCGCCAGCGCCCCATCCATCAGATTGACGAGACCATAGATCGCATCGACCCTGGTCGCCTTGATGAAAAACGGATCGCGTCCGAGCGCGCGCAGCATCTCGATATTGTCCGACGCCTGGACCCCCGTGCCCTTGCCGGTGAAGGTTTCGCCGGGGAACAGCCGGGCGGCGATGGCCAGGGACAGGCGATTGATGAGTGGCATCGTGTCGCGGCCCCAGACGGCGGGGGCGACCAGGATCAGGCCGTCGGCCTTCGGGCGGGCCGCCGTTTGTCCGGCAAACCCGTTCAGGACCAAGGCCCCCCCCATGCTTTCGCCCAAGGCATAGACCGGCACGCCGGGAAAAGTGGCGCGGGCGGCGTCGAGGGCTGCGGCAAGGTCGAGGGCCATTTGATCGGCCCCCGCCCAAATCCCGCGATCGGGGTTGGTGCCGAAACCCCGTTGATCATAGGCGAGGGTGGCGATGCCCGCCTCGGCCCAGAGGGGGGCGGCGAGCTCGAACGCACTCGAATGATCGTTGAAGCCATGAACCGCCACGATGACGGCCTCGACCGGCCGGGGGCTACCATCGGGGGCCTCGGGTCGGATGAGGCGGGCGGGGAGGCGGCGCCCGGCGGGGGGGGCGGGGCCCCCCCGCCCCCCGCCCCTGCGACAGCAGGTGCTGAGGTACTGGACGTTCC
>DAISJD010000015.1:0-39731 GCA_036821645.1 Aliidongia sp.
GGCTGGGTCGGATGTCGCGGCCGTGGGCGTGTCGCCGACCGGGGGCTTGCCGGTTGAATCGGGAAAATAGGGCAGGTCCACCGGGCCTGATTTTAGTTGGTTTGGTTCTGGGGCGGCGACAGTTGCCGCGCGCGGGACATCGGGCTTTCGGGGGGCGAGCGCCGGGGGTGCCTTGGGCGATCTGGCGTCAGGTGATGGGAGGGCGTCAGGCGATGGCGACTGGCGTTGTGTGGCGGCGGCCAGTTCGGCCTTGCGCTTGGCGCTGCCGAAGAGGGCGGGGGTGCCGTGGGTGAACTCGTCGCCTTGAAAGGGGGCCGGTTCCAGGGCGATCTCGTCGGGATCGCCTTTGACGAAGGCTTCGAGATGTTCGCCCAGATCCTTGCCGGTTTCGGAGACCATGCCCGCATTGGCCATGCCGAAGACGAAACCGACAGCCCCACCATAGAGCGTATCGCCCACGACACGGGCGACATTGCCGATCTTATCGCCGGTGACGGCGCGGTAGATCGTGCCGACGACGGGGATATGCTGCAACGGATTGATGGCATCCAGCACGTCGTGAAAGCTCATTTCGCCATTCGCCCAGAGGTGGGACGGCTGTTCCGTCCCGGTGGAATTGGCTGTTTGGCTGGTGCTGGTGATGGCGTCCATGACGGCCCCCGTGCGATTGACCAAAGGGACAACGCAATTTCAGTGCCAAGTTTTGCCGGGGGGACGGGGGCGAAAATCATCGCCCACTGTTTCTATTTTAGTCATAAAATCAAAATGATATCAGGCTTGTTCCGAGTCGCCCCGTGTGCACCCTCGTGTACGCCGCGACAGGCGCAGGCGGCGTTTTATGCCGGTAAAAACTGCCGCCTTAGAATAAATGGCCGCTGCGCTTTGCCTTTGTTTCGAGATAATGTTGGTTATGGCTGTTGGCGTTGAATTGATGGGGGACGCGTTCTATGACCGCGATGCCGTGACGCGGCAGGGCTGCGAGTTTTTCCGGGTTGTTGGTCAAGAGCCGCACGGCGCCATAGCCCAATTGGCGCAACATATCGGCAGCCGGGCCATAGACCCGTTCATCGGGATCGAACCCTAATTGTTCGTTCGCATCGACCGTGTCGAAGCCGGCATCCTGCAAACGATAGGCCCGCAATTTGTTCACGAGACCGATGCCGCGCCCCTCTTGGGCAAGGTAAAGGACGATGCCGCCGCCGGCATCCGCCATCGTGCGAATGGCCCCGCGCAATTGTTCCCCGCAATCGCAGCGCAGACTGCCCAAAAGATCGCCGGTAAAACATTCCGAATGAATCCGGGTCAGAACCGGTGCATCGGTGGGCGGGTCGCCGATGATGATGGCAAGATGCTCCGTCCCGCCATGCGCCGGGCGAAAGGCGACGATGCGGGCATTTTCAGCATCGGCCAACGGGACGCGGGCATCGGTGATGCGGGTTAAGGTGCGGGGCAGTGCGGTGAGGGCCTCTAGGGTGGTTCCGGCATCCAGCGTCAGGAGATGGGCCGCTTCTGCGAGGGTTGGGGCCGCATCGTGGGCTAGGGTCGCCATCATCAGGGACGGCAACAACCCTGCCTGTTTCAACAGGCCGATCCCGACCGTCGCCACCGGGTCCGCATCGAGCGGGACCGGGGTAACAGCAGGCAAGGGGACTTCTTGGACCAGGGTCGGATCGGTGAGGGCCGCGATCAAGGCGGGTTGCGTCTCTTTGGGGAGTGCTATCGACCAAAGCCCCGTTGCCACGGGATCGCTCACGAGTGCCAGCGCATGTGCGCGCCGATGGGTCGTGACCAGGACCGTGTCGGCTTCGGCCGGGATCATGGCCTGCCAGTCCCGCAATCCCGCAGCATCGACGGATTCTGCGGCCCGCATGAGCGCACACCGTGTGCCGTCCCTAACGATCAGGGGACCGCCCCGGCGCAATTGTGCCAAGGCGCTTTTCAACAGGGGTGCCGTCGTCGTTTCCGCTTGCTTGGTTTCTGGCCGCATCGTTTTGATCCCATCCTGGTGCGTTTGCCTGTGCGCTGCGCCGGATTGACGTCTTATAGGAAAAATATCGACTTTTTGATGGCTGACAGGGGCCCAAAGCTGCGGCATCATACACGCGCAGCCCTAAGGAGGTAGGTCGACGGTGGCGGATGGGCTATGAGTGCGACGCGGGAGAGGCATGAACGCCGCTTTCGGATCGACAGGCCAGTGCCGGCGTAAAGACCGTAAAATATGCAAAACCCGTCATTTTCGTGTCATCATCTTCATAAAATTCGCTTTTCACGCCGAAAGAGTATCTTTGGTTTGATTGCGTTAGGCGTAAAGGCAGGCTATTTTAACAGCCGCTGAGACTATCCCTCTGCTTTTCATCGAGGTCGCTGGAACGCTGTGACTGCTGGCAAGAAGATTCTGCTCGTCGATGATGACGAGGCATTGCGCGCGGCCTTGGCCGAACAATTGCAACTCCATGACGGGTTCGTCATCGACATGGCGGATTGCGCTCAGGCTGCGTTGAAAATTACGGCCGATCATTATTTTGATTTGCTGATGCTCGATGTCGGGCTACCCGATATGGATGGGCGCGAATTATGTCGGCAAATGCGGCGTAACGGGGTTCGGGCCCCGATCATCATGTTGACCGGGGCCGATACGGAGGCCGATACGGTTTTGGGGTTGGATGCCGGTGCCAACGATTATATCGTGAAACCGTTCCGCCTCAATATCCTCTTGGCACGGGTTCGCGCGCAGTTGCGCCAACATGAACAGAGCGATGATGCGGTCTTTCGGATCGGCCCCTATAATTTTCGCCCCTCGGCGAAAACGTTGCTCGATCTGACCGGCAAGAAGAAAATTCGCCTGACCGAAAAGGAAACGGCGATTTTGAAATATCTACTGCGGGCGGGCGATCGTCCGACGGGACGTGAGTTGTTGCTGAACGAAGTCTGGGGCTACAATGCGGGTGTCACCACGCATACGCTTGAAACCCATGTTTATCGCCTGCGGCAGAAAATCGAACTGGATCCGTCCCATGCGCAGATCCTCGTGACGGAGCCGGGCGGCTATCGGTTGGTTCCCTGACGGCATGGGTGGTTATTGGGGTGGTTCGGGGCTATGGGCAGCGGTGCAATCGAATAAGTCGCTGTGATCGGCATCTGTTTCAAGGGAATTGAGGAAACCATGGTGCAGGTCCAAAATCAGGGTGATCGCCCCCGTTTCAGCGCCACCCTCTGGGGTGTCCGTGGCAGTATTTCGGTCCCCAGTGCGACGACGGTACGCTATGGGGCCAATACCCCCTGCATTTCGATGACCTGCGATGAGGCGACACTGATTTTTGACTGCGGTTCAGGCATCTGCGCATTCAACGACGATGTGGCGCGCCGCAAGGCATCGTTGGATTTCGACTTGTTCTTTACCCATACCCATTACGATCATGTGGGCGGGTTGCCGTTTTTCGGGGCGGCCTACGATCCGGCGACGCAGTTGCGCATTTGGGCGGGCCACCTTGCCCCCGACCGCAGTATCAAGGACATTCTGGGCCAATTGATGCACGAGCCTCTGTTTCCGGTTACGCTGGCGGCGCTTGGGGCTGGCGTCAGCTACAAAGATTTTGTGGCAGGCTCGATCCTCAATCCGCGTCCCGATATCCGTATTCTGACGGCACCGCTCAATCATCCGAACGGGGCGACGGGGTATCGGGTGGAATTCGATGGCAAGGCCATCTGCTATGTCACCGACACGGAACATGTCGCGGGGCGGTTGGATGACAATATTCTCGGCCTCATCTGGGGGGCCGATTATGTGATTTACGATTCCATGTATATGCCCGACGAATATCCAAAACATCAAGGATGGGGCCATTCGACCTGGCGTGCGGGGCTCGACCTCGTCGAGGCGGCCGGTGCCAAGACTCTGGTCGTGTTCCATCACGCCCCGAACCGGACCGACGGCGAATTGGATCGGTTGCAGGAAGAAGTAACCCGCATCAGACCCGGCACGCTCGTCGCCCATGACGGCATGATTCTGGTGCCGTGATCGCCCGATCTTATCGATAGAGGCGCAAGGGGTGTCGGCGCGGTTTTGCGGTCGGTGTCGGCAGGCGACGGCCATCGTCGGGCATGAGATCGCAGGCAATCAAATTCTCGACCGTCATCGGGTCGAGCGCCAAGTCGGCTGTGCGGGCGATGGTCGCGACCTCAGCCAGAAGATCGTCGAAACCGTCAAGTTTGCTCTCGAATTTCAAGGAGAGACGCTCGGCGGTCAGGGTCAATTCCATCCAGCCGTTTTGACGGTTGCGCCCGATCGCATAATAGCGCAGGCGCAGACCGCTGAGGGCCGCCCAGTCGAGCCGTTTCGGCCAGGGACCGACGATGGTCAACCCGGCTTCGTCGAGGCGATACGTACTGACATGGCGCAGCACCGTGCGCGCCCCATAAGCCAGAAACGGCATGGACAGGCCCGTAAAAATCGCCGCCAACACAAGGGGCATAGGGTTGGTCGCGACGAACCCGACCAAGGCCACCCCGACCGATGACCGCGCATAGTCGGCGAGAATGGCGTGGCGCGGGTAGCGAAACTGCATGGCAGGGCCCGTGTTCTCTCAAGAAGGGACGAGTGCCTATGGCGCTCAGGAAATGAGACCCTCACCATAGCGCATAAAACAGGATCATTTATAGTGAAACGATTGGCTAAAAACGGGTGGGGCGCATGAGGCGGTGTGGCTGGCGGTCTTGTTGTGCCGTTCTGATGGTCGTTGCGATGACGGTTGCCGCCAAGGCGGACCCGATCCCGGAACGGTTGGGGGCGAGCCTCGATGCGCTGATTGCGGCGGACCGGGTGGTGCAGACCGTGCCGGGGGTTGCCGTTTGTCTGGTGGGCCGGGACGGTGTAATATTTCGCCATTTTTCCGGTTTTGCCGACCAAGGCCGTGCGCGCGCCGTTGGGTTTGAAACCCAGTTTCGTTGGGCGTCTATGTCCAAGATTTTCACTGCGATCGCCCTTTTGCGCCTCGTTGATGGCGGGCGGGTGCGGTTGGACGATCCGATCCGTCAGTATCTGCCCTGGTTTCGCTTCGCCGACGATCCTGCCCCCGCCGTGACTGTGGGTCAGACCTTGCTGCATCTGGGCGGATTGCCCCGCGAGGTGCCGGGATCTTCTTGGCAGGATCAGGTGATGCCGGATGTGGCGGACTTGATGCGGGATCTGCCCCGCGCGCGTACGGTCCTGCCGCCGGAAACCCAATGGAAATATTCCAATCTCGGCT
The DNA here is from genome assembly GCA_036821645.1 of Aliidongia sp. Taxonomy (GTDB): domain Bacteria; phylum Pseudomonadota; class Alphaproteobacteria; order ATCC43930; family CGMCC-115725; genus DAISJD01. The sequence continues at coordinate 5,247 of DAISJD010000015.1, forward strand.
ATGCGCTGTTGGGTATGGTGGTTGAGGCGGCGGCGGGCGTGCCCTATGAGACGGCGGTGGCCGAGGGGATCGGCAAACCGTTGGGGATCGCAAGCCTCGTACCCCGTATGGACGCGGCCGATCTTGCCGTCGGCTATGGCGGGAACGGGGCGGGTTCGCGCGCGCCCCGCCCGTTTCTGGCGATGGGGCCGATGATGGCGGCGGCGGGGCTTGCCGGGCGTTGCGACGATCTTGCCCATCTCGTCCAGTTTCTGCTGACGGGGCAACCGGCGGGAATATTGAGTGCCGCAAGCCTGCGTAGTTTGTTGCAGCCTCATCATGTTCTGCCGGATTTTTCCTATGCCGAAGGATACGGCCTGAACTTCCGTCAGGTAGGGGGGCGCTTGCGCATCGGCCATAGCGGGCGGGCGCTTGGCTATGCCGGGCGTTTCGAGCTTGATCCTGTTGGCGGGCTCGGGGTCGTGGTTCTGACCAATGCCGACGAGAATGGGCCTGCGGCCTTGGCCGGTCGGATTCTGGACGCGGCCCTCACCGCTCTGCCGCCGCCGCCCGCGATCGTCCCGACCGCCGATCCGGCATGGGGCCGATGGGTCGGTACTTACCGGGATCAGGGACAAGAAATCGCAATCGCCGTCCTGGCGGGTCGCCTTACCTGGATGAACGCCAAGGATCCGGCGGCCGCCACCGTCAAAATCTCTTTGTCGCCCGTGCCTGGAACCGACGATCAATTCACCTTCGACCAAGGGGCCTTGGTTGGCGAAGTCCTCTCTTTCGAACGCGACCCGACAAGTGGTGCCGTGACCGGGATGCGGGCGGCCGATGGATCGCGGGCGCGCAGGGCAGTGCCATGACCCGGTGCGCAGGCACCGGGTCGGATCTCAGTGGATCGTCTCGCCTTTGGGGGCGGGTGTGGACAAATTCAGCGATTGCCTGAGCGCGGCTGCAAGGTCGGTTTGGCGATCCGGGGCGGGCGGCGTTGGCCCCATGCTCGCGACCTTGCCCAGATGCTCTGCTACCCGCGCGCGCAGATTTTGGCGCAATGCCGTCGTCTGGGCCCGTTCGGGGGGCAAGGCAACGGTGAGACAGGCGTCGAGGACCGAAAGGGCGGCTTTCAAGGCGGCGACACCACCGCCATTTTCGCCGATCACGGCAAGGGCGGCCCCTTGGCCGTAGAGCGCATTGGCCCATTCGAAGGCCTCAGTGGCCGGATCGCGATGCTGGACGCAATAGCCATAGAGCCGTTCTGAATCCGAAACCAACCGCAGATCGTTGCGACTGCGCCCCAGGCTGAACAGGCAATTGGCCAATTGGAACTGCATGGTGAGATGGTGCGGACGCGACAGCTCGATCGTCACGATGCTAAGCGCGCTTTTAAAGGCGTGGACCGCCTCACTGACGAGATCGGGCTTCTTCAACCAGTCGCCGGCCGTGCGCAGCGCATTGCCGAGATTGTTCAGGGTCATGGCATGATCGATGCCGCTCGGGTTCTGGCTCTGAATGGTGAGGGCGCGTCGAAACGCGTTCGAGGCTTCGATCAGAATATCGCCTCGGCGCAGATGCTCGCCGAGGCGGGCAAAGCCGACGCCCAAATGATTGTGCGCCTCTGCCCAGGCACCGGGATTCTGGTCCGGTGTCAGGCCGCGCAGGCGGGCGGCGGCGGCATAGATCGGATCGAGCGAGCCCGACATGCTGCCGAAATCGATCAGCGCTTCGGCCTCGGCAAGGCGCAGGCGCCAGCGGGTGTCGATCTCGGTATCGGGCAGCAGGGCGGCGGTTGCGGCAAAGAGGTTCGCCGCCGTCTTGAAATCCCGTTGCAGATGATGGAGGGCCGCGCGTTCCGCCGTCACGCGGGCCATGACCAGGATCGTATCGCTGTGATAGCGGGTCAGTTGATCGACCGCGCCATTCACGTCGCCCGTCGCTAGGACCCTTTTGATCTCATGCCAGAAGGGGGCCGTCTCTGGGTCGAAGGCGGCCCGTTCGTCAAGCCGATCGAGGATCGTACGCCATTCCTCGACGAGGCGCGGCAACAGGCCCTCGGCTTCGAGCAGGGTCTGAGACGGCACGAACCGCACAAGGGAGTCCAGCACGGGTGCCGGGGCAAGGCCGCTTTCGGCAAGGCGGGCGATGAGGGGAGAAAACAGGGCGGAATCGGCCATAGGGCGGCTCGCAGCAGCAAGAAGGTGACGCGGTGATCGTTTCTTTCGGGATAATCGGTGATCTTAAAGTCGTTTTTCAAGCGATATCGGGGGTCTCTTCGATTTATCCGGGCGATACATTAAAAAAACAGACACTTGGTTCTTGCATCGCTATGGGGCAAACGCTAGGTCCGAATGTTGAAACTAATTGGCAAAATCAGTGTCAGTAGGTCTCTCTGATAGGATGCAGGTATGGCGGGCAGCGATGGTGTCTGCGCAAGCATATAAAGGGCTGCATCGTCGAGCCGTGTATGACCGGATGTTTTATAGAGATCATGAACAATAATCCTACCAGATCGATCAATAGTAAAAATTAGTGTAACGGTTCCTTCTTCATGTCTTTTCCTTGATATTTCTGGATATTTTTTAAATTTTTCTAATGCTGACATGATAGTGTTGATGTAATTTTGATCGATCTGATCGTTTTTAACGGGTGATTCAATGGATAATTCGTTATTAATTTTTGATTTATTCGCAATTTCAGGGCTTTCCGACGGATTGACCGATTGATCATTGAATGAGGGCAACAAAGTTTCATGGTCGCGCTGAACTGTTTCGGGATCGGTTGAATGTGCCGGTATCGGGGTCGATCGGTTTTTTTTTACCGCCATTCCAGGGAGGTGGGTTTTGCGAGGTGGCTTTTGTGGCAGGCCTGCATCTCGTTTTCTGTCTTGTGTACCGATGATATTCTGCGAGGTGGGTACAATAGGCACCGTCTCAGTCATCGCCTGGACTTTTTGCGGCGAGACAAGAAGGATCGAGACTGGCATATCCAACGGCACGAAGACCGGATGCACCGAATGCCACAGGCCATATAGAACCGTCGCATGGAGGGTCAGCGCCGCCAGGACCGATAGAACGCGGCGGCACCGACGCTGTGTCGTGAGACGCTGCATCAGTCTATGATTGCTGTGTCTTCATCCCGAGGGGCCGCGTGGTTCTGTCGTGCAGGGCGGCCTTGACGCCTGCGTGCCGCTTCCCATTCCCTGCTTCGATCCCATATTTCAACAGAAACAGAGGGATAGTTGCCAGTGCATTGATCGCGATGATTTGTGCAAGGATGTCGAGGGTAAAGGTTTCGGTACCGCCAAGAAGAGTATGCGCAACCAAGAACAATCCGCCTTCATAGACGCAAAAAGCGCCGATAAAGCAGAGGATCGCTCCTAGAAATGATGGCAGCCGTTTCGTCTTGGCAGCAATGCGGGCAGCGGCAAGACAGCTTAGGGCACTGACGGTGCCGAGAGCGATACCCCAGGCCAGACAATCCAAGGTCCAAGGATAGCCGAGAACCACAAAGCCGATCGCCTGATTGATGAACCAGACGGCCACGATCACAAAAAGCGCCTTGGATAGTGTCATATAGAGTGCGGCAAATGTAGCGAAGGCCACAAACGGCACGGCACACGCAAAGCCGAGTGAAAGCACGGCGCTAAAACTTGTGAGAAGAGTAAACCAAAACGTCATAGCAGAAGATAAACGTATCGTGTTCATGAAATGGCTCCGTGATTGAAGGAAAAAGTTTTTGACTAGATCAATGTTCGATCACATTGGATCTAATCATGCCGAAACCCGCGACCGGATCGATCAAAAGGATCTGGTATCGTTAAACCAAGCCATTGTGCCCGCAGCACGTCCCAGAGGGCTAATCGGGACCAGTCAGGCGTTTTTAAAATCTTATCGGTTTCAGGGTGTAAGAAGGGATTGGGGAGCAAAATGGTGATTTGTTGCTCGCCCTTGCCGTTAAAGAGGCGGATGCCCCAAGAAACTGGCGTTCCGGCTTTGCTGAGACGGCGGTAAAGATCAGCTTGCGCCGTGCGACGATGACAGGCTAGCTGTGGTGATACAGGATTATTGTGCTGTCCTTTATGATTACCGATGCACAGATGAAAATGGGGACCGCCGAAACTGATCGTCAGATAACCGTCGAACATCTTGATTTTGTCTGGTGGTTGGCTGGCCCGTAATTCCCATGCCGCCCCCTGAATGATTGGCCCAAACGTGATGTCGCGCCAATGATCAGCAAATAATGTACGCAATAAGGACTCAAGACTGCTAGGATCTGTCGGCAGATCAAAAACGTCAAGGTAAGCGCCATCCTCATCAAGAATCCGCTTTGGAAGGAGTTGTGTCGACATAAATGGCGCTTTCGTAGTCATGGGATTTGACGGTTGGTATCAAAGGCGATCCGGAGGCCGGTGAAAATGCCGAGCCCTTGATGGAGAAAACCAATCGGACTCTGAAATTTTTGATCAAGCAAATTGTCCACGCGGGCAAAGGCGGTGAGGCCATGGTTGAATTCATAGGAACCCGCGACATTGAGCAGGGTGTAACCGGGGGCGGTTAAGCCTGATACCGTCCCGGATCGGTTGATGTCTGCTGAAGAACCGACATGCAGGATGGAGGCTGCCAGGGTCGCGTTTTGTGATGTTTTCCAATCTATATTAAAGCTGGTTTTATTTTTGGGACGCCTCAGAAGATCCATCTGGAGATGATCGTCTCTTGCCTCCAAATATGTGTAATCAAGACGAAAATTAATATCTTCTGTCGGTTTGTAGGATAAGGTTGTTTCTATGCCTTGGGTTGTGATTTTTCCTAGATTTGTGTAGGATGTAAAGGTATTATTGGTTGTTATAAGATTTTTAATATTATTATGAAAATAAGTTGTACCAAAAAAAATCGTCTTGTTTAGAAATGATTGTTCGATCCCCAGATCATAACCTGTGCTGGTTTCCGGTTTGAGGTTAGGATTTGCAAAAAAGTTGAATTGCGGAAAGTTATCGAACAATTGATCTAAGGATGGCGCCTTGAACCCTGTGCCGAGGCTCGCCTTTAGCTTCATATTGACCGAGGGAATGAGAAAAGCGGGGGCAAGGCGATAGGTTGTTTTGCTGCCGAACCGTTCATTATCGTCGTAGCGCACGCTGATCGTGTTGAAGAATTGTTGACCGATATTGGATTGAAGTTGAATAAAACCAGCATTGTTGGTATTTTCGGCGCGAACGGGGGAACTGTCGTCAATTTTATTGACTTCGTGTTCGGCACCAATGGTAATTGTCTCATCAGGTGATGCTTTAATATTGCCTTGCCAATCGATTTTGATGCGATTGCCGCGAAAAAAGCTGGGTTCGGCTTGAAAATTATTCGGATCGAAAAACCGTCGGCGGTAATCTGTATAGGCAATCCCGAACGTCTGCTCGAAGGCACCCTCGAAGAGCGCGACGTGAGCGGTGGCTCGTGTGAAGAGTTCACGATTGTTGCTGGCACTCGGTTTTGTTTCAGGCCCTAGAAAATCGTCGTTTGTCGACCGCAGCGCCGTATCCGTATAGCGTGCGACGAGGCCGATATCGATTTCGTCGGTGAGATCGAAACCAAACTTGGTTGCGAGGGTCTTGTTGTCGTTGCCATCGCTATTCAGGCTTCGACCTTTCGGCACTAAATTGGCCGGAGTGACATTGGTTCCATCGCTGCGAAAATGGGCAAGATCGACTGAATAAGTGAAACGTGTGCTTGAACCGCTCAGCCCGGCCGTTTGGTTGACTGTGCCGAAAGATCCCCCCTCGATGCTAGCCTGAAAACGGGGCGGGCCGGAACCACGTTTCGTGATGATGTTGATCACCCCACCGATGGCATCCGAGCCGTAAAGACCGCTTTGGGGACCGCGCAACACCTCGATTCTATCGATATCTGAAGCCAAAATCTGAGAAAAGTCGACCCCCCCGTTGGGTGAACTCGGATCGGCGACATCGATGCCATCGATCAAGACCTTGGTTTGATTGGCATTGGTTCCTCTTGTGAAGATCGACGCTGCCCCGCCCGGCCCGCCGGTTTGGACCAAATTCAACCCAGGCACGTCTTGCAAGACATCAGGAAGGGTTCGACGTTGCCGAAGCGCGATATCCGCTGCCGTGATGACGCTGACGCTACTAGCCACTTCGTCTTGTGGCGTCGGGATGCGCGTCGCCGTCACGATCAAGGGGGGCAGCGAGACAGCGTCCTGTCGCAGATCAGGACTGTCGGCTCGTGCTGGGCTGCATGAAATGAGCACAGCGAAAAGCTGTACGGACGAAAATAGACGCACGCCATGACGGCTACGGGGAAACATGGGTCTGATTCCAGGCAACGTGACACGTCACCACGAACCAAAGCCGGACTCTTACTCTGGTGTTAGAGCAAAATCCTGCCCCATTGAGACACCCCGCCCAATGTGTTCGCGCGTGACCACGGCTGACGGCAGGTCTCCTGGCTCGCGGGTCACAATCGTCTATCGCCTTCCCGGTTTCCCAGTGGCCTTATGATAGGCGACTCGCCGCTCACAGTTGCGGGGACAGCCGCAGAATTCGGGGGGTGCCCGTTACTGCGTTCCCTTTTGATCCCCGAAGGGAACCGTCAAAGCGAATGTGATGGAATCTGATGAGGCTGTCAATTTTTATCACAAACCATTAGGTGAGTTTTTAAGTTACTGTTTAGAAAAAAGAATTCTGAAGATTTTTTCTGTATTTTACATCGGGTGCTGATTTTTATCTTTCTGCCCGAAATTCCTGTCGGTGGGTAAAAAATCAATACATTGACGTATATCAATGTATTTCCCCGCCATCCTGCGACGATCATCCAAATTGAGGGGTCGTTCACAGGCGAAAGGGGGCATATCGTGCGTATAATCCGGGTCGTTGGCCTCTTGTCGCTTGTGATTGCCGGTGGAGTGGGTGCCGTACTTTGGTATGATGCCGCCCATGAAAAACGACCGGGTTTGACCCTCTATGGCAATGTGGATATTCGCCAGGTCGATCTTGCCTTCAACGTGGATGGGCGGGTGTTGCACCTGTTCAAGGAGGAGGGCGATCCGGTCAAGGCGGGGGAATTGCTGGCCGAGCTTGAACCCGAAACCTACCGCAATCTGGTCGAGGTCGCAGACGGGCGGGTCGCGGCGCAGAAGGCGATCTTGGACAAGGCGATCGCCGGGAACCGCAAGGAAGATATCGACCGGATGGAGGCCGAGGTCCAGCTTGAAAAGGCGGTGCTGGCCAATGCCGAGACGACGCTTGCCCGCAAATCGGAACTGTTGAATACCCCGGCGGGCTTGCGCCAAACCTATGACGATACGAAGGCCCTGGTCGAAGAAAGCCGGGCTCGGGTGATTATCGCCCAAAAGGCGGCGGATGTGATGCGTCTCGGCAGCAGGAACGAGGATATCACATCGGCCCGCGCCACCCTGTCGAGCGAGATGGCGGCCGCCAATCTCGCCCGCATCCGCCTTGAGCATACGAAGCTTCTGGCCCCCGCCAACGGCACGATCCTGACCCGGATCACTGAACCCGGCGCGGTGTTGGGGCCCAGTTCCCCAGTTTATAGCGTGGCTCTCACCGATCAGCTTTGGGTGCGCAGCTTCGTGCCGGAAACGTCTCTCGGACGGGTTAAGCCCGGTCAAAAAGTTTGGGTCAAAACCGACAGCCGCCCGGATCAACCGTATGAGGGCTATGTCGGCTATATTGCGCCGACGGCGGAATTCACACCGAAAACCGTAGAAACACCGGACTTGCGCACCCAACTCGTCTATCGGCTGCGCGTCTTCATCAAAAATCCCGATAGTGCCCTGCGGCAAGGCATGCCGGTGACGATCACGTTTGATGGTCAGGCGTCATGAACGCAGAACCCGTGCGCGATTGCGAACAGGGCCCGATCGTGGTGCTGGACGGGCTGGTGAAACGGTTCGGCACGCGCCTGGCGCTTGCCGGATTGACAGCGCGCATCGGGTCCGGGCAAATCACGGGCTTGGCCGGCCCCGACGGGGCGGGCAAGACGACGCTCCTGCGGTTGATGGCCGGACTGCTGCACCCCGACGGGGGGACGGTGACGATCCTCGGCCAGGATGCTTTGGCCTTGGCCCGCGCGCGCACCGGTGCTGTCGGCTATATGCCGCAGCGGTTCGGGCTTTATGAAGACCTGACGGTTAGCGAGAATCTGCGCCTTTATGCCGACCTTCACGAGATGAACCCGGAGGCCCGCACGGTGCGGGTGGCGGAATTGCTGACATTTACCGGCCTTCATCCGTTCGTCGCCCGCCGTGCCGGCGATTTGTCCGGTGGGATGAAGCAGAAATTGGGCTTGGCCTGTTGTCTCATCGCCAAGCCGCGTCTGTTGCTGTTGGACGAGCCCAGCGTCGGGGTCGATCCGGTCTCGCGCCGGGAATTGTGGCGCATCGTATCGGTGCTGGTCGGCGATGGGATGAGCGTGGTCTGGAGTACCGCCTATCTCGACGAGGCGGAACGGTGCGATGCGGTGTTGATGGTGGATGCCGGGCGTCTTGTGGCCTCGGGGCCGCCGGGCGATTTTCTGGCCCCGCTGCGGGGGCGCACCTATCTTGCGACGGTACCGCCCGCCGACAAACGCGCCTTGCAGCGCAGCCTCAGCCGGGACGGGGCTGTGACCGACGCCTTGATCCAGGGCGAATCCGTTCGGGTGGTGGTCAAGGATGCCGCTTTTCTGCCTGGATTGCCGCACGGGGCGAGCCTGCGTCCGGTGGCCCCGCGCTTCGAAGACGCTTTCGTCAGCCTGTTGAAAACGACGATGGATCCAACCGACCCCGTGCGCCGGACGGCCCGTGATGCGGCGGGGGGTGCGGAAACGGGTGCCCCCGTGATCGAGGTCAAAGAACTCTCGCGTCTGTTTGGTCGGTTCAAGGCCGTGGACCAGGTCAGTTTCACGGTGGAACGGGGGGAAATCTTCGGGCTGTTGGGTCCGAACGGGGCCGGGAAATCCACCTGTTTTCGCATGTTGTGCGGCCTCTTGGCACCGAGTTCGGGTCTTGCCCGCGTGGCGGGGTTCGATCTCGGCCATGCCCGTGCCGATGCCCGCGCGCATCTGGGTTATATGGCGCAACGCTTTTCGCTTTATGGCGATTTGACCGTGCGTCAGAACTTGACCTTCTTCGGCGGGGCCTATGGGCTTTCCGGGCGGCGGTTGCGGGATCGGATGGCTTGGGTTCTGGACGAGTTTTCCCTGGAAACGGTTGTCGATCAGGCGGCGGGGGCCTTGCCGCTCGGTTTCAAGCAACGCTTGGCCCTGGGGGCCGCCCTCATTCATGGACCACAGATCTTATTTCTGGATGAACCGACCAGCGGGGTCGATCCCTTGACCCGCCGGGCCTTTTGGGCGCGGATCGCCGATCTTGCCGATCAGGGGGTGACGGTCTTGGTGACGTCCCATTTCATGGATGAGGCCGAATATTGCGATCGTTTGGGCATCGTCTATCGCGGCCAGTTGATCGCGACCGGCAGCCCGGATCGCTTGAAGGCGGCCGAACGGACCGAGGCCCGTCCCGAACCGACCCTCGAAGATGCGTTCATTGCCCTCATCGAAACCTATGATCGGACAAAGGGTGCCGACTTGCGGGGGGCTGCGTGATGGCGATCGGGGCGACAAGGCCAATCCTGTCTCTGCAACGGCTCGCGAGTCTGTTGCGCAAGGAAATTCTTCAGATCCTGCGCGATCCTTCGTCGATCCTGATTGCCTTGGTGATGCCGGTCGTGTTGCTGGTCTTGAACGGCTATGGGCTGTCCCTCGATGCGCGGGATGTGAAATTCGGTCTCGTCATCGAAAGCCGCAGCCCGGATACGGCCGGGCTTTATGCGTCGTTTGCCAATTCCGGCTATTTTCGCCCCGAGGCCTTCGCCCACACGGCGTCGGCCCAGGAGGCTCTGCGCCGCCGCGAGATCGATGGGTTTGCGGTTTTGCGCGGGAATTTTACCCGGTCCTTGAAGGGGGATGGGGCACCCGAGATTGAAATCGTGGTCGACGGGGTCGATGCCAATACGGCGCGGTTGGTCGAAGGCTATGCCCAAGGGGCGATCGGGATTTGGCTAGCCGGTCTGCCGGGGACGAAACCCCCGCCCGTGACGCTCGCCCCGCGGACATGGTTCAATCAAGAATTGCGCAGTACCGATTTCATCGTGCCGGGTCTCATTGCGCTGATCATGACCTTGATTGGGGCGTTGTTGACGGCCCTTGTGGTGGCGCGCGAATGGGAACGGGGCACGATGGAGGCGATGTTGGCAACCCCGGCCAGTACGATCGAATTGTTGCTGGGCAAATTGATCGCCTATTTCGGGTTGGGGTTGGCGGGGTTGGCCGTGTCCTTGGGACTGGCGGTGTTTTTATTTCACGTACCGTTTCGGGGCTCGATCGGGATGTTGGTGGCGGCATCCTGCGTGTTTCTGACGGCGGCCCTCGGCATGGGGTTGTTGATCTCGACGGTGGCGCGCAATCAATTCGTGGCGGCGCAATTGGCCTTCGTTGCGACCTATATGCCCGCCTTGATCCTATCGGGGTTGTTGTTCGACATTGATTCGATGCCGTCCTGGATCCAGGGTCTGACCCGTGCCGTGGCGGCGCGCTATTACGTGGATGCGTTGCAAACCCTGTTTCTGGCGGGCGACGTTTATGCCGTTATCCTGCCCGATCTCGTCGCCATGGCCGGTTTCGCCCTGTTCTTTTTCACCCTGACGCTGGCGAAAACCAGCAGAACGCTGGATTGAGCGATCATGTGGGGCCGGATTTATCGTCTCATCATCAAGGAATTGCTGCTGCTTTGGCAGGATCCGAAGACGAGGGCCGTACTGATCGTGCCGCCGCTCGTTCAAATGATCATATTCGCCAATGCCGCGACATTCGACGTCAATCATGTGGCGCTCGGCATTTGGGACGAAGACGGGTCGCGCCCGGCGGTGGATTTGATCGATCGGTTCAGCCAATCGCCTGCCTTCACCCGGATCGAAACGTTCGATCGTCCGGATGAGGTGGCGGCCGCAATTGCCGAGCAGCGGGTGAAGGCCGTGCTGCATCTCGGGCAGCGCTTTTCCGCCGATCTGAAATCGGGCGGCAGCAGCAGCGTGCAACTGATCGTGGATGCGCGCCGGTCCAATACCGCCCTCATCATCGAATCCTACGCCCAGACCATCGTCAACGACTATAACCAAACGATCTTGAAAGAGGCGGGCGGTGCACGCCCCGGCAGCATCGTGCCCCAGGTGGTGATGCGGGCCTGGTACAATCCCAATTTGTTTAGCCGGTGGTTCATCCTGCCGGGATTGGTCGCCCTTTTGACGTTCGTTGCGACCGTGTTGACGGCAGCATTGTCGGTGGCACGGGAACGGGAATTGGGGACGTTCGATCAGTTGTTGGTGACGCCGCTGCGTCCCGGCGAAATCGTGGTGGGCAAGGTGGTGCCCGCCTTTTTGATCGGATTCATCGAATCGGCGATCCTGACGGTGATTGCGATTTACGCCTATGACACGCCGTTCGTCGGCGATCCCGCGAAACTGTTTGCCGCGATCACCGTCTATCTTCTGTCGGGGGTGGGGATCGGGCTTGCGATCTCGGCGGTAGCCCGTACGCAGCAGCAGGCGATTTTGGGGGTGTTCCTATTCTTGGCCCCGGCCATCATTCTGTCGGGATTCGGCACCCCGATCAATAATATGCCGCTCTGGTGCCGCACCCTCACCCTGGTCGATCCGATCCGCTACATGCTGGTGGTGGCGCGCGGGGTGTTTTTGCAAGATATGGCCTGGGACGTGGTCATGACCCAGATCGGGCCGATGGCGCTTATCGGGTCGGTTACGATCTTTTATGCGGCTTGGCTGTTCGGGCGGCGTTTGTCGTGAGGGCGGCTTGATGCAGGTCAAGGCGTCTTTTTCGGCTTGGGGCTAATGTTACCCCCGATGAAAACGACTGACGCATCGTGCCGGGGAGATCAGCCATGTTGAAGACGATTTTGGTTCATGTGGATGAAACGACCGCCAGCGAGGAACGCATTCGTGCGGCCTTGATGCTGGCCGAACGCCATGAAGGGCATGTCACCGGCCTGCATGTGATGGCACCGCAGGACCATCTTCCCTGGGCGGACGGCTATGCGCTGGAATTGATGTTGAAAGAGGCCGCCGATCGCGCGCGGGCCGACGCGGCTGTGGCCGAGGCCCAGTTTTCCCGCCTGACGGCGGGGCATGCGGTCGTGCATGAATGGCGGCTCGTCGAAGGGCCGGTGGACAAGACCGTCACCCGCCATGCCCGCACGGCCGACCTGGTGGTTGTAGGGCAAATCGATGCGCGCAATCCGCCGCTCGGCAGTGCGGCCTTCGTGCCGGAAACCGTGGTGTTGGGGGCTGGGCGGCCCGTCGTGATCGTACCGTTTGCAGGCCCGGTAACGAGCATTGGCAACCGGGTTCTGGTTGCCTGGGACGGCGGACGCGAAGCGGCGCGGGCGGTGAACGATGCCCTGCCGATTCTCCGCCATGCAAGCGACGTTACGATCGTGTCGGTCAGCAAGGCGAAGGGCGAGGCTTACGATGCCGGGGCGACCGACCTTGCCGCCCATCTCACCCGTCATGGCGTGCCGGTGACGGTACGGCGCGATGTGGCGAGCGGGATCGGCATCGGGGATTTGCTGTTATCCCTGGCCGCCGATCTCGGCATCGACCTGATGGTGATGGGCGGCTATGGTCATAGCCGGATGCGCGAACTGGTGTTAGGCGGTGCGACCCGGACCTTGCTCGAAGAAATGACGGTGCCGGTTTTGATGTCGCATTGACGGACATACGGGTTTGGGCACCGGTAGGATTGGGGTTCCAAGGCCGTCTGGCGCGGCCTTGTTCCTGCGGGGTGAGCTTGCGAAGGGGCGGTGCTGGTGTTGCCCGATCCCTCAATCCTCAGCCCGTTTGCTGTTGGCCCGGTCCATGAGACCCGATGCAAGGTCAGGCCAGCGATAGGCGAGTGCGGGCACTTTATTCTTGCCGAGTGTCAAGGTGCGGCGGGCGACGAGGCGGCCCCCTTCGCGCTCGTAGAAAAACCGGGCTGGATTGCCCGCCAAGACCCAGAGGGCGGCATCGACGTAGCCGGTGCGCAGGAGGTGCCCGAACAGCGCCCGCATCAGGGTGCGCCCGGCCCCTTGATTCTGCCAATCGGGCAGGATGTAGAGGGTATAGATCTCGCCCGCCGTTTCCAGGATCGGGTCGGTCTGACGGCCGCAACTGCCGAAACCGATGATCGGGCCGTTATCGGGGCTGATGACGATCGTGTCGCCCGGTCGCTGCGTGATGACCTTTTGCCAGATCAGGGCGCGTCGTGCGGGGGACATGCCGGTCAGGATGCGTGGCGGCAAGAGATCGGCATAGGTTGCCTGCCAGGTTTCGACATCGATCATCGCAATGGCGTCGCAATCGGCACTTGTGGCGGCTCTGGTCTGGAACACCGGATGCTTCCTTAGGATGCGGGTTGTCAGAACACGGATGAGTATGGATCAACCAAAGGCGGCAGAGAAGGGGGGCGAAGCCAATGGGTTTTTGCACGATATCGGGTGGGCGATCTTCCGATCCGAGGTCGCACACCGACGGGTTCAGCGACGATACTGCACGCCTATTCGTTCCCAAATTGTAAAAAAAACCTGCGATGGCGCGTCGATCTTGTTAGAAAGGGTGCTGTGACGACGTGGATTGGAGAATCGGATGGCTGTCGGTGATGAGGGGCTGCGGCTCGGCATGGTGGTGGGGCGGCTCGGCCTGTTCGACGATCAGCCGGGCACCCCGCCCGATCTGGTATTGTTATGGAGTCCGGCAGCTCTCTCGGCCCCTGTCGTCGATCTGGTCCTGCACCTGCATGGGTATGATGCCCATGGGGTCGAGATGGATATCGTGCGGGATAAGTTTCCCCTGTCCGGCCTTGATCCCCATGCGGCGGTTTCCGCAGGGCGGCCCTGGATCGGGATGATTCCGCGCGGTCGGTTTTTTGGCGGCAAATCCGGCCATGGCTATGATTTTCCGATCCTTAGCCGTGCCGATGCCTTGGCGAGCCTGATCGATCTTTCCCTTGAGGCGTTCGCCGATACGGTGGAACGGCCCCTACCCATCCTGGGGCGGCGCATCCTCACGGCCCATTCCGGGGGTGGTGCCGCCGCGATGCCGGTGGCGGCCCTCTTCGATCCCGATGAAATTCATGTGTTCGATGGGCTTTATCAGGACAATCCCGCCTTGATCGCTTGGGCGCAACGCGCGATCGCGGCCGATGAGCCGGGGCATCCGGGGCGCGCTCTGCGCGTGCTCTATCGCGCCGGAACCGGGACAGAGGCGCCTAGTCGCGACGTGGCCCAGGCCGTCTCTGAGGCTCTCGCCCAACATCCCACCCCGGACCCGAAACGGGCGGCGCGGTTTCGGGTCGAGGCGGTTTCGGTCGAGCATCACGGGGTCGCCCAAACCTATGGCCCGATTCTGTTGGCCGATGGGGCGGCGGGTCTCGTTTAACCGAAGACGGTACCGGTAAAAAAGAGCCCCTGCCGGTACCGACAGGGGCCAAGGTTTCTCCTTCAGGGGAGATCCCGATAGGCCCCCGGTCGTTGAACGGGATCGGGGGCCAAACGATGATATCCGGTCGGACGAAGCCCGCCGGGCGTCGTGTTACGGATTGGACGGCGTGCCCGGGATCCCGGCGGCGGGGACGCCCGTCGCACCGATCAATTGCCGGATATCGACCGTGCCGAGGCCGATCACCATATTGTACTTGGCCGTCCCAGCCGATGACGACGTATAGACGCCGTTATTGCCAGCGATGTTCCGGCGGTAGGTGCCGACGGCGGCGGTTTGTCCCGCACCGATTTGATAAAGCGCCGTATTCACGTTGCCAAGACGGTTGGCCGTGCCGCCGCCTTCTTCGGCAAGCGCCAAGACGCCGGCAAATTGCGGGGCCGAGGCAGAGGTGCCGATGGCACCCATGGCCTTGCCATTGAAGATTTCGACCACGCTGGACCGGTTCGGACCGCAGGGCTGGACGGCATCGCCGGGGCAGCCGCCCATCATCAAGGAAACGTCTGGGGTCGCGCGCATGGTGGTGCCCGTGGTCACGACCGATTGGAAGGTCGGCCTTGCGAACACGATGCTGGGGCCGCCGCCCGACCCCCAATAGCCGCCGCGCATGGTGACGCCAACGCCAAACGGATCCAGGGGAATGCGCGGATCGCCGTTGGCATTTTCACTGACATAGGCCGAGTTTTTCGACCCGCTGGTGAAGGTGGTGACGAGGTTGGTGCCGCCGACGGCGGTGACTTCGGGGCTGGTGGCGGGCGTCGAGGCCCCGGCGACGAACTTCGTGCCGCTTTGACCGTTGAGATAGCCCAAGGACGGGCATTGCAGGCCGCCATCGTCGCCGGACGACGCCACGAAGGTGATGCCCTGGGCGTTGCCTTGCTTGAAGACGGGTTCAAGGGCGGTGATGAGGTTGGTGAAATCGGTGCCGCCGTTATAGGCCGCCGAATAGACCTTTTCGCAGCCGCCGAACGACATGCTGACAATGTCGGCCTTGTTGTCGGCAACGATCCGGCTCAACCCATCCATAATGTGTTGGTTCGAGAGATCGGGGATGAGATAGATGATGATATTGGCGCCGGGGGCGATGCCGGCCGATTGTTGCACGTCGAGGGAGGCCTCGAACGAGCCGCTGTCATTGACGGGGGCTCCGCCATCGACGGCGACGCGGGTCACGTTCGGGACAGGCAGACCTTCATGGGTGAAATAGGCGGCCGTATCGCTGTTATTGACATCGCCGGAGATCAAGATAGCGATATTGACGCCCGTGCCCTTGATGTTGCGATAGTCGGGGGCATCGTAAGCCTGACGCAGGTCGGTATTGTAATAAGACCCGGTGGTGGAGATCCGGTTCTGGGGCTCTAACCGGGCATGGGTATGCACGCGGACGGTCGGGTCGAAATGAATGACCTGGGCACCGACGGCGGCCAAGGGGGCGGACATCTTGAGGCGACCGTTGGCGGCAAGCCCCACGACCCCGGCGCTGTTGCGGACATGATTCAGCTTGGCGCCGAAAGCGGCGGTGACCGCACCGGCGGTGCCGGATACGCGCACGCCCGTGCCGAGTTCACCGACCACGGCGATGCCGTATTTGGCCATTTCCTTGCGCACGGTGGCGATGGCGGCGGCCGAAGGGCCGAATTTCGCGGCATAGTCCTGCGGCGACAACCATTTATGGAACTGCGCCGAGGCCGGGTTCTGCACGTCGCTCAAAAACGACTTCAGACCCGCCGCATCCTTCGATGGCAGTAAGATGGTGAATTCGACCGGTGTGTCGATCTTGGCGGATGACAGGATCGTGTTGGTCTTCTGCATCATGTTCGGCGTGGCCGCAACAGCGCTTGTCCCAACGAGACCCACCCCAAGTGCCAAGGCACAGACGGTGGCGGTTAATGAATGACGCATTACGCTCTCCCAGATTAGAACGACTCCGCCTGGTTTCCCTTTTAGAAGGCAGCTTGAAGCTCATTCAAGCGAAGTTATTCCCTTATTAGCGTAAAAAAATGAGCTATTCCACAATTAAATGAATCTTATCGTATTTTTGTGTAATTGTAAACCATTATTTTTACATTTTTGACTGACATTATATTCGTACAATATTTTTAAAATTGATATTAAGAATTTTTTTTCAAGCGATTTATAAATTTTTTTTAAGCTATATTCAAGTATTATTTTGTTAAACGAAATATTAATTTTAATTTAAACAACATAAATGACTCTTTTCGCGTTCAATCGGTATAGAATTGTTAAAAAAACTGACAAGTATTGCAAGTGATAATGTGTTTCATTGTTATAATGTCGCGACTTTGCTGTGAGGAACGCGGATCATACCGTGATTCTGATTATTATTCTTATTTACAGGGTGAAACTCGATTGTATTTTAATCAGCAACAAGCGAGAATTTGAGGATAGAATATCAGGACGAACATTAACCCGGATCGATAAGGTGGTTTTTAACGCATTTATTCAATATAGGTGATTGGGGGATATGCTTTGATGGGGCGAGAAAGGAGATTGAACAGGATGTCGCTTGTGATTGGGGGTAAGGGCGTTCAGGGGTGCTTTATGTGATGATGCAGGATTGGTGGAGCAGATTAAGCAATTTTATCAACACCCATGTCCGTGCGGTACCAAAATACTAGTTGCGAATAAGGGGGGAATTGGAGAAATTTGATGAAAAATGAAAAATATTCGTCTTTTGATCAAAATATTTGCTTTGCTGTTTATTCGACATCGCTTGCTATTTTGCAAGTTTATAAAAAACTATTAAATAGTATTGGCTTAACATATCCACAATATCTCATTATGGTTGCATTATTTCAGCGTGATGGACAAACAGTTAGTGATCTTGCAAAAGGGCTATTGCAAGATCCAGGTTCATTATCACCGACACTGATGCGGATGGAAAATGAAAATCTGATTACTAGGCGGCGTTCAGTTGAAGATCAGAGACAAGTATTGATCTATTTGACAGAATATGGAAAATCTTTAAACAATAAATTTTCAGAGATTGATCGTAATTTTACTGGACTGTGCAATTTAAGTGATTTAGATAAAAAAAATATTATAGATTCATTATTAGAACTTAGGGGAAAAATAATAAAATAATATGTGCAGATTATTTTAATAAACTGCACATATTGTTATTTATTTTTATTTACTAGAGGCAGCATCTTCAATAATTTTGGCAACCTCTTCTGGATGACTGACATGAATTACGTGGGAGCCACCCGGAATCTCAATAGTTTTTTTAGCATTGGCACGTTTTGCCATGAAAGCCATTGTCATGGGTGGAAGGACTTTATCTTCCGAGCCATAAATGTGCCAAGATGGGACTGTTTTCCAAGCAGGGTCTTCTGCCAATGGTTCAGCGATTGCCGCTTCTGTAATTGGCCTTTGTGCAATCGCCATTAAGCCTGCCTGAGCATCTGTGACATCAGCAGCAAATTGGGGATGGTATTTGGCGGGTGTAATATAAAGATCTTTTCCGCCATCCGGCAAAGCAATGGGAAAAAGAGCAGTTCCTAAAGAGCTTCCCGAAAACTTTCCAATTAAAGCCCCGGCACTTTCGCCTTTTTCTGGTGAAAAAGCACCAACATAAACAAGAGCCTTGACATTTGTATTGCCAGCAGCAGCGCTTGTTATCACCATACCGCCGTAAGAATTACCAACTAAAACGAATTTTCCTTTGATATTTGCCGTAAGCGCAGCGGTCGCTTTGGCGTCATTTGATAGGCCGCGCATGGGATTGGGGGCACTTACGACGGTGTAGCCATCGGCGGTGAGTTTGGCCGCCACAGGGTTCCAACTGTCAGAGCCGAGAAAAGCGCCATGTACAAGCACGATGGTCGGTTTTACGTCTTGGGCTTGTGCGGTCGCCGCAAGGCCGATGATGGCCGTCAAGGCTGTAGCGGCAATCATGCGAAATGATGTGTTCATAATCATCCCTTTTGGTTGTTTCAACAGGGCAGAATCTTTGCTTTAGGGGTGTAGTGGCTGCAAATTTTCTTAACGCAATGATATTTATCACGATAAATATCATTGCGCAATAGATTTTTCATATGAATTTTTTAAAAATTATACAAAAACAAAAACTCTCATTAAAAAATAAAAAATAAATTTTAAAAGATTAGGTTAAATAATTTTGCATTATTTTTTTAGTAAAAATGATTATATTTTTTTAAAAAATGACTGTATTTTTTAAAAAAATAGAAATGCAATAATATTGGAAAACCAATTGAAAAGTAATTTTTTATTGGAAAAATGAAAAATATGGTTTAGCGGGCGCGGATCATTCGGCCGCTGAAAAGGACGGGCCCCGTCGGCGATCCGGTTTTCGAGCCACCCTGGGGTTCGAGGCTGACCAGCAAGGCAGTTCCCTCGCCCGGCCATACCGGGGAACGGTTGATGACGAGATCGCCGCTTGCCGGAATGACGCCCAAAGCGACGGGATCGGCCGTACCGGCAACCGCCCATAATTGATAAGAATGGTCGAGATCGGGGGGGTCAGCCGAGAATCCGGTCAAGACCACCTGATGGCGCTTGGTCGATTGCACGACGAAGGCGGGTTGTTCCGAACTGGGCGGTGCCAGCACCGCGACATAGTCGGAACCGTGAGCGCGCGTGTTCAGAAAATTCGTCCCGACCGCAACGGTGATGGCGACCATGGCGGCGATCCGCCAGAACCCGGTGTTGCGCCACAAGGCCACGGCATGGCGGCGGACCGGAAAGGGGATGATCTTGGTGGGCACAGTTTTGGCATGGTCGCGGGACGAGGCCGGATCATCCCCAGGGGCCCGATGGTCGAGTTGGTTTTCGATCGCAGACCAAAGATGGGCGGGCGGCTGAACCGGCGGCAGGGATGCGGCCACGGGCGACAGGGCCGTTTCCCAATAGGTCACGCAATCGGCAAAATCGGGGTCGTGCGCAATCGCCGCCGCCGCCGCTTCACGCGCCGACGGGTCGAGCACGCCGAGCACATACTCGGCGGCGAGCAGGCTGCGCTCGACCTCTTGTTGCGACATCACGAATCCAAACATGCTTTCAAGGCGATCAGTCCGCGTCTGATCCACGCTTTGACCGTCCCAAGCGGAGCCCCGATCCGGTCGGCAACCTCGCTATGCGACAATCCTTCGACAAAGGCCAACATCAAGACGCGCCGGTTTTTTTCGTCGAGCTTTTGCAGGCAAGCCCGCAATCGCGCCCCGTCCCGCCGCAGAGACATGGCTTCCAAAACATCAAATTCTTCCGGCCGATCGCCGAGATTGGGGTCATCCGACAAGACTTCCCGCGTTCGGGACCGAACGGCGTCGAGTGCACGATAGCGCACGATGCTGACCAACCAAGCTTCCGCACTGCCGCGTTCGGGATCGAACGTCCCAGCCTTCTGCCAGACTTGGATGAAGGCGTCTTGCAACACATCGCAGGCGGTGGTCTGATTTCGCACGATCCTCAGCGCCAGACTAAACAAACGAGAAGATTCCCGTATGTATAGATCATTGAGCGCCCGCCTATCGCCCGTTGAAATGGCGCGCAGAAGATCAGACAAGGATTCGACCGATTCCATCGATCTCCTCACTGTCTCAACTGCACGGGCCGGGCTTCAAACCCGGTCCATTTCACGCACAATGGCGCAAGACCATGTCGCACTCCACATCTTACCCTACGGTTGGAAGCGACAGACGGATGCAGAGAAAGGCGCGTCACGGGCGAAACAGACCGATAATGTCAAGGGTCTTTTCATGAATTGGGCGTGCAATTTCTGCCGCCTTTTCCGCCCCACGTCGTAAAACCCCGTCTATATAGCCCGGCTCCGCCAAGATCCGCACCCGTTCTTCATTGATTTTTCCGAGTTTGCTGACGGTCAATTCGGCTAATTTCTCTTTGAAAACAGAGAACTCAAAGCCGGCAAATTGCCCAATCACGTCGTCGACCGATTGATCGTTCAAGGCTGCGAAGATCGACAGAAGATTTTCAGCTTCCGGTCGTCCAGATAATTCGTCAGGGCTGCCCGGCATTGGATGCGGGTCGGTTTTGGCCTTGCGGATCTTGAGCGCAATCGTATCGGAATTATCGCTTAGATTGATTCTTGAATAATCGGATATATCCGATTTCGACATTTTCTTGGTGCCGTCGCGCAGGCTCATCACCCGGGTGGCCGGGCCCATGATTTGCGGTTCCGGCAGCGTGAAATGGTCGACCCCATAGCGCGCATTGAACGCCTGAGCGATATCGCGTGCGAGTTCGAGATGCTGCTTTTGGTCTTCGCCGACCGGAACGTGGGTTGCCTGATAGCCCAGAATATCGGCGGCCATCAAAACCGGATAGGCATAGAGGCCGAGACCGACCGACTCTTTATTCTTGCCGGCCTTGTCCTTGAATTGGGTCATGCGATTGAGCCAACCGAGCGGCGTCATGCAGGACAAGATCCAGCCCAACTCGGCATGGACCGACACGGTCGATTGATTGAAGATGACGTGCCGATCGGCATCGATCCCGGCGGCGATATAACTGGCGGCGACGTCGCGCGTGCTCTGGCGCAGCTCTGCCGGATCCTGCGGTACGGTGATGGCGTGGAGATCGACGATACAGAACAGGCAATCATACTGCGATTGCAACGCCACCCAATTCCGCACAGCGCCGAGATAATTGCCGAGATGAAGATTGCCAGTTGGTTGAATACCAGAAAAGATGCGGTTCATAGCGCGGTAATTTCCCTGGGCGATAAGAGGCAAGGATTGATGCGGGTTCGCTGCCTGGAATGTCGGTAGCGCGGAGCCCCTTTACGGTCAAGCGGCTTTGTTGCGCCAAGCCATCGAAGAACATCCGGCCATCGTCGTTTTTTGGCTCATGCCTTTCTGAAATGGGCCTTGAGATCCGATAGGCGCGCGACCTGAAACAGCAAGACGGCACCAGCATAGACAACAAGACCGGCACCCACCAAACCGGAGAGCGCCATAGCCTTAGACCAAATAGGTCCGTCATGCAAATGAGTGTGCAGGACTGGCACCATGAAAGCCAGTAAAAGCGCCATCGCCGCACTGGCTGCGGCAATGCGCGGCAAGCGCCGACGGGCATCCCTGTCCAGGTGAAACAAATGCCTGGCCCGCAGACATCCCAATAAGCCCAGCGCATTCACCCACCCGGCCAAACTGGTCGCGAGCGCATTGCCGAGATGGGCGAGCGGATAGGCGAGAGCGATCGTCAAAATCAGATTGAGAACGAGGCTCGCAGTTGCGACCTTGACCGGGGTTTTCGTGTCGTGGCGGGCATAGAAGGCCGGGGCCAGGACCTTGATCAGGACGAAGGCGGGCAATCCCATGGCGTAAACCGCTAAGGCCCCAGCCGTTGCCGCCGTTGCATGGGCATCGAAACGGCCATATTGAAAGAGGACTGTCAAGATCGGATCGGCCAAAATCGCCAGCGCGCAGGCAGCGGGCAATGTCAGCAGAAAGGCGAGTTCCAGGCCCCGGTTTTGCGTCGCGACGGCGGCCTCGGTGTTGCCCGCTTTGAGATGACGCGAGAGCGGGGGCAAAATGGCGGTGCCGACGGCGATGCCGACGACGGCGAGCGGCAATTGATTGAGCCGGTCGGCATATTGCAGATAACTGATCGAGCCTGCGGGGAGCAGAGAGGCGACATTGGTTGAAACCAGAAGATTGATCTGCGTGACCCCGGCCCCGAAAATGCCGGGGGCCATGATGCCCAAGAGATGACGCATGTCGGGGGAAAACCGCGGCCAGATGAGGCGCAGGCCCATCCCATCCCGTCGGCACGAGAGAGCAAGCCACAAAAACTGAGCCACCCCGCCGATCGTGACCGCCCAACACAGGGTCGGGGCGGCATCGCCCAGAGCCCAGGCCCAGAGCAGGGCCATGATCTGAAAAATATTGAGCAGGGCGGGGGTGAAGGCAACGGCCCCGAACCGGTTGATGGCGTTCAAGACGCCACCCTGAAGGGCGACGAGGGAAATGAACAGCAGATACGGAAACGTGATCCGGGTCAGGCGCGTCGCCAAGGCCAATTGATCGGGATCGGCACCAAAGCCCGCCGCGATCAAGGGGATGATCCAAGGCATGGCGATTTCGGCCGCAACCACCATGACGAAGAGGGCAGCAAACATCACCGAAAAGGCTTCTTCGGCATAGGCGCGCGCCGCTTCGCGTCCCGCCGTTTCGATCCGACCGGTAAAGAGGGGGATGAAGGCGACGCTGAACGCCCCTTCGGCAAACAGGCTGCGAAACAGATTCGGCAGGCGCAGCGCTACGAAGAACGCATCCGAGACGGGGCCCGCCCCCAGGGTTGCCGCCATCATGGCATCGCGAACGAAACCTAAAACCCGGCTCAACAGAGTGTAGCCGCCCACGGTGGCAGCAGCGCGAAAGAGTCCCATGGCCATGGTTTTAGTGCAAATATCCTTAGGATGAAACCATGATTTCCGGGTGTCGATCGGTGAAAAACGGGGGCAGCCCACCGGGTAAGCCCGCATGACAGGATCGCGCGCACGCGCTATCGTCTTGGTCGGTCGAGTGAATGGTTCGGTTCAGGGGATGGAGCATGGCGAACGGACGGCGTAAAGTTGGGATCTTGGGCTGTAGCGGTCGGATGGGGCGGATGCTGTTGGCCGCCGGTCTTGCCGATCCTGCGGTCGAGATCGTCGGTGGGGCCGATATCGATCCTGCGATCGTGGGGCAGGATCTCGGGCTTTTGTCAGGCGGATCGCCGATCGGTCTTGCGGCAGAGGCGGATGCCCGCACCCTCTTGAGCCGATGCGAGGTTGCGATCGATTTCACGGTACCGGCGGCCACGGCCCATCACGCCCGGATCGGCGCAGAACTCGGCTGTGCCCTCGTGATCGGCACGACCGGCCTCGATCCCACCCAAACGCAGATCTTGACCGAGGCGGGGCGGACGATCCCGATCGTCTGGTCGGCCAATATGAGCCTCGGCGTGACCGTGCTTCTCGGTCTTGTGGAACAGGTGGCGCGCGCCCTCGGGCCCGATTGGGATATCGAAATCAGCGAAACCCATCACCGCCGCAAGATCGACGCACCGTCCGGCACGGCGCTTGCGCTTGGCCATGCGGCGGCGGCCGGGCGTGGGGTTGCCTTGGCCGACGTCTCGGTAAAGGGGCGGGACGGGATGACGGGCCCCCGACAGGAAGGGACGATCGGCTTCGCCAGTCTGCGCGGCGGCGATGTCATCGGCGATCACACCGTGCTGTTCGCGGGCGACGGCGAGCGGATCGAGATCAGCCACAAGGCATCGGGCCGGACGATCTATGCCAAGGGCGCCTTGCGCGCCGCCTCTTGGACGGCGGGACGCGGGCCCGGTCTTTATGGGATGGTGGATGTGTTGGGTCTCGGGCGCTGAACCATGGTGGGGCGGGATGCTCTATCCCGCCCCGGCACGGGGGTCGGCTGGTTCAAGAGGCCGGGGCGAGGCCGATCGGGCAGGAAACCCCGGTCCCGCCCAAACCGCAATAGCCGTTCGGATTCTTGGCCAGATATTGTTGGTGATAATCTTCTGCGAAGTAAAAGGGCGGTGCGGCCTTGATTTCGGTTGTAATCTGGCCCTTATGACCGACGGCGGCCAGTTGACTCTGATAGAGGGTGGCACTATAGGTTGCGGCCTGCGCCTGTTCGGCACCGTAGGTATAGATGGCCGAGCGATATTGCGTGCCGACATCGTTGCCTTGGCGCATGCCTTGAGTCGGGTCGTGATTTTCCCAAAAAGTCTTGAGCAGGGTCTGATATGTGACCTGCGCCGGGTCGAAAACCACCAAGACCACTTCGGTATGGCCCGTCATGCCGGAACAAACTTCTTTATAGGTCGGGTGCGGGGTGAAGCCCCCGGCATAGCCGACAGCGGTGACGTAAACGCCGGGTAAGGTCCAGAATTTCCGTTCCGCCCCCCAAAAACACCCCATCGCGAACACGGCTTCTTCGAGGCCCTTCGGATAGGGGCGATCCATCAAATGATCGTTCACATAATGCCGCCCCGGCACCCCGATCGGCTTATCGCGACCGGGTAACGCCTCTTCGGCCTTGACCATGATCGGTTTCGGACGGCTGAACGGCCACAGCATGGTCTCACTCCTGAATCGTCGAGGCACGCAATCGGTTGCCCCATGTCCGAGTGACATGGGGTCGGGGTGCGGATTTTCAAGCAATGATTCGAAAAAGGATGAAGTTTTATCCTGCTTGAGGCTTTTATTGAATATGGCGGAGTCGCGCGGTAGATTGATCGCATCAGAGAGGAATTGTCGTGGTAGCGTCGCTAGAGATTTGCGCAGGTGCAGGTGGTCAAGCCTTGGGGTTGGAGATGGCTGGCTTTGAGCATGCTGCTTTAGTCGAAATCGACTCAGCAGCCTGTGCTACTTTGCGCCTTAATCGCCCGAAGTGGACTGTTATTGAGCGCGATCTTACCCTCTTTGATGGTCGGCCATACAAGGGGGTGGATCTGCTTGCCGGTGGGGTTCCGTGCCCTCCATTTTCTAAAGCTGGTAAGCAACTTGGCGATAAAGATGAACGGAATCTTTTTCCAGAAGCAATCCGTCTTGTCGATGAGTGTCGCCCAAAGGCTGTGATGCTCGAAAATGTGCGCGGATTGCTTGATCCTGTTTTTGAAGAATATCGAACCGCAATAGAAATTGACTTTCATAAACTGGGCTATAAATGTGGATGGCGTTTGTTAAACGCAAGTGATTATGGTGTTTCTCAACTAAGGCCAAGGGTTGTTCTTATTTGCCTGCGCACAGAATTTTCGGATCATTTTTCTTGGCCAGAACCAGATGGAAAAATGCCCCTCACCGTTGGTGAATTATTGTATAGCCTGATGCAAGCGAATGGATGGCTTGGTGTTGATCGTTGGCGATTGTTGGCAAACGCGATTGCGCCAACCCTTGTCGGTGGGTCAAAAAAACATGGCGGTCCCGACCTTGGTCCGACCCGTGCCAAGGCGGCTTGGGCGTCTCTTGGTGTCGATGGCATGGGGCTTTGGGATGAAGCACCGGCACGCGAGTTTGTTGGTATGCCACGTCTTACACCCCGTATGACGGCAAGGATTCAAGGCTTCGCTGATGAGTGGTTATTTTTTGGAAAAAAAACATCAACTTATCGCCAAATAGGCAATGCATTCCCACCTCCCGTTGCATCAGCAGTTGGAAAAAGTATTATGAAAGCTCTGACTCTAGAGCGTCGTGTTAAGGTGGAAATATGTCGATAGAAAAAAGTGGTGCTCGTGCAAAACTGCGCGCACATTTTCTGGCAAACTTAGGCCGTGTAATGGATTCCAGCGAATTAAGAATTGTTGCGGGAGGTATAAGCGAATGGGCCAGACGTATTCGTGAGCTTAGAACAGAAGAAGGCTATCAAATTTTAACACATAACGATAGAAGTGATTTAAAACCAGGCGAATATTTGCTTGAAACATCAAAACCGCAACCAGCTTTTGAGCGTGATATCTCGAAAGAAACCAGAGCCTTTGTTTTAGACCGTAACGGATTCACATGTCAAATGTGCGGCGCTGTTGCCGGTGAGATCCATCCCTATGATGTCGGTCGAAAAACAAGGTTGCATATAGGGCATATCATCGACAAAAGCATGGGGGGGAGTGACGATGCAACCAATTTGCGGGCGATCTGTTCTGTCTGTAATGAGGGTGCCAGTAATGCAACTTTAACAAGACCGGATCAGATAAAGCTATTGACGCAGCTTAGAAGAGCGCAATCTCAAGATCAGCTTGAAGCCATGAAATGGTTGATCAAAAAATTCCCAAATCAAGCTTTAGAAGAGATTCAAAAAAACTAACAAATATTTTTATACCGGTTTAAAACCTGCTTGATTTCGTCGGCGATGGCGGCGCGTTCGTCATCGGTGACGAAGCCTGCGATCGGCAGATGCTTGCCGTGGGACGAGAGCAGCAGCCGATTGCCGAAATCCCCGCGCGCCACCAGTTGGACGCGCAGCCAATAGGGATGGAATTGCCAATGGCGGACCTCGCCGCGCACCGAAACCCGCTCGATCGTGAAATCATCCCCCTGAAGGCGCAGGGTTTCACGCATCTTGCCGTCGCGATAACTGACCCTAAAGGCCCAATAGATCAATAAAACGTCAAGCCCGAAAAAGCCGCAAACCGGCCAGGCGCCAATGTGAACGAAGAAAAGCCCAACCCCGAGACTGATCACGCCCAGGCACACCATGAACCGGCGAAAGCCCGCGCGCGACAGGCTGCGATGGGGGCGAAGCACGGTCTGCCAGCAGAAAGAAGACGGATCAGGATCGGGGGTCGGGGGTGTAGTCATGACCAAAACCTGTTCTGGTTGTGGCGCTAAAACCCGGTCGTGTCGGTAAAGACTTGCGCCGGCGCGTCTTCCAGCAGGATGACAAGCGGTCTGAACCAGATGGCCGCACTGTCGCCGCCGGCCGAGACGTAGCTGATGCGCAGGGTCCGATCGGCATTGCAGAGTTTGAACCCGCCGGTCAGGCCATAAGCCCAAACCGCCCGGACCAAATAGGGTTTGAGGTGGCGATTATGCAGGCGCAGATTGGCGGCAAGAGCCCGTTGCTGACGGGCCTCCGTCTTGACCTTGGCAATGGCCCCCAGGACGGGGTCTTGGGCCAATATATCGAGACGGTCGGCCTCGTTTTCGGCGGTGACCGCGCTCAGCGCACTGAGATAGTTCGTGCTGATCCCGTTCGGCACCCAAAAAGGCAGGCTCTCGGGGGCGAGGGGGACGATCGGCGTTTTGTCCAGCAGTTGGGCTGCGTCGGCGAGCTTGGTCTGATCGATATCGTAGATCCGTTGGGTTTCGACGGGCGTGCATTGGTCGCCCTCGGTGCCGACGCGCGGATCGGCCCCCCACCAGGGCACCGGATCGACCCCGACATAGGCGGGGACGGGGGGCAGGGCCTCGAACGCGCCCACCGGGGCAGCCGCGATCGCCGAAAAAAGCCCAATGAGGCAAAAACGAACAAGGAAACGGTCAAGAAAGTCAGTCACGAGTCTCGTCCAACGCATAGCCGGCGGAACGCACCGTCCGGATGATGTCGACATCGCTCGGGCTGTTCAGGGCTTTGCGCAGGCGGCGAACATGGACATCGACGGTACGGGGTTCAACATACACGTCATGGCCCCAAACCGCATCCAACAATTGCTCCCGCGAAAAAACCCGGCCCGGATGTTCCAAGAAGAAGCGTAGCAGACGAAACTCGGTTGGGCCAAGATGGATCGGTCGTCCATCCCGCGTGACGCGATGAGCGGCAAGATCGATCGACACATCGGCAAAGGTCAGGGTTTCTTCCGACGCGTCGGGTTTGGCCCGCCGGATGACGGCGCGGACCCGGGCGATGAGTTCGCTCGGGCTGAAGGGTTTGGTGATGTAATCGTCGGCACCGCTATTGAGGCCACGGATTTTGTCGGCTTCTTCGCCGCGCGCCGTCAACATGATGATCGGCAGGGCCCGCGACTGGGGGGACCGACGGATCTGACGGCAAACCTCGATGCCGGAGACGAGCGGGAGCATCCAGTCCAACAGCACGACGTCGGGTTTGCGTTCGGCGATTTGCACCAGGGCCTCTTCGCCATCGGCGGCCTCGCAGACGCCGAATCCTTCTTTTTCAAGATTATAGCGCAGCAACGTGACGAGCGGAGCCTCGTCTTCGACGATCATGACCAACGGTTTCATTGTGCATCGTCCTTGTCGTCGGGTTCGTCGCTGAGGCGATGGGCGTGGCTGCCTTCTTCGATCAGGGCCAAAGACGTGCTGGATCGATCGCGTTTCGGCCGCGCCTCTTGCAGCGGGGTGCCATGGATCAGGTAATAGACCGTTTCGGCGATATTGGTCGCATGGTCGCCGATCCGTTCCAAATTCTTTGCCATGAACAGCAGATGGGTGCCTACGGTGATGCTGCGCGGGTCTTCCATCATATAGGTCAACAGTTCGCGAAACATGCCGGTATAAAGCTCGTCCAACTCTTCATCGCCGAGCCAGACCTGCATCGCCTTGTCCGAATCGCGCTTGACGTAGGCGTCCAGCACGTCTTTCGTCAAGGTCTGGGCAAGCTTGCCCATGCGCCCGATGGCATTGGCCGGTTTGACCACGGGGGCTTGGTTGAGGGCGATCGATCGTTTCGCCACATTGGCGGCATAGTCGCAGATCCGTTCGAGATCGGCGGAAATTTTCAGCGCAGAAATGATTTCGCGCAGATCCCGCGCCATCGGTTGGCGCAGGGCCAACAGCCGGATCGACAGGGCTTCGACGTCTTTTTCCAGATTATCGACGACCGCGTCGAGGCCGACGACTTCGGCGGCGAGATCGCTATCCCGTTTGACGACGCATTGAATGGCGTTGGCGATTTGGCTCTCGGCCATGCCACCCATCCGAATGATGGTATTGTTCAGCCGGTTCAGCTCTTCATCATAGCTTTTGATGATATGGTCGGACATGGTTCACTCTCCTGATCCGGCAGATCCACGGCAATGGGTGTGGGCCTGGGTCAGCCGAAACGGCCGGTAATGTAATCTTCGGTGCGTTTGTTGGTCGGGTTGGTAAAGACGGTTTCCGTCTCGTTGAACTCGATCAATTCGCCAAGATACATGAAGGCCGTATAGTCGGAACTGCGGGCGGCCTGTTGCATGCTGTGGGTGACGATCACGATGCAATAGTCGGATTTCAATTCTGAGATCAGCTCTTCGACCTTTTGGGTCGAGATCGGATCCAGCGCCGAACACGGTTCGTCCAGCAGCAGAATTTCAGGCTTGACCGCGATGGCGCGGGCAATGCAAAGCCGTTGTTGTTGACCGCCGGACAGGCCGAGGCCGCTTTGCTTCAACTTATCTTTGACCTCGTTCCATAAGGCGGCACGGCGCAGGGCCGATTCCACCCGATCATGCATCTCGCTGCGCGGCAAACGTTCGTAGAGATTGATGCCGAAGGCGATATTGTCGTAGATCGACATGGGAAACGGCGTCGGTTTCTGGAACACCATGCCGATTTTGGCGCGCAGCAGGTTGAGATCGATCTTCGGGTCGAGGATGTTTTTGCCGTCGACCAGAATTTCGCCGGTTGCCCGTTGTTCGGGATAGAGATCGTACATCCGATTGAAACAGCGCAGCAAAGTCGACTTGCCGCAGCCCGACGGCCCGATAAAGGCCGTCACTTTTTTATCGAATAACGCCATATTGATGGTCTTTAAGGCTTCGTACTTCTTGTAATAGAAGCGCAAATCCTTGATTTCGATTTTTTTGACGAGAGTCTCGGCTGCCGCCGTGGGGGCTGTCGGTTGAGCCTCTTTGCCCGTCCCGGCTCCCGTTGGGGATGCAGCCGACAAAACGTTGGTTTTTAAGGGTTCTGCGGTCATCGTTTGGCGCTCAAAGATGAGAGGGAACGGGCGATGATATTCAGGAACAAGATTGATGCCGTGACCAGCAACGCCCCGCCCCAGGCAAGACGATGGAGGTTTTCATAGGGGCTGTTGGCAAATTCGAAGATCGTGACCGGCAGGCTCGCGACGGGACCCGCGATGGTATTGATCCAGTTTTGCGCCGTGCCCGAGGTAAATAACAGCGGTGCCGTTTCCCCGCTGATCCGGGCGAAGCCCAGCATGACCCCGGTCAGCATGCCTTGAAAGGCCGCCTTGTAACAGACGAGGCTGATCATCTTCCATTTTGGGGTGCCAAGGGCGGCGGCCGCCTCGCGCAGGCTGTTCGGGACCAAAGACAGCATGTCGAAGGTCGTGCGCACGATGACGGGAATGACCAGAATCGAGAGGGCAATCGCCCCGGCATAGCCGGAATATTGATGGGTTGGGATGACGACGGCATTCCAAATGAACACGCCGACCACGATGGAAGGGGCCGATAGCAGAATGTCGTTCACAAACTGAATGACGGTTGCAACCCGGCTCTTCCCGCCATATTCGACGAGGTAGGTTCCGGCCATGATCCCGATCGGGGTGCCGATCAGCATCGCCAACAGGGTGATGATGATCGATCCGATGATGGCATTGCCAAGTCCGCCGAGATCGTTGCCGGCCGGTGTGCGCTGAATGAAGAGATCGAGATTGATGGCACTGAGACCATTATAAAGCAGGGTATAGAGGATGGCCCCCAGAATGATCAGGCCAAGACTGGTCATGGCCAGGGTCGTCGCCATGATGATGTTGTTCTGCGCCCGCCTGCGGCGATAACGGATCTGGTTGAAACTGGCATTGCCGGTCATGGTTCAGCCCCCTGCCTGGCGGTGCATGCGGCTCAGCATGTATTTTGCGGCGGCCAGCACGATAAAGGTGATGACGAAGAGGAGAAGACCGAGGGCCACCAAGGCCGACGAATAAAGATCGGTGGTCGCCTCGGCGAATTCATTGGCGAGTGCCGAAGAAATCGTCTGCCCCGGCGCCAAGAGCGAGGTCGAATAGCGTTGCGCGTTGCCGATCACGAAGGTGACGGCCATGGTTTCCCCCATGGCGCGGCCGAGGCCGAGCATGATCCCGCCGACGACACCCGCGCGCGTATAGGGCAAAACGATGTTCCAGACCACTTCCCATGTGGTGCAGCCGAGGCCGTAGGCCGATTCCTTCAACATGGGCGGCACGGTTTCGAACACATCGCGCATGATGGACGAGATGAAGGGCAAAATCATGATCGCCAGAATGAACCCGGCGGTCAAAATGCCGACGCCGTAGATTGGACCGTTGAACAGGAGATTCAGGCCCGGAATGGGGGCCGTTACGGCCAACAGAGACGGTTCGACATAGTTTTTCATGAAAGGTACGAAAACCAGAAGACCCCACATGCCGTAAATGATCGACGGGATGCCGGCCAACAGTTCGATCGCGATCGACAAGGGGCGCTTCAACAGCGGCGGGCAGAGTTCGGTGATGAAGACGGCGACGCCGAAACTGATCGGAACGCCGATGATCATGGCGATGATCGAGGTGACGAGGGTGCCGTAGATCGGTATTGCGGCCCCAAAGATTTCCGTCACAGGGTTCCAGGTATAGGTCGTGATGAAGGCAGGACCGAATTTTTGGAAGGCAGGCCAAGCCCCAATGATCAAGGAGGCGATGACACCGCCGAGGATCGCCAAGACGAGTGCTGCGAAAAACAGGCTGCTTGACTGAAACAGGCGATCGTAAAGGGCCTGTGGACCGCGCAGACGCAACGGTGTCTGCTCATGACGGATATCGACCAAGGAAGGCTCCACCCAAAAGGGTTAATGTCTTGCATGCACGATCCGAAACCGGGCGGCCTTCGCCCTGAAAACCACCCGGTTTCTACCCGATTTTACTTGGTCCAGATGGCCTTGCCGGCCGTGTCCTTGATCGTTTCTTTCCAGGTCTTTTCGATCAAGTCGACGACGGAGGCGGGCATCGGCACATAGTCGAGCTCAAGGGCTGCCTTTTGGCCGTTCTTGAAGGAATAATCGAAGAACTTCAAGGCTTCATGAGCGGCTTCGGGCTTTTCCTGCGTGGTGTTCATCAAGATGAACGTGGCGGCAGTCATCGGCCAGCTTTCCTTGCCGGGCTGATTGGCGAGCACCAGTTGATAACCCGGCGCATGGGCCCAGTCGGCATTGGCGGCGGCGGCCTCGAAGGTCTTGGCCGTCGGTTGCAGGAAGATGCCTTCCTTATTCGACAATTGCGTGTAGGTCAGCTTGTTTTGCTTGGCGAAGGCAAACTCGACATAGCCGATCGCCCCTTCGGTCTGGCTGGTGATGTTGGCAACGCCGTCATTCCCCTTGCCGCCGATCCCGCTCGGGAATTGGACGGACGTATCGACCCCGACCTTTTCTTTCCAATCGGGGGTCACGGCAGCGAGATAATAGGTGAAGTTATAGGTCGTGCCCGACCCGTCCGAGCGATAAACCGGCGCAATGGCGAGATCCGGTAACTTGATGTCTTTGTTGATCTCGGCGATTGCCTTGTCGTTCCATTTGGTGATCTTGCCGAGATAGATGTCGGCGATGAGCTGGCCCGTCAATTTCAATTGACCGGCTTCGATGCCCTTCAGATTGACGACCGGCACGATGCCGCCCATGACCATCGGCCATTGGACAAGACCGGACGTACCCAATTCCTTCGGATCGAGCGGCTTGTCCGTGGCACCGAAATCAACGGTCTTTGCTTTGATCTGCTTGATGCCGCCGCCAGAACCGATTGCCTGATAGTTCAGGGCGACGTTCGAAATCTTTTTATAGTCGTCGGCCCATTTGGCATAGAGCGGGGCGGGGAATGTGGCACCGGCGCCGGAAATATCGGCAGCCTTGACGGGGGAGGCGAGCGATACGGTGGCGCACAAAAACGCCCCCATGAGCGTCTTACCGAAAGCAGTCACGGGTGATCTCCTATTGTTGAACGCGATGCCGCCTTTAAACCGGACCCGCGCTTGTCATAGGGGATACAGCGTAAGTATTACATTTTTATGACAGTTTTATGGTGGCTCCGGGTCATATCGGATGCTGAAATCATCCGGAATTATGCCTTGCCCAACAATATCAAGATATTAAAACGGATGACCCTGCGGTCGGACCGGGCCTGCCTAGACTTTCGGCAAAAACCGAAGACCTGCCGTGAATTAGGTCGGCAGGACCGGGACTGCAACGCGCAGATGTACGGTGAACGTACTACCATCTCCCAACTCGCTGTCAATCTCTAAAATGCCGCGATGCCGGTTGATAATGTGCTTGACAATGGCAAGGCCGAGTCCCGTGCCGCCCATGGCGCGCGATCGCGCCGTATCGACGCGATAGAATCGTTCAGTCAGGCGCGGCAGATGGACCCGGGCAATGCCTTCGCCCTGATCGCGCACGCTCAAGGCGAGACCGGGTTTCAGTTTCGCCGATGGCTTGATTGCGACCGTGACGCGTGTATCCTTGCGCGCATATTTGATCGCATTGTCGAGCAGGTTTTGCAGGACCTGCATCAATTCGTCGGGATCGGCAATGACGGGCGGCAGCGGGCCGTCGATATCCAAGGCGAAGCTGATATTGCGCGTCTTGGCGCGCAATTCCAACCCTTGCAGGACGGCGGTCAGAATCGGCACAGCCTGGACATGGGCGGTCGGGGGCAGGTGCTCGTTCAGTTCGATTCTGGAAAGGGACAGCAAATCGTCGACGAGGCGGCTCATGCGCGTCGCCTGTTGGTGCATGATGGTCAAGAACCGGGTCTGCGCTTCGGGGTCGTCGGCGGCGGGTCCCTGAATCGTCTCGATGAAGCCCAACAGACTGGCCAAGGGGGTTTTGATCTCGTGGCTTGCATTGGCGACGAAATCGGCCCGCATCTGTTCCGCGCGTTTCAACGAGGTAAGGTTGGTGAAGCTCAGCAACAGGGCGTAACCGGCCTCCGGATGGTCGGTGAGCGCCTGAAGATGGGCGCGCAGATGTTGATCGACCGACAGGGTCATATCGAAATCGATGATGCGGGTCTCGCCGCTGCGCAGGGCCGCATCGGCGGCATTGAGCAGGCTTGGATTGCGCACGGCCACGGCGAGATCGCGGCCCAAAGCCTCGCGGCCGAACAATTGATGGGCGGCCTCGTTCATGCGCACGGTTTCACGCTGTTGATTCAACAGCAGAATCGGTTCTGGCAGAGCATCGAGGACGTGATCGGATCCGGCCAGCGCCGATTCAAGCCGCCGCACACGCTGGCGATAGGCGCGGTTGAGGCGCAGGATGCCGAGCCACAATTCGTTGACCATGGGGCTTGAACTGCGAACGATCGGCACGGGCCCTTCGAGATCGGCAATGACCGCATCGACAGCAGCGGCGACCATTTCCACCCCATTCAGAAAATTGCGCACGACGAGTGCTTGAACCAGGACGATGATGAGCGCAGCGCCGAGCGCCCACCAAAAATCGAGCGCACCGACCAGGACCAGCCCGGCAAAAACGCACAAGATCACCCCAACCGCAAGGAAGGTCGATAGAATGAGGCGAGGCCAGGGGA
>DAISJD010000016.1:0-38266 GCA_036821645.1 Aliidongia sp.
CCCCCGTCCCTGCCATGCCGTTCTTACCATGCGGTCATGGTCAAGGCGTCTCTTCAAAATCCGAAGGAATTTAATGATGACACTGCGTTTTTCTGCTGGGCTGTTCGCGACGGCCGCCGCCGCTTTCCTGTTGGTTTCCGGTGCCGAAGCCAAGGAACACAAGATCAGCTTCGTTCTCAGTGCGAAGCAAGAAGTCCCGGCCGTCACAGCCGACGGTAAGGGCCATGGGACGGTCGTCTATGACGACAAGACCCAAAACGTGAAGTACCATATCGAGTTCAGCGGCCTTTCCGGTGATGCGACGGCCGCCCATTTCCATGGACCGGCCGCTGTCGGCGAAAAGGGCGATGTGATCGTTCCGATCAAGTCGGCCCCCTATGCAAGCCCGCTCATCGGTTCTTTCACCCTGACCCCGGAACAAGGCAAGGCTCTGCTTGAAGGCAAGGTCTATTTCAACCTTCATACCGCCGCCAATCCGGGCGGTGAATTGCGCGGCCAGGTCAGCAACCATGGCGGCAAGGCGATGCATGAAGGCATGCATCATGGCGACAAGATGAAGCATGACAAAATGGAAGGCGAAGCCAAAGGCGAAATGAAGCACTAAGCAGCAGAGCACCGTCATTCGGTTGACGGCTTGATGGAAAAGGCCCCGTGCAAGGCGCGCATGCGTCTGATCGGGGCCTTTTTCTGCGTCTCTGGCGACTATGGTGCCTGTTTTTGCCCTTTCTTTGCCTCTGTTTGGTTGTGGTTGCCGGGCTAGACCTTCGGTTAGCCGTTTTTCGCCATGGCCGTAGAAAATTGCAAAATCAATTCTCTGCCACAAAAATTCCCAGATTTTACGATAAATGTCGTTCAGTCCGTCGATTGCGTGAATCATTCGCCTTTAGCGCGTACCTTCATCGTGGATCTGCGATTCGCGCGGCGCGTCCTGGCGGTCTGTTGATTGGATTCGTACAATTATCACATTTTTGTGACAAAAACGCCGTCCCGTCGGCGCTGACGGGCGCTTTGAACCGAACGATGTGCAGGGCGGGGCCGTCAGATCGCGCCTAAACTGCAAAAAAATTCACCAAATTTCGTTTGGGCAGCAGATTTCTAAACAATGCACTGGTTTGTCGCCGCAGTTCCAGGCATTCTCTCCAGAGGTAAAAACTGGCAGCGGAAGGCTGCCATCGGAGAGTTAGACGAATGAGCCGTTACAACGACGATTTCCGCCCGCCGCGTCACCGTGGCTTCGACGACGACTACGCGCCGTCACCCTATGGTTCACGGCAATCTGCTGGTCAACCGAGACATTCCTTCGGTGGCCAACAAGCCGCCCCGTCGGGTCCGGTGATCACCGGCACGGTAAAATGGTACAAGACTGACAAAGGTTTCGGGTTCGTCGAATTGTCGGACGGCTCAGGCGATGCGTTCTTGCATGTCAGTGTTCTCGAAGCAGCTGGCCATCAGGCCGTTTCTTCCGGTGCCACACTGAAGGTTCAGATTGGCCAAGGCCAAAAAGGTCCGCAGATCACCAACGTTCTCGAAGTTGACGAAAGCACCGCCGTCGCCGAAGCGCCGCGTGCCCGTCCGCGTCCGGGCTTCGGTGGTCCGGGCGGTGCCGGTGGTTTCGGTCGTCCGGAACCCGATTTGTCCCGCGCAGTCGAGCTTCAAGGCACGGTGAAGTGGTACAATGCCGAAAAAGGCTTTGGGTTTGTGTCGGTTGGTGATGGCGGCAAGGACGTGTTCGTGCACGTTTCCGTCTTGAACCGCGCGGGCTTTACCGATTTGTCCGAAGGCCAAGCCGTCTCGATCAAGACGGTCGATACGCCGAAGGGCCGTGAAGCTGTATCGATCAGCAACGCCTGATCTGATTAGAGCGTTTGGTTGGTTTGAAGACCGTCATTCCGGGAAACCGGAATGACGGTTTTTTCATGCTACAACAGGCTCGCCGCAATATTGATGGCGAGGGCCAAGATGCCCGTATTGAAGAAAAAACTCAAAATGCCATGGGCCGTAGCGATCCGTCTCACCAGTCGGCCGCGAATGGCGACATCGGAGACTTGAGATGTCATACCGATGATGGTGGCAAAATAGAGAAAATCCCAATAATCGGGTTCTTCATCATCAGGAAAATTGAGCGGGTAGACGACACCGTCCTGATCCGGTTCCCGATAATATTCATGGGCATAAATCTGCGCAAACAGGGTTTGCACCAAGAGCCAGGACGAAATGACGGTAAAACAAGCCAAGGCCAGATGAAGATTGACCGTAACTTCGGGCATATCCTTCAAACCGCCGAGGATCTTGAAAATCGCCAAGAGACTGGCGCTTGCAGCGGCGGTGATCGTGCCCAGCACGAAGAAACGGCCGGTTTGTTCCTGCTGCGCCCGGTGCCGGATATGCCCCTTACTGCCCCGGCTCATCATCGTAAAGGCCAGGGACAAATAGAGTGCGACCAGGATATCCCAACCGATCAGTCCTCGGATCGACAGGGACAAGCTGGCGGGCAGCACGGCAAATCCGATGATCCCAGCCGCCATTGCGGTAAAAAGGCGCGGCCGCGAGCGCAGCAAGGCGGGCAGATAGAATCGGTAAGCCCGATGGGACATAGTGTCGTTCCTTGGTCCATAACCCGGCAAGTGAGGCTTGTCAGTCTGATCAAAAACAGGAGCGGATGCACGGTTATTCCGAGGTTTCCAAAGAGGATCCCCGCCCGGAGGTCAGACATATCACCGCATAGGGTGGACTTAAAGGGTGGGGTGGGGTAAATGCCCTCTCACGCAGGATGGGCGGTATCGTCCGGGTTTTGGGTAAAGGAGGATAGGCATGGCATGGTATAAGCGGACACGCCTTCTTGGGTTCTGTCTTTTGTTGGTGGCCGCCTATCCGGTTCAATCCGCCTCGGCCCATGCCATCCTGTTGGAGGGTGTGCCGGCCATCGGTTCGACGGTGACGGGGCCGCACGTTGCCTTGCATCTGCGTTATAACAGCCGGATCGACAAAATCCGCTCGCGCCTGTTGTTATTGACGAAAAGCCCCGATGATCCGACGCCGCGCACCCAAACCCCCGTCGCGATCATCCAAACCCCGGCCGAAGATAAAATCGATGCGGAACTGACCTTGGAACCGGGGGCGTACGTCATTCGCTGGCAAGTTTTGGCGGTGGATGGTCATATTACGCGGGGCGATGTGCCTTTTACTGTGACCGCACGATAAGGGTACCGGGATTATGGCGCTGCTGATTGATTTGTTTGGCTATTTATCGATTATTCTGCATGGGCTCGTGATCGTTGCCCAATCCATGGCGCTTGGTGGGGTGTTTTTCCTGATCCTGCTGGCACGGCCCTTTGCCGCCGAACTCGGATCGATCGGTCGGGAAATCAAGCACAAAACCTTAAGGATGATCCTTTGGTCTGCAGTCGGCTTGATTGCGGCCGAGGCGACCACCGTCCTCATGCAGGTCGCCGTGCTGATGGCGACGGTCGATAGCGGGTTCATCGAGGCCATGGGGGCGAATTTTGCCCTGGCGGGGGTGGCGAAGGTGATCGGATGCCTGATCCTGATCCGACTGGTGAGATCGCCTGCCGATCGGGCCTCGCCCTGGATCTTGTTAGGCTTGGCCGGCTTGATGCTGGCCGCCGGAACCGCGACGACCCATGCCGCCGCCCGTCTTGAGGATAGTCTGCCATTATTGGCGATCAGTTATCTGCATCAATTGGGGGCCGCCTTGTGGATCGGCGGCATTCCCGTTTTCATCGCCGCCCTCAATCTGTGCAGCGACGGGATTGCCACACGCCGGGTCGGCAAGCGGTTCTCCCAAATCTCGATGGCGGGGGTGATGTGCATCCTCGTGTCCGCAACGGGGCTCAGTCTCTTTTATATTCATGATTTTCCAGGGTTTTACGGCACGGCCTACGGTGTGATGGCCGGGGCCAAGCTTGGCATGTTCTTGGGCTTGCTTGGGCTTGGCGGGATGAATTTCCTGCTGATCGAACGGCTGTTCAAGGATCCGACCGTGTCGGTCAATCGCTTGAAACGCTTTGCCGAGGTCGAAGTCGGTGTGGGCTTTACCCTCTTTTTTGCCGCCGCCTCTCTCACATCCGTGCCGCCTGCCATCGATCTTACCCTCGATCGGGTGAGCTGGTCGGAAATCGTCGAGCGCAACACGCCCGCATGGCCGACCCTATCGTCGCCCGATCATGCCGATCTCGCCATTCCGGCCTTGCAGGAACAGTTGGATCGCGAGGCCGCAGCCCGCGCGGCAAAGCCGGTCGCCGCCTTCATTCCGGGTGCAGGCGATCTGCCGCCCCGCAACATCAACGATATTCGCTGGTCCGAATATAATCATCATTGGTCCGGCCTTTTCGTCATCGCCATCGGCATCTTGGCCTTGCTGCAGGCGGCGGGATTGCGGGCAGCCCGGCATTGGCCGCTGCTGTTTCTTGGATTGGCAGCCTTTTTGTTTCTGCGGTCGGATCCTGAAGTGTGGCCGATGGGCGAGATCGGGTTCTTTGAGAGCCTGCGCGATGTCGAGGTCATTCAACATCGTTTCTTCGTGTTCTTGACCGTGCTGTTCGGGATTTTCGAATGGCGCGTGCGCACGGTGCCAGCACTTGCCAAAAGCCGGTATGCCTTGGTCTTTCCATTGGTTACGGCCCTTGGCGGGGCGGGGCTTTTGACCCATAGCCATGCGATCGCCAATGTGAAGGATCAATTGTTGATCGAACTGACCCATACGCCGCTGGCTTTAGCGGGGATTGCCGGTGGGTGGGCGCGGTGGCTTGAAATTCGCCTGGAGCCGCCGGGCAGCAAGATCGCAGGCTTGGTATGGCCGGTCTGTTTCATCATCGTCGGGCTTTCCCTGTTGCTCTACCGGGAAATTTGATCGATATCTGTTAGCTTGACAGCATGTCTGTTATAATGGATTATGGCTCGGTATCAGCGAGACCGAGGAAGCCATGTCCTATTTGTTTCAGCCCTGCCCCGACGGATGGGATGGAGAGGTTGCCGTCGCTGCCCCGTTCACGCAGGACAGTGTGGGCGATGGGGCGGCGGACAGTGACGGCGGGCTTGGTTATTACGCGCTCGAATTGGCCCCCGGCCATCGCGAAACCCTGGCGGATTGGCCCATCGGTACGGTCGAATCGATCACCGTGATCACGGGCACGGTCAGTGTGTTCGATGGGTGCGAGACATGGTCGCTCGGCCGGGGCGATCGGCTTTTATGTCATCCGGGGATGGACCATGAATACCGCAATACCGGCACCGTGCCGGCCGTGCTGTGTCTCATCATGCGGGACTGACGGTCGCCTGTTGCGCCAGATGATCTGTCATCAGCCGACCTAAGGCCGCAAGCGCGTCGCCGCGTGGAAACCGTTTGCGCCAGACCAACAGAATCTCCCGCTGGGGCACGGGATCAGCAAAGGGACGATACCGGATCAGGGGCGAGGGGCCGAAGGGCCCCGTCGTCGCCATCGCGGGCAACAGGGCGGGACCAAGCCCTGCCATCACCATCTGGCGCAAGGTTTCAAGACTGGTCGCTTGAAAATGGGTGCCTGCGGCCAAGCCTGCCGCCCGGCAAAAACCCAGGCTTTGTGCCCGCAGACAATGGCCTTCTTCCAACATCAACAGGGTTTCGTCGCCAAGATCCGCTGGGCTGATCCGCGTCTGTTCGGCCAGACGGTGTCGATCTGGTACTGCCAAGAGAATGTCTTCGCAGTGGATGGTGATGCCCGTCAGATCATCCATCTCGATCGGCGGCGAGACGAGGGCCGCATCCAGCGTTCCGGCCCGAAGCCGCGCCAGCAACCCATCGGTGCGTTCTTCAATCAAGGTCAGTTTGAGCCTGCCGAACCGTGCGCGCAGGATGGGCAAGAGGCGTGGGATGAGATAGGGGCCGATGGTCGGGATCGCCCCTAAGAAGAACGGCCCGTCAAGTGGATCGATCACGGTCCGTGCCAATTGTTTCAGGGTTTGCACCTCTGCCAGAATCACCTGCATCTGATCGATGAGGGCGCGGCCCGGCAGGGTGACGGTGGCGTGGCGCGGCCCTCGTTCAAAGAGTTGCACGCCGAGATCATCTTCGAGTTTGGCGATCTGGGCGCTCAGGGTCGGTTGACTGACATGACAGTGCAGGGCTGCCAGATTGAACTTGCCGGTTTCGGCCAGGGTGACGGCGTAAAGAAAGTCGCGCAGGGTCATCGGCGGTCTTTTATAATAGATAATATCTATTGATAATAAAGATATAATCGATTTTATCAAATTAAATTTTTGCACCATAGTGGGTTCACCGAAACGAATCCACCACCCCCCCCATAAATCCAGGCATGGAGAAGGCAATCATGCTCTTCAGTTTATTGGCGGATTTCCCCCTATGGGCCGCCCGCTCGTCCGATGCCAAACAAGAGGAGATCGCCCGATGACCCGCCCAACCTTGACCACGACTGCCGGTGCGCCTGTCGGTGACAATCAAAATTCCCTCAGTGCCGGTCCGCGCGGCCCGTTGTTGTTGCAGGATTATCATTTGATCGAAAAATTGGCCCATCAGAACCGGGAACGTATTCCTGAACGGGTGGTGCATGCGAAAGGGTCAGCCGCCTACGGTACCTTTACCGTGACGGGTGACATTACCCGCTATACCAAGGCGGATCTGTTCCAAACGATCGGGGCGAAGACCGAGGTTTTGCTGCGATTTTCCACGGTGGCGGGCGAAGCCGGTGCCGCCGATGCCGAGCGCGACGTGCGCGGTTTTGCCGTGAAATTCTATACGAAAGAGGGTAATTGGGATCTGGTCGGCAATAATACGCCCGTCTTCTTCATCCGCGATCCGATGAAGTTTCCAGATTTCATTCGCACACAAAAGCGCCATCCCGTCTCCAACCTGCGCTCTAGCACGGCCATGTGGGATTTTTGGTCGCTATCACCTGAATCCCTGCATCAAGTGACGATCTTGTTTTCCGATCGCGGCTTGCCCCAGGGCTATCGGTTCATGAACGGCTATGGCTCGCACACATTTGCGCTGATCAACCGGGCGGGCGAACGGGTTTGGGTGAAATTCCATTTCAAATCATGCCAAGGCCACAAGACCTGGACCGATGAGGAGGCAGCCCGCGTCATTGGGCGCGATCGGGAAAGTGCCCAGCGCGACCTCTTTACGGCGATCGAACGGGGCGATTATCCCCAATGGCGTCTCATGATTCAGGTCATGACCGAGGCGCAAGCAGATGCGCTTGCCTTCAATCCGTTCGATCTCACCAAAGTATGGCCGCACAAGGATTTTCCCCTGATCGAGGTTGGAATCCTGGAATTGAACCGGAATCCGGACAATTACTTTGCCGAGGTTGAACAGGCGAGTTTCAGCCCGACCAACATCGTGCCGGGCATCGGCTTTTCGCCGGACAAAGTTCTGCAGGGGCGTCTGTTTGCCTATGCCGACGCCCATCGCCATCGCATCGGTACGCATTACGAGGCCCTGCCCGTCAATCGGCCGCGCTGTCCCGTGCATCATTATCACAAGGATGGGGCGATGCGGTTCGATCAACCGGGGCGCAGCGATGCTTATTACGAACCGAACAGTCTGGGCGGCCCGGTCGAGGATGCCGCATACCGCGAACCCGGCTTCGTCCTGGCGGGGGCTGCCGATCGCTACGATCACCGGCACGCCACCGACGATGTAAGCCAACCCCGCGCACTCTTTGCCCTGTTCGACCAAAACCAGCGCGCCCGCTTGTTCGCGGCCATCGCAGGCGCGATGCAAGGGGTGCCGGATGGGATCGTGGCACGGCAATTGGCCCTGTTCGATGCGGTCGATCCCGCCTATGGGGCGGGGGTGCGCGCTCACCTCAGCCGCTGACCGACCTCAGGTTCCCCCTGGTTTTTACCGGACGCCTCTAAAAAAACCGGGGGGAATAGCCGCCCTGCCTGAAGAAGGGTTTGACAGCAGGGGCGGGACGGACCAATTTCTGATCCAACTGTCTTGTGCAACGCGTGGCTGATAGGGGTGCTCGTCTTGGAAACCGGTATGCTGAAGATCGATGGCGACCGTTTGCGGTCTCTTTTCCTCAAGTTCTTCGCCGAGCGCGGGCATGCCGTCATCCCGAGCGCCTCGGTCATTCCCGATAACGATCCGAGCGTTCTGTTCACGACCGCCGGCATGCATCCATTGGTGCCCTATCTGATGGGCCAACCGCATCCGGCAGGGGTGCGGCTCGTCGATGTGCAAAAATGCATTCGCACCAACGATATCGAAGAGGTGGGCGATGCGACCCATCTGACTTTTTTCGAAATGTTGGGCAATTGGTCGCTCGGCGATTATTTCAAGGAAGACTCGATCAAGTGGAGCTGGGAATTTCTGACCAGCCCCGATTGGCTCGCTATTCCCAAGGAACGCATTGCGGTTAGCTGTTTCGGCGGCGGCAACGGCGTCGAGCGGGACGAGGTGTCTTACGCGATTTGGCGCGGGCTTGGGGTGCCGGATGCGCGGATCGCCTTTCTTGGGATCGAGGATAATTGGTGGGCGACGGGTGACGAAGGCCCGTGCGGCCCCGATACGGAAATTTTCTACGATACGAAGGCGGGCGTCGCCTGCGATCAGGGGGCGGCGTGCAAACCCGGCTGCCCGTGCAATCGGTGGGTCGAGATCTGGAATAACGTGTTCATGGCGTTCAATCGCCATAACGGCCAGTTGCTGGATCTGCCCAAGCGCAACGTCGATACGGGCATGGGTTTGGAACGGACCTTGGCGGTCCTGAACGGTACCCAATCCGCCTATGATACCAGTTCGTTCTTGCCGATTCTGACGGCGATCATCGAAAAATCCGACTACACCGCCGAGGCTATCCACGCCGATCCGGCCTTGCTGCGCGCCCTTCGGGTGACGGCCGATCATTTGCGGACGGCCGTCTTCATCATCGGGGACGAGCGGGGGGTGACGCCGTCCAACCAGGGGGCCGGTTACGTCCTGCGTCGGCTCATCCGCCGTGCCATTCGGTTCTGCGACATTCTCAAGGTCAAGGGCAGCGATTGGGTTGCAATCAACCGCACCGTGATCGCGATGTTCGCCAAGGCCTATCCCGAACTCGACACGCATGCCGACAAGATCGATCATGAATTGACCCTCGAATTGAAGCGGTTCGAGCAGGCACTCAAGATCGGTATCAAGCTTTTGGGTCAGGAAATCGCGGTCTTGAAGGCTGCGGGTGCCACGGTTCTGCCGGGCGAGGTTGCCTTCAAACTCTATGACACCTATGGGTTTCCGATCGAATTCACCC
Organism: Aliidongia sp.; assembly: GCA_036821645.1. Lineage (GTDB taxonomy): Bacteria > Pseudomonadota > Alphaproteobacteria > ATCC43930 > CGMCC-115725 > DAISJD01. The sequence continues at coordinate 9,255 of DAISJD010000016.1, forward strand.
AGGAACTGTCGACGGAACAGGGATTGGTCGTGGATATGGCGGGCTATGAACGCCGGTTCGACGAACATCGCGCGGCGTCCAAGACCGAGGCAGCCAAGAGCGGTCTTGCCGACGATTCCGAAGAATCCGTGCGCTATCATACGGCAACCCACTTGTTGCATGCGGGCTTGCGCGCCGTTTTGGGCCATCATGTGTTCCAAAAGGGCTCCAACATTACCCGCGAACGCCTGCGCTTCGACTTTTCTCACCCGGCCGCGATGACCAAGGAAGAAATTGCGGCGGTCGAGGCCTGGGTTCAAAACGCGATCGATGCCGCCTTGCCGGTTACGAACGAGGCCATGAGCCTTGCCGATGCCCAGGCCAAGGGGGCGATCGGCCTGTTCAACGATAAATACGACCATAACGTCACGGTTTATTCGATCGGCGATTTGTCCATGGAATTGTGCGGTGGCCCCCATGTGCAGAATACGATCGATATCGGTCGCTTCAAAATCGCCAAGGAACAATCCTCATCGGCCGGTGTGCGCCGTATTCGTGCCGTGATTCAGTGACATCGTGGCGCATGGTCTTTGGGAAAACGCCGGATAGACTGGTGCCATGGGGTTTGCGTCGAAACGATCTGCGATGAAAGACCGGTTGTCCGGGTTTGGAACGGGTATCAGGCGATGGACCGGGGGCGATCCGGTGCGTCGCCTCGTGACCGCTCTGTTGATTCTGGCCCTGTCTTTATTGCCGCTCGAAAGTTGGGCTGGACACGGCCCGTTGGCGATGCGCGCCAACGGGGTCGCTCCCCTTGAGGAAGGCTTATTCGGCCTTGCCCTCTGCATTCCTAACGCTCAATCGAAATCGAAATCCCAAGAACGGGATGCGGGGCATCCGTGCGATCTCTGCGTGAGCGGTTGCTGCGTGCCGTCTTTGGGCGCATCCCCCGTTGATACCGCGTGGGCACCGCCGGTTTTTACGGCGGCAATCCGGACTGCGAGGGCGGCGATCGATCCGGGGCTTCCCCCTGTTCACGCGCCGACCCTGGGGCCGCGCGGGCCGCCATGCCCGATTACTGTCGACAAGACGATCCGAACTGTCCGTCTGACGTCGATCGGGACGAACGACAGACATGAGGGTGTTGATGTTGCCGGATGATCGTGGGGTCAGATTTTTCTGTTCGAACCGATCATGCGGTCCGCGTGACATGGCTGTGCAGGCCGTACCCCCTTGCGAAGGGACCGGTCGCCATCCCGTTTGAAAGAATGACGATGTTATTATTGCGCGTAAGTTTGCTGGCCGCGACGGCCTTGGTTTTTCTCTTGACCACCCTTGGGGCCTATGCCCAACAGCCGTCGGGTGCGGCGGTGCCGGATAAGGGTGCCATGCCCGCCCATGGCATCGCATATCCTGAGGGTGTGGTCGAAATCAAAGGGGCCTTTGCCCGCGCGACGGCGGGGGCCGTGAAAAACGGGGCCGCCTATTTTACGATTACCAGTTCGTTGGACGATAAAATCATCGCCGCCTCTTCACCTATTGCGGAAAAGGTGGAAATCCATGAACATCGGATGGATAATGGGATTATGTCCATGCGACCGGTTGCATCCGTGCCGCTTGCGCACGGGCAAGCGGTCACGTTCGAGCCGGGTGGCTTTCACGTGATGCTGATCGGTCTAAAACAGAAATTGATCGAAGGCGCGGACTTTCCGTTGACCGTGATCCTCGAGCATGGCGGTATGGTCGAAACCAAGGTGACTGTCGGTTCCGTCGGAGCCAAGGCGGCCGGGGGCGGTGGCATGCATGAAGGCCATTCGATGGGCCACGATCATGATGCAGCGCCGAGCGGCGAACATAAAGGACATTGAACCTGTGACAACGCGGCGATTTGGCCTTGTGGCGGGACTGGCGGTTTCTTTGACCGCCGGTCTCGGCCTTCTGGCATATGGGCATTTTACCGACGAGGCCGATCTCGGTATGATGAAGGCGTCGCCCGACGCCCCCGCTTCGAGCACGGCCGGGACACTGACGGCCCCAGCATCGTCTCCGGTGCCGTCGCCAGCGTTGCCTGCCCCGACGAAACCGCCGGGCGAGGTTGCCCCATCACCGCCATCAACCCCATCGGTCGGCGGACCCTTCGCCCTCATCGACGCGGACGGCAAGCCCGTAACGGATCAGGATTTCAAGGGCAAATGGATGCTGATTTATTTCGGCTATACGAACTGCCCCGATGCCTGTCCCACGGCCTTGAATGATATGGCGCTTGCCTTGGACAAGATCGGCGATAAACGGGCCAAGGTTCAGCCGATCTTCATCACCATCGATCCGGAACGGGATACGGGTGCCGTGTTGAAGGATTACGTCAAGGCGTTCGGGGACGATTTCATCGCCTTGACCGGCGATCAGGCCGCCCTTACTGCGGCGGAAAAGGCCTTTCGGGTCTATGCCAAAAAGGAACCTCATGACAATGGCGATGGGTACGAGATGGCCCATAGCTCGATCATCTATCTGATGAGCGATACGGGGGCCTTTATCAAGGTTTTCACCCATGAAAACCCCCCAGAGAAGATTGCCGAAACCATGATGCAGCGGATTCCGTGAGGGGCGGGATTTCTGTGCGAGCCCAGATCCTGCTGGCCCTGATGATGGTCTGCGCCCTGCCGGTTGGAGCCGCAGCCCAGACGGCCGGGCCGCCCAGCAGTCCGGGGGCCATCCTTTATGCCAAGACTTGTGCATCCTGCCACGGCGTTCGGCTTGAAGGGCAACCCAATTGGGACCGCGTCAATAGTACGGGACGCCTGCCGGCCCCACCCCATGACGAGACGGGGCATACGTGGGAACATAGCGACGCGGAATTGATCGCGATGATCAAAACGGGCCGGGCCGCCTCGGCCCCGGCCGATTATGTCAGTGACATGCCCGCCTTTAAAGACACGCTCAGCGATGCGGAAATCGACGCGATCTTGGCGTTCATCAAAAGCCAATGGTCGCCCGGCGTGCGGGCCTATCAGGCGGCGCTCAATCCGGGGGGGACATTCGACGACGTGCCGGGTGATTGGTCGTTTCCGCCGACCTGTAAACCGACGCGCCCCTGATCTTTGGGATTGCATCCAGGGGCATCTTCGGGAAGTCTATCATCCGGGTGTCGCGGTGGGTCTCAGCCTGTCTTCTGGGTTGCGCCATGCCGCATCGGCGGGTTTTAGGTGGGCGGGGGGAATGCCATGAGCGATACGGCTCTTGACCTTGGCGAGGGACAGACGAACCGATCCGCGCGCACCGTCTGGGCCGAGCGCGTGCTCGATCGTCTGGATATTGCCGTCTTGGTTCATTGCGACGGTCGGCCGCTTGCCTGCAATCGATGGTTTGCCGATCTCATCGGAGCCGCCGATGTCTCGGACGTTTTGGCCCGCGATCATGTGCCGGGGTTACCCATTCCCGAAGCCTTGGATGGGGTCGTGCGTCCGACCCTTTGGGTCAAGGCGGACGGCACCGTGATGATCGATCTTGCCGCTGAAAAGATCCTGTTCGACGGTTTCGAGGCGGTCGAGTTGCGGTGGATGACGCAGGCGAACGGGGAGGCGGTTGCGGTCAAGGCCGCCCTCGCCAAGGCCCATGCCACGCTTTATCATTGCGACCGGCTTGTCTCATTGGGGCGCATTCAGGGCGGTATCGCCCATGAAATCAAAAATCCCCTGAACTTCGTCAATAATTTCGCCCTCTTGTGCTTGGATCAATTGCAGGATCTTCGAGAATTCGCCGCCGAACCCGATTCGCGCGATTTCATGGATGTAATCGAGACGTTGGCCGCCAATATCGAGAAAATCCGCGAGCATGGCACGCGGGCTGATAGTATCGTGCGGGGGGTCTTGCGCCATTTGCGCGGCAATAACGATTGGCGTGCAACCGATCTCAATGCCTTGGTCGATGAAGTGTTCGGTCTCGCCTGGCATGGCGCGCGGGCAATCGAACCCGCCTTGGAAGTGATTTCGGAAGTAAAAACCGATCCCGCGATCGACCGCATCACGCTGCGGGCCGATTCGATCAGTCGGGCCTTTTTAAATCTCCTCAATAATGCGTTCGAGGCGGTGATCGCCCGACAGCGACAGGCCAAACTCGCGAAGTCGTCCTATGTCGGACGGGTCTCGATCGAAACGAGTGCGCACCCTGACTATGCCTTGGTTCGCATCCTGGATAATGGGACCGGGATTGCAAACACGGTGAAGTCGGCACTTTTTACGCCCTTTTTCACGACCAAGCCCGAGGGAACTGGGATTGGCCTTGGGCTTGTGATTGCCCGTCAAGTCATCGTCGCAGATCATCACGGCACCTTGGAGATCGAAAGCGACGGTGTGAGCGGAACGTGCGTCACCATGACCCTGCCCTGGAGTGGTCAGGGGCGATAGCCGTTGGCATCCGTCATGCAAGCATTAGCTTGATGTTGCGCACGGCCTGACGGATGCGATCGGTATTTTCGACGAGGCCGAGACGCACATGGCCATCGCCATGTTCGCCAAAGCCGATGCCGGGGGCAACCGCAACATTGGCCTGTTCCAAGAGGTGCTTGGAAAAGTCGAGACTGCCGAGATGCCGGTATTGTTCAGGCAGGGGGGCCCAGGCAAACATGGAGGCTTCGGGGGCGGGAACGGGCCAGCCGGCCTGGTGTAGCCCCTCGATCAACACATCCCGGCGGCGTTTATAAGTTGCCCGCATTTGATCGACGCAGTCCTGCGGTCCGTTGAGGGCGGCGATGGCGGCGACCTGTATCGGGGTGAAGGCCCCGTAATCCAGATAGGATTTCACCCGGCCCAGAGCGGCGATCAAGCGTTTGCAACCGACCGCATAGCCGATGCGCCAGCCCGGCATGGAGTAGGTCTTGCTGAGACTGCCGAATTCGACGCAGGTCTCGCGGGCACCCGGAATTTCCAGAATCGATGGCGGAACCTGGTCGCCGAAATAAATCTCGCTATAGGCAAGATCCGACAGGACATAGAGGTTGCGACTGCGCGCGAAGGCGACGACCTCGCCATACCAGTCGAGATCGCGCAGCTCCGCCGTCGGGTTCGAGGGGTAATTGACGATGAGGGCGATCGGGGCCGGAACGGAATGGCGGTAGGCATGTTCGACCGCCTTGACGAATTGGTCGGGCGGACAGGGGGGAATATGGCGGATCGCGGCCCCGGCAATCACAAAGCCGAACGCATGGATCGGATAACTGGGATTGGGCACCAGGACCACATCGCCCGGACTGGTAATTGCTTGGGCAAGATTGGCCAACCCCTCCTTCGAGCCCAAGGTCACGATAATTTCGGTTTCGGGATCGAGTTCGACCCGAAAACGGCGGGCATAATAGGCTGCAATCGCCTTGCGCAAGCCTGGAATACCCTTGCTGTTTGAATAGCGGTGCGTGCGCGGATCCTGGACCGTTTCGATCAGTTTTTGCACCACATGGGGGGGCGACGGCATATCGGGATTGCCCATACCGAAATCGATCACATCGCGACCGGCGGCGCGCGCGGCGGCCTTCAGTCGATTGACTTCGGCGAACACATAAGGCGGCAGGCGGCGGATGCGGTGGAATTCGGTTGTGGACATCACGATAATCTTTCCAGATTGGCGGTAGGTTGCGCAATAAACAGAATAAAAATGCACATCTTGCGCAAGACTGTCACGAGTCTTGGTTCTGGAAAAGACTAATTCGACAAAAGAGGATCAGGGGTCAATATCAGGCATACCGACGGTGTTTTTCATACAGGCATCCGTCATATCGGCTTGATCGAGCCGGGCGCCGACAAGGCGTGCGCCGGTAAGGTCGGCATCGCGTAGATTGGCGTATCTAAGATCGGTGCCGGTAAAATCGGCAAAGCGTGCTTGTACCCCCGATAGGTTGGCGGCAAGGGGCGGACTGCTGATCAGGGGAAGCGGCCCGATGAGCGCCATGCTGAGATTGGCCCGGTCGAGCCGAGCATTCTTGAGGATGGCCCCCCTGAGATCGGCACCGCCCAACAGGCAATCGCGCAAATCGGCCCCTTCGAGATTGGCCCGTTGCAGGCGGGCATGGCGCAGATCCATCCCGGCCAATGTGGCCATCGGCGCGTTCAAGGCCCCAAGATAGGCACCGGCCAAGCTTTTGGCCGGACGCAAATCGACCCCGCTTAGATCTGCCAATTCCCCATCGCCGCCATCATGGGCGGTCAAGAGCAATTCATGCAGCCGGTAGCGCGTATCGAAGGGGGGATGGAGATCGTCGAACGCAATGCCCGACGGGGCACGGGTCAATGTGCCGGTAAAATCCGCCTCGGCATCTTCGACATAATCCATGATCGTATCGATCAGAATGGCCTGGGTGAAATTCGCCCCTCTGAGATCGGCACTGGTGAGATCGGCACGCGACAGATCGGCGTTTTTCAGAATGGCCCCTCTGAGATCGACCCGGATGAGTTTGACGTCGCGCATCACCGCGTCGGTGAAATCGGTATGGTGGGCAAGGGCCCCGGTAAGACGCGCCTGGGTCAGATTCGTCCCGCTGAAATTGGCACCGCCCAGATCGGCGTTCCGTTCGGTTTCGATCGCCTCCAATTCGCCGTTGCGATAGCGCTGCACGAGACCGGCCGGGCGCAGATCGACATCGAACATATTGGCGCCGCTGAGATTGGCCCCGCGCAGACAGGCCCCGCGCAGATCCGCCCGTTCGAGCAGGGTTTTGCGCAAATCGCTGCCGGTGAAGTCGCAGGATTGCATGATGGCGGATTGAAAGATCGCATCGGCGCAATGGCAGTGACAGAGATAGCTGCCGGTGAGGTCAATATCCCGCAGGTTTCGCCCAGCCAATGTCAGGCCCGTCAAATCGCGATATTGGAGAATGGCGCGCTGACCGCCGTTGCGATTGGCAATATAGAGTGCGTGGCGATCCATGATCGCATCCAACTCGTGCTGCGTCACGCGCGCGCGGGGTCGATCCGTGCCGGTTTGTGCGTTCATAGTCCCTTTATCCCTGCGAGCGACGGGCCATCCAGCACCGCCGCACGCCGCCCCTGGCGATGCGGGGGCGATGTCGGCGGATCGGGATGAGGATCGGCTCTTTTCCCTTTAGGCTGAAGTGTGTGCCGTAATCATAAAGAATGCAACCCGTCTGAGGCAATGGGCGACAAAACGGGCGGAATATGATGTATGCCCCTGATTGTAGAGACGGCTCGGATCGGAGGGTGTTTCGGCTGGGATGCATCAATGGACAACAGGTGTGCTGTCTATGCATGGCAATCGATTTGACGCGCTGCAAAAACGGGTGTTAGCATCAAGCCATGGTGACAGATCGGGACCTCGCCAGAAACGGCACGCGAATTATGCTCCCGACCCTCTTCAAGGGTCGGGTCATGATTGGTTGTTTTTTTGCCGTTAAGAGGTCTGATAATGTCTGTTGTCTCGTCTCACACAAAATTTCCTGTCTCAACTCCCTTTTCTGACGGCATGGCCTGCTTTGCTGTGCGGGCAGCCCACGATCCTGGGGTTTTGCCGCGTCTCTTGGAACCCTTTGCCAAGCGCGGGCTTGTGCCCCATGCGGTCAAGATGCGCCAATGGGGGGATGAATCCGGGTTGTTGATCGAGATTCAGGTGGGAAATCTCACCCAGGATGCGATTGCCTCAATCGCGCAAAGGTTGCGTGAACAGATTGCCGTCGATCGGGTTCTGGTCACGGCGCTCGTCGGTGGGATGGCGGTGCAGTCATGACCCGGATCACGCTCTATGATACGACCCTGCGCGATGGGGCCCAAACCATGGGGGTCGATTTCTCTCTGGCCGACAAGCGGGCGATCGCCTTGGCACTCGATGGGCTCGGCATCGATTTGATCGAAGCCGGATGGCCCGGCGCAAACCCTGCGGATTCTGCGTTTTTCGCCGATTTACCCCCGTTGCGCCAGGCGCGTTTTGCTGCCTTTGGCATGACCCGCCGGGCGGGGCAGCGCGCCGCTGACGATCCGGGCTTGGCGAGCCTACTGGCGACGGGCACGCCGCTTGTCTGCATCGTGGCCAAGACATCGGCCTTTCATGTGCGCACGGCGCTTGACATCGAACAGGCGGAGGCGTTGGCCATGATCACCGAATCGGTCGCCCATCTCGTGGCGGCGGGGCGCACGGTTTTGGTCGATGCCGAACATTATTTCGATGGCTATCTGGAAGATCCCGCCTTCAGCCGCGCCTGTGTTGCGGCGGCGGTGACAGCGGGGGCACGGTGGGTGGTCCTGTGCGATACGAATGGCGGTCGTCTGCCCCATGAGATCGCGGCGGTCGTCGGCGACACCTGCGCCTTGTTGGGCGGTGGCGAGCGGATCGGGATCCATTGCCATGACGATACGGGGCATGCGGTTGCCAATTCCATCGCTGCCGTGCGGGCCGGTGCCCGTCAGGTTCAAGGCACGTTGAACGGTCTGGGCGAACGCTGCGGCAATGCCAATCTCATCACCCTGTTACCGACCTTGATGGTGAAACTCGGCTATGAGACGGGGGTGAAACCGGAAGATCTCGCCCAGTTGACGGCCCTATCGCGGTTGGTGGACGAACGGCTCAACAGGGCCCCGAACCGCCATGCCCCTTATGTCGGCAGCGCCGCCTTCGCCCATAAGGCGGGATTGCATATTTCCGCCCTGGGGCGCGACAGCAGGGCCTATGAACATATCGATCCGGCGGTGATCGGCAATGAACGCCAAATCCTGGTTTCCGATCAGGCGGGGCGTGCGACCCTATTGTGGCGGTTGGGGGAAATGGGGATCCACCTCGATCCAGAAGATCGCGCGGTTGCGGTCTTGTTGGCCCATGTCAAACACCAGGAGGCATCCGGTTATGCCTATGACGGGGCGGCCGCCAGTTTCGAGTTGGCGATGCGGCGTCTTTTGGGACGGATGCCGGCCGCACCCTTTCGCCTCGATCGATTTCAAGTGGTCGATGAACGCCGCATCCGGCCCGACGGTGCGATCGAAACCGTGTCCGAGGCCACGGTCGAAGTGGAGATCGACGGTGCCCCCGTGCTGGTGGTGGCGCGGGGCGATGGGCCGGTCAATGCCCTGGATACGGCCCTGCGCGAGGCCCTGGTCCCCCATTATCCGATCCTGGCCGAGGTCCGATTGAGCGATTACAAGGTCAGGATTCTGACGCCCGAAGACGGCACGCGTGCCGTGACGCGGGTGATGATCGAAAGCCGCGATCGGGCGGGCAATCGTTGGTCTACGGTGGGTGTGGCGGCCAACGTGATCGACGCCTCTTATCGCGCCTTGGAAGATAGTCTGATCCATCGCCTGATCCGGGGATGAGGGGCGCGTAGGATCGGTGTCGGGGGCGATTGTGGGCCGATCCTACCAATAAAAATAGATTTATAATTTAATATATTATGTATATGTAAATTTTTTGTTTTATTTAAATAAAATTTTAACTATAGGTTAAAATAATGCGAGAAATTTTTTAATCATGTAATTTTAAATTTATTATTTATGATCGGGGATTTAATTATTTATCATTCTTATTGATATGCTGTTTTAATTTAGTAATGTGGAAGCGGCCGACATAAGAAAATAAGAGGGGGGGATAAAGATGCTCAAAATCGCGCAATGGGTGGCGATGGTCGCGCTCGCGTATGTCTTGGCGCAGCCAGCTCTGGCGGAAACCCGCCCGATGGTGGTGACCAATCACGATCTCGCCATGGCTAAATCGGCGCAGAATATCGTGTTGAAGACGATGCCGCCGGTCGGTCAATCGTCTCAGAAATTCTTTGCCCTGAAGGGCAGCGACCCGTTGAAGAAAATGGAGCGAGCAAAGACGGCAAGATCTATCAACCAGTTTGACGATCCGGTGCCGCCCGGTTCATCCGTTCGGCAATTGATCGATCATGGCGGCCCGCGCATGACCGGGACGCAATTCAATATGGTCTTTGTCAATCAGCCGGAAAGTCATTGGGGCAATATTAGACAGTTCATCTACGATCTGGCTCATTCCGATCTCTATAATATGATGCAACAGTATGTGTTGAGTGGACCTAACCCGTTCAATATAATCTACAATATTGAAGGCGATACGGGGCCGGGTTTTCAATATTCGATGTCCTTCAGACGGTCTGTGATTTTTGATTTTCAAATTCGCTCCTTGGCCTATGCTTCGCAGAAGGCGCAGGTTTTCGGTGGCGGATATAATAATGCGGTTGCAGTCTTTATTCCGGAAGGGGTCACAGTCTGTATGGATTTCGCACAGACCAACTGCTACACGCCGAGCGATCCCAGTACGACGAAATTCTGCGGTTATCATGGGTCGTTCGACGCTAGCGATCTCGGCCATATCGTCTATGCCGCTTTACCTTATGCCGGGGTTGCGGGTTGCAATTACGGCTCGCCCTTCCGGGTAGATTCGCAATACACGGTCTTATCGCACGAGTTATTCGAACTCTTGACCGATCCGGACCTCAATGCTTGGTACGATGCCGACGGCCAGGAAATTGCCGATAAATGCAATGTCGATATGGCATTTCTCGTGCTCAACACTACCTATTACTACATACAGCGGGAATATTCCAATCAGGCGCAAGCCTGTGCTACCGCCTTGTCCCATCCCATTCCATAAGGGGGCATGGACCGAAGGCCCTCGGCTTGCCGGGGGGCCTTCGGTCCATCGGCGCGATCTTAGGGCGTGAAGAAGACGATCCCGTAATCGCCGATCGCGGTAAATCCGAGGCTTTCATAGACCCGTTGGGCCGGATGATTATGCTGATCCGTGAACAGGATCGCGGTATCGACCCCTTGATTGCGGGCGTGGAGCAAGGCGCCTGCGACCGTGATCTTCGCGTAGCCGCGATTGCGGTTTTCCGGGGGGGTGAAAACGCCGCCCACCTGGACCATATCCGGCAGGCGGGCATTGAAGGCGGCCATGGCGACGGGCGCCCCATCCACGGTCAAAAGGAAATGATCCCCCGCCTGTTCGGCGATGACCAACCCGTCTCGGGCCGCATGGCGGGTGGCGGGCGTGTCGATCTGACCCAGGGCCTCGCCCAAATAGGCCATTTGTTGATCGAGGAGCCAGCTAAAATCACCCGCCTCTATCGGTCTTACCCGATGGGCGGGCACGGTGGGCAGCGGCGGCTCGATCACCTGATCGAGGGCGAGGCGATAGAGGATTTCCCGATGGCAGGTTCGGGTCGGCGTGTCTTTGAAACCGAGGGCCGTCTGGGCGGCGGTGACCTGATCCCACGGGCCGAAGAGACCCGCAACCCCCCGCCCGGAGGCCGCCGCCGTGGCGGCGGCGAGACTGCCGGTCGGATCATCGGGGTCTTGCAGGAACAGAACCCCATTCCAGTAATGGGCGGCGACCCCGACCAAGGCCCCGTTCAAAAACCGGCCGCCATAAACCCCGCAGAACGGCACATCGCCACCCGCAAGACCGGAACGCCGCAGATTCGCGCGCAGGATCATGGAACTGGCCGCATGGTCGGCCAAAAACGCCTCAACCATGGCGGCGTCTGCGGGCTGCAACAGGCGGATCGCGGTGTTTGTCATTCTGTTGATCCAACTTACGGGTTGATCGGGACGGATCGGGGCCGCCCGTGCCCGTCGATCGCAACGAACGTGAAAATCGCCTTGGTCACGCGCACGGAATCATCCGTATCCCGGCCCCGCCGCCAGGCTTCGACGGAAATCTTGATCGAGGTGCGACCGACCGACAGGATATCGGCATAGATGCTGACTTCCTCGCCGACATGCACCGGCGATAAAAACGTCATGGCATCGACCGCCACCGTGGCGCACCGACCGCGCGCCCGGCGGGCGGCGGCGTTGCCTGCGGCAAGATCCATCTGGGCCATGAGCCAGCCGCCGAAAATATCGCCCGATGGGTTGGTATCGGACGGCATGGCGATGGTGCGGATCATCGGCATGCTTGCGGGCGGGTGCGGCGACAGGGATTGTTTGTCGTCAGTCATGGACCAAATCTCCAGAGGAAAACCGGGTGCGATCGCAGCGTCTGCTCACTTCTTAACCCAGTCCGGCCTTGGGGTGCATGCAGAATCTGGTCATGCGGGTGATGCGGTGCAATAATGACCGTCACGGAGATCTTCCCGCGCCTCGGCCGGGTGACGGTGTGCGGTGCAGGTGGGGTGATCGGTGGTCCGACAGGATGAGGCGATGCCTTAGAGATGGCGGAGTTTTAACCTTCCGCCCCATTTGGCATTCAGATATTCACCGACAAGCCTACGGTGGCAATGGTGGGGTTTGTCCTCCGAACAGAGCAGGCAGCACCCTTCAAACATTTCAGGATGCAATTGGGCTTCGATTTTTCGTTGTTCCATCAATTTCATAAAAGCGGTTTCAAAGAGGTGCCAGTCGCCTTTATCGCGTTTGAACGCTTTCAGGATGTCATCGGTCGGTGCCAGAAGGGGGTGGTGGACATACTCCACACCGCAAATTTTTTTTAAGAAATAAGCAAGATCATCGGCCTTTGCAAATCCAGCCAGTTGCGATGTATTATGAAGGCGAATATCAAATACTTTTTTGATGCCAGATTTGATAAGACGTTCAAAAAAATTTGATGCCGTTGTTTTGGTAAAACCGATTGTTGCAACGTCGATTTTTTCCAATTTTACCGTCCTCCAACAAGAGATTTCTGCTGGTCGCGTGGCTTTTCTTCCTCAAAGGCAACTTTCATTGCCCGATCCCGATAGGCCGCCGCCAGTCGATGTGCCGGTGGATCGAAGAAGTCATCTAGAGTTTTGCCGGATATTGCCATCAATCGGGATTCAATCGCTTCGTGATCAATAAGCGAACCACTGCTTAAAATGTGCCGCACACGGACATCGCGTTCATGGAGCGCGCGTCCGACCAGGAGGCACCGATGGCAATCGAGCGGATCATGTTCGGAACACATCAAGGCAATCCGATAGTCCTTTGCCCCCTTGAGAACCCGTTCAAGCCCGTTTATGAAGTTTTTGCTTTGTGCCATGCGCTCATAATCGGCTCTCCCGTTCGATAAAAACTGCTTATCTTTCGGACGACCACCCAATGCATCGCCCAGAAAGACATAGGCAATGCGATCGAAGGCAAGCGCGGGTTTCAGGATATCACGATTAAAGTGCGGCAGATATTCTGAGTAAGGCACCGTCCTGACATCGGCAACTGCCGTGACCGAGGCTTGCTGCAAGAGTGATAAAAATCGCTCGTGAGACAGGGTGGAATGTCCAATGGTCAGAACTTCAAGGGCCATATCCGCCAACTCTGATCTCCATCACCCGATGATCGACGTACAATAAGATCCGTCACGAGAGAGGGATCCATTCTAGCGATGGTCCTGCGAGATCACCAGTGTCATTCGCCGCCATTGCGGATCAGTGAAGCGGTGATCAGGTTGGCTTGGGCCTCATAGGAAATAGAGGCCGTTGATTTGGACATAACAAGTGTTGGGAATCTTGACGTATGGACGGCTCAAGCCGAGACGGACATGGATCTTCTGGCTGGAATTGGCGGCATGCGCCAGTGCATCAACGCCGCCGCCTGAGAAAAGGCTGAGTGCGGCATCGGCTGGTACCGAAAAGTTATAAGTGTTTGTTTTTTCAGAAATACGGGCGCGCAGTTTTTCCTGATTTTTTTCATTAGGTTTAGAATAGAAAGAAATTTGGCCCGGCGTAATCGTGATAGAATCAAGCGAGCAGGTCTGGGTGTTCGCATCAACATATATTTTACCTGTTGACGTTACTTGAAAATTCCCACCGAAAATATCGTTTAAGGATGTTTTGATGCCTGTCCGAACGGCGTATACAATCTCTGTGTGGGGTAGTTTTTTAATAAGGTTATTGCTTTTATGATGGAAATAAATTCGATCTTCTGTCGCATGCGGAAAAGGAAAATCAGGCGGTGGTGTGCTGGCTGCGACCTCAACGATATTGCCAACGTCAAAAAATTTCCCCGGACCGGCAGAGTCGTTGTGCCAAAAACGGGAAGACTCATTCTGAGCGGTTGCTCCTTGTGGTTCGGGACGTATCATCCTATTACTGTTTAAATCCCATCCCGCGACACAGAATAAGCTGCCATATCGTGTAACATCGGTTATAAGAAGCCTATAGATCTCTATCATTTTTTCGTTTTGTCCTAAGATCGATCAATTTACATCATATTCATTTGTATAGTTTTTCAAGGTAAAAGTAATAGTTAATTTTACTTCAATTTTTACATAATTTCATGACGTTGTGGCGACCTGCTTATCGAAATCAATCGACCGAAAGAGGGGGGCTTGGTTCCCCCATCCGTGAGGCACACCTCGCACCCATGGCCGAAACTGTCGGGTCTTTGTCCTTTCGGTCATGACGGCACCCCCCTATGATCGCCGCGTCACGGAGTGAAGGAGGGACAGGTGTCCACCATACGCCCGATCGCCCTTGTCGGTTACGAGGGGGTTGCCACGTTGGATCTGGTCGGGCCGCTCGATGTGTTCGGGGCGGCCAATGCGGCCCTTGCGGCGTTGGGTGCCCATGATCGGTATCGGATCGAGATCCTGGCCCCCGACGGGGCCCCGTTTACGAGCGAGCGCGGCCTGACCATGCTGCCCCATCGGGCGCTGGGGCCTGGCGAGCCGTTCGATACGATCATCATTCCGGGCGGTCCCGGCCTGCGCGTGCCGGCGATGAACGGGCGGGTTGCGGCCTGGATCGCGGCCGAGGCCCCTCATACCCGGCGCATTGCCTCGGTCTGTACGGGGCTATACGGGCTTGCGGCGACGGGGTTGCTGGATGGGCGGCGGGCGACGACCCATTGGGCCCATGCCAAGGATGCCGCCCGCAAATTCCCGGCCGTGCGGGTCGAGGCGGATGCGATTTTCATCGCCGATGGCCCTTTTTATACCGCCGCCGGAGTGACGGCCAGCATCGACCTTGCCTTGGCCCTGGTCGAGGCCGATCACGGACCGGCCCTTGCCCTGACCATCGCCCGCGATCTCGTGGTCTATGTCAAACGGGACGGCGATCAAACCCAATATTCCGAACCCTTGCGGTTTCAGACCGAGACCAGCAATCGCTTTGCCGATCTCGTGGCCTGGATGCGCAATCATCTCGGCGATGACCTCACGGTCGAGCGTCTAGCCGAACGGGCTCACCTCAGTCCCCGGCATTTCACCCGCGCCTTTCGCGCTGCCTTCGACACGTCGCCGCGCGATTATCTCGAAGCCCTGCGTCTCGAGGCGGCCTTGGATCGGTTGGCGCTGAGCGGGGCTCCGCTTGAGACGATCGCCCATTCCGTCGGGTTCAAAAGCGAGGATGCGTTTCGGCGCATGTTCGATCGGCGGATGGGCATCCCACCTACCCTTTGGCGTCGGCGTTTTTCCCGACACACTGTTGCCCAGACTCAAAAAGGAACCAATCATGCCGACGCATAAGCAGCAGGGAAAATGGCTGATCGCGGGGCTTTGTCTCATGATGGGGGCCATTACCGGGGCCGTTGCCCCGGATCGGACGGGGCCGATCTTCACGGCGGACGGTCGGATGGTGCCGCCTACGGATTATCGAGACTGGATCTATCTCAGCACGGGTCTCAATATGACCTATGGGGCGAACGCGATGCCGGCCGATCATGCGATGTTCGATAATGTCTTCGTCAATCCGGCGGCCTATCGGGTGTTTCAGAAAACCGGGCATTGGCCCAACGGCGCGATTCTGGTTTTGGAGGGGCGGGGCGGCCAATCGAAAGGCTCGATCAATCAGCATGGTCAGTATCAAAGCGGCCCCGTGCAGGGACTTGAAGTCCATGTCAAAGACACGACCCGCTTCAAAGACGGATGGGGATTTTTCAGCTTCGAGAAGACGGAACCCGCCCCCAAAATCCCCGACAGCGCCAGTTGCTATAGCTGTCATGCGGCCCATGCCGCCGTGGATACGACCTTCGTCCAGTTTTATCCGACACTGGTACCGATTGCCGAAGCGCACCACAGCCAGAGTGCGGCCTATCTGAAAGAAGAAGCCGAACGCCAACCGGACCCGGCCCCTTAACGGGTCGGCGGGTGGCGGAGTTTGCGTCTGACCCAGGACCGGACCCGACGGGCCTGGCGGTTCATTTCCTGCGCTTCGAGGCGCAGGGCAAGGGCCGTACCGACCAAGCGATGCAGCACGGGGTAGCGGCGCACGACCGCCCGTCCCACCGTTGCATCTGCTGCCGGGATCTCGCGGGCGGCCCCGATCCCCAAAATCCGTTGATCCTCGGGCGTCAAGGGCGGCAGGAACCCGGCATTCAGCAACAGCGGGCGATAGCGACCGTGGCGGACATCTTCGTCCTGAATCGGGATGTGCGGATCGTGATAGTTTAAAAACAAGACATTGCGCGGCGTCAGGACCGGGGTCGTTTGGCAATGAATGCCCGCCGTGTCGAACAAAAACATCGTGCCCGCAGGCCCGATCATGTCGCGCCGCCGGTCAAGGAGCGGGGCAACCTCGCGCGGTGACCAATGGCGCGGCGGCAGATGGGGATCGTGGGAGCCCGCGATATAGCTGAAATAGCCGGTTTCGACATCGGTGAGATAGAGGGCGAGCTTGACCTCGCGCGGCGGCGGCGTGGTGTCGGCCCGATACCAGGCATCATTGTGCCAGCCGTGAAACAGGGTCCGGGTGGCGATGGTTTTCCACCCCCGCGCCTCCGTCAGGGCCATGGCGGGACCGACATAGCCGCCGATGACTTGCTTGATCAAGGGATGCAAGGCCAGCGACACGATCGCGGGATGGAGGGTGAGGGCGTTTTCCACCAACAGCCGCCATTTCTCGTTTTGCTCATACCCGATCCATGTATTGAAACTCGGGTGAGCGAGGGCC
Source organism: Aliidongia sp. (assembly GCA_036821645.1). GTDB lineage: Bacteria > Pseudomonadota > Alphaproteobacteria > ATCC43930 > CGMCC-115725 > DAISJD01. The sequence continues at coordinate 26,044 of DAISJD010000016.1, forward strand.
TCCTCGAACGCCTGCTGCACCGAGGCCAAGGTGGCGTCGTCGAACAAGCGCGGCAGGGCGACGATCCCATCTCGGCACAGATCGGCCAGCAACGCATCGCCGGTTGCGGTGGCGGCAATCGGATCGAGGCGTGCCGACATGGTCCGAACCCCGCCTATTTCGCTTCGAGCGAGGGGGCCGGGATGGCACCGATCCCGACGGGGGTGGGGGCATTTTTGCTGAGGAGACGGACATAGTGAGTCAAGGTCTCGTCCAGCATCGTTTCAAGATCGAACAGGCGCACGGCCCGATCCCGTGCGGCCTGTCCCATGGTCGTGCGCAGATTTTTGTCGTTCAATAAGGTGACGAGGGATTGGAGCAAGGCCGCATCGTCGCCCGGTGCGATGAGGAGGCCCGTCACCGTGTCCTCGACCACCTCGGGAATGCCGCCGATCCGGGTTGCCACCACGGGCAGCGCCGTTGCTGCGGCTTCGGCCAGAATGAGGGCGAAAGCCTCGTTCCAGACCGAGGGGGTGACCACGATGTCGGCGGCGCGCAGCAGGTCGGGAATATCGTTACGGGCCCCTAAAAACCGCACCCGACCCTCGGGATCGTCATTGATCATGGAGGCCATCGGCCCGTCGCCAGCCCAAATCATCACGGCGTCCGGCACCATGTCGAGCATGCGGCGTTGCACCGAGAGGAGTTTGCCCACCCCTTTTTCGGCGACGATTTGCCCGGCATAGAGCACGCAGAGTGCATTCGGTCCGACCCCGAACAGACTGCGGCGCAACCGGTCCCGTTCGGCCTGATCGGCGGCGGGGCGAAAGCGTTCCGTATCGATGCCGTTCAATAGGCGATGAATCCGGGACTTATCTACGCCGATTTCGCACTCGATGCGATGACCGACGTAATTGGAAACCGGGAAATAGGCATCGACGAATTCCGCCTGGGTTCTGCGCCGCAGTTTTTTAAGACCGGTGAGGGGGTTGAACAGGGACCCGCTCTCGATCCGGCGGGAACCGTGGTCGGAAATGACGACCCGCGCCCCGCCGACCATGCGCGCCACAGGGGCAAGCGCCGTCGATGGCGAGCCGAAATGGAAATGCACGATTTTGGGTTTGACGCTTTTCAAGGCGCTGACGAAGCGGGGAACCGAATTCAACTCGTCTTGCGACATGAATACCAACTGGGCGCCGTGACGCTCCAAGGTGCTGACCACGGCGGGATGGGCACCGGGACCGGAATAGATCGACAGCGGCCAGCCGCCCTTGCGCGTGCGTTCGGCCAGACGGAACAGGTAATCCTCGTAGGACCCGTGTTTGCTGAGACTGCCGAAAATCCAGTGCATCAACGTCGCGTCGGTCTCGGGGGCCGTGGTATTAGCGATCGCGGTGTTTTGCATGCTGGGCGGGCTCCGGGCTGATGACAGCCATCTATCCTAAAAATTGTCAGAAGCCGCAGCGCGCACGGGGCGATGCCGAGCCTCATGACACAGTGAAAAACGACACGGAATCATAGGATGACGCAGCCCATTGTATCGTCAAGGGTTTATCAGAGATTAACTATAAAATTCGAACAATTTTCGAGAATTCGCGCGAAAGGTGGCAATGCAATCAGCGTGTAAGGCGATTGCGACCATCGCCGTCGCACGCAGGGCGCAGCCTATCGGGGTATTCTTACTCGGTTTTGAGATTCAGAAAAACTGCGCCGGCGCGCAGGGTTTCCCGTCCGAGTCGCCATGCAGGTTGCAGGCAGAAGGCGACGAGATAGGCGAGGCAGGCAGCTCCTGGACGTGCGGCCGCCCGATATTGTTCGGCCCGTGCCTCGGCGATCATCATACTGGCGGCCAGGGCGGCACCGGGGGCGTGGCGCAGGGCATAGGGGCGATAGCGATGTACCACCGTGATGAGTCCGCGATTGCGGGCGGCCAGTTTCGTGCTGAGGGAATCATCGCGCCATAATCGGACGAGTTCATGTCTCGCGGAATAGAGGGCGGGCCCCCATTGCGCCAAGCGGATCCAGAGATCCCAATCCTCGCCATGGCTGAGACCCCGATCGAAACCGCCAACGGCGATCAAGGCGGCCCTGGACGCCAAAACGGTGGAGGTGCAGACGGGATTTTCACCATAAAGAAGGGAGAAGCTTCGGGTTCCAAGGGCGACGAACCCATGGCGTCCGGCGATGAACCGGGTAAAGCGCGGCCAATAGGCCGTGTAGCGGGGGATCAGGCGGTTGCCGGGCATCTGGGTCAGGTAATCGGAAAAACTGAAGGATAAACCCGGTTCCGCCTCATGGCGGATCAACCGGTCCAGTATGGCAGGGTCCCAGATATCGTCGGCATCGAGAAAGCCGATGACGGGGGCTCGCGCCCGATCGATCCCGGCATTGCGGGCCGCCGATGCGCCGTGATCGCGATCGCGGCGAATGACGACGATCCGGGGATCGCGGGCGGCTTCCGCCGCAAGATAATCGGGGGTGCCGTCGGTGGACCCGTCATCGACGACAATGATTTCCAAGGCATCGAGCGGCAAGGTTTGAACCGACCGGAGTGCTGCGGGCAGGTAGGCGAGACAATTATGCGTCGGGATGACCACGCTGAGACGAGGGGACATCGATCATACTCTGCGATGGGGCAACGCCCCCTCATTAGGTGTTTCTGCGTGCCGTGTCTACCTTATCCCCACAAGGATGTATTGGGGGGGTAGAGCATACTCCCATCATAGCGCAAGCCGGGTTGACGATCGCGCGCCAGCAGCAGGGGCGCGTCGAGATCGACCCAATGGGCCGTTTGGGCCAAGAGAATGGCCGGGGCGATCGAGAGGGACGAACCGACAAGACAGCCGACCATGATTTTCTTGCCGAGATCATGGGCGGCATCGCTGAGCGCCAAGGCGGCGGTAAGGCCGCCGGTTTTGTCGAGTTTGATGTTGATCGCATCGTAAAGCGGGGCGATTCGTTCCAAATCCTCCACCGTATGACAGGATTCGTCGGCGCAAATCGGCACCAACCGGCGCACTTCGGCCAGACCCGCATCTGCACCGGCGGGCAGGGGTTGTTCGACCAATTCCACCGCAGCAGCTTTTAAAGCCGGTTGATAGGCTTCCCATTGGTCGAGGGTCCAGCCTTCATTGGCATCGATGATGAGGCGCGCGCGGGGGGCGGCCGCCCGAACGGCGGCGAGCCGGGGCAGATCGTCGTCGGTGCCGAGTTTGAGTTTGAGCAAGGGGCGGTAATTGTGGTCGGCGGCGTTTTTCGCCATGGCCTCCGCCGTGTCCAACACGATCGTATAGGCGGTGACGAGACGGCGCGGCATATCGAGACCGACCATCTGCCAGACGGCGGAACCGCTGCGCTTGGCGTCGAAATCCCACAGCGCGCAGTCGATGGCGTTGCGGGCGGCACCGGGCGGCACGTGCCGTTGCAGATTGCGCCGGTTCATGACCCCTGTTTCAAGATCGGGGGCGAGGCGATGGATCGTTTCCAAAACCCCCTCGACCGTTTCGCCATAGCGCGCGTAAGGCACGCATTCGCCGCGTCCGCGCCGCGTGCCTTCGGTGATTTCCACCGTGATGACATCGGCGTCGGTTTTACTGCCCCGCGCGATCTTGAACGGATGTTCCAAAGGAAACCGCGTGGTAACGGCATTAATGCGCGGTCGATCGGGCGGGCGGAGGATTTTACGGTCAGGGGTCATGATGAAAAACCATAGCGCACAAACTGGGATCTTGAGAAGCCTCGGACCGAGGAAAGCGGATGGCGGGATTACAAAGAGTTAAGATTGCCGGATTTTGGTCGTGGGATCGGCCTAAATCTGCATAGATTAGGGGCAATCGCGACATGGAAGAGTGGATGACCCCATGAGATTTTCCCGTTTATTGCCGATGGCGACGGCCATCGCCGTGGTTTTTGCCCAACCTTACGGGGCCTATGCCGAAGAACCGGCAGCCAAAGCCGCACCCCCGGAAAAACCCGCAACAAAGCCCCCGGAAAAGCCGGGCGAGGCGTTGTTTGCGATGCTGCCCGCCGATAGCGTCACCCAGCATTCGATCGACCTTGCCGGGCGCAAATACGATTATACGGCGACAGCCGGGACGCTGGCGCTGTTTGATGAAAAGGGCGAAAAATCGGCCCAGGTCTTTTATGTCGCCTATACGCTGAACGGGGCGAAGGCGGGGGAACGGCCGATCAGTTTCGCCTTCAATGGCGGGCCGGGGGCGGCGTCCGCCTATCTGCATCTGGGGGCCCTTGCCCCTACGGCGATCGAGTTTCCAACCCAGAACCCGGCCGATGGGGCCGGTGCTAAACTGGTGGACAATCCCGATACGTGGTTGCCCTTTACCGATCTCGTCTTCATCGATCCGGTCGGCACCGGCTTCAGCCAGGCGGCGGACCGGGAAAAAGCGCAAAAACAATTCTGGGGGGTGCGTCAGGATGCGCAATCCCTGGCGAAGGTCATTGGGCGGTGGCTGAATAAAAACAACCGGACCGCGTCGCCGAAATATCTGGTCGGCGAATCCTATGGCGGGATCCGGTCGATCAAGGTCGCCCGCGAATTGCAGCGTGCCGAGGGGATCATCCCGAACGGGATCGTCATGGTGTCCCCGGCGATCGAATTTTCCTTCCTGTTCGACGGTACCAACCCGCTGACCGATGCGCTGCGCCTGCCGACCCTGGTCGGGGCATCGCTGGAACGGGCGAAGAAAATGACGCCGGAAGCCGTCGATGGGGCCTATAGCTACGCGCTTGGGCCTTATCTCAGCACCTTGGTGAATGTGCCGCCAACGGGGGATACGGCCAAGCAGTTCTATAATCGACTGGCGGAAATGACCGGGGTGGCCCCGGACCTCGTGGCGCGCCAACGCGGGCGCCTGCCGCCCTGGTTGCCGGGCGTCCGCACCCAAAACGGCCGTCTTTACAGCCTTTATGAAATGTCGCTCAGCGTGGAAGATCCCTATCCGGATTCGCTGTTGGTGGATCAACCCGACCCGACCCTCGAAGGCTATGGACGGGCCTACGGCAATGCGCTCACGGGGTATGTCGCGCAATCATTGGGCTATCGCAGCGACCTCACCTATCAACTCTTGTCGGAAGAGGTCAACCGGAAATGGGATATGCAGAGCGACAACCGAGAAGGCGAAGGCCATGCGGCCCCGCCGGGCGGGATCGACGATTTGAGAGAGGCGCTGGCGCTTAATCCCTCGTTAAAAGTCTTGATCACCCATGGCTATTTCGATGCGGTGACACCGTGGGGCGTCTCGCGGTGGCTGGTCGAACACCTGCCGGTCGGGCGCGACCGCATCACCCTCAAAAACTATCCCGGCGGGCACATGTACTATACCCGCACGGCCTCGCGCGCTGCGCTGAAACAGGACGCCGAGGCTCTCATCGCACCGAAACAGGCGAAGTGACGGTGCGGATCGCGGTTGGGGTTTAACAGGTTTTTTGACCGTACAAACAGGCTTCGGTACAACGCCGAAGCCTGCACGGTTGCAGGGAGATCTCCGCGAGGCTCAACAGGATGAGGGCAGTATTCTGATAAAGGGCGATGGAGTCTGACCGAAATTATAGATATTTTGATGATCAGTTATTTTCATCATCGGTTGATGGATCGTTCGAAAAACCTATTTTGGGGCTATCTTGGTGAATACGGTCTACTAAAAAATATAAACCAAGAAAAGTAGTCACGAGCAGATTTCCTAAGATGGAACAATATAGTGTAGAAAATAAAACTCTTGAAATTATATGATATATATATGAACCAGTCACTAAAAATTGAAAAACGGGGGCTAAAATTGTTGCCAATGATCCGAAAATATAAAGAAATATACTAATTCCAGATAAATATCCGAATAATAAACAAAGAAATCTTCGTCTGGTCAGTTCCTCAAACTGATATCCAGAATTGATGGGAAGCTTTGGTGGGTTTCCTTGCATAACATCGTCAAGTTCTGTGCGCTGAAACGTAGCCACAGCAGCGAGAGATGCAATAAAAAACCCCGTTAATATTTGTAATAATCCATTTGTCTGTGAAACTATACCGTTCTGACCAAATATATTTAAGTTAATTGGCAAAAAATAAACGATTATTCCAGATAGAATTCCAAAAATTAAAGGTATTTTTTGGTTGATTTTTTTTACAACAGGATGATCTATCCGACGCCAATCAAGCCACGTAAAAAGAATTGATAAAGGATTTTCTTGTTTCATGATGGCTTCCCCACTGTTTTGCTGCGAAGTGACGCAATCATTTTTTCAACAAGATCATCACGAATTTTTATTGTTGCAGTTTTAAGGTGGGGGGTAAATCCTGAGAGCAAATATCTTTTTGTAAGGGCGACCTGTTTCAAATCAGTCTCAAGATCATCAATAACCTCTGTTTGCGTTTTATTGTTTGGGTGTGCAAAGCGGATCCTCATTTTAGAATGATTCGATAGAGTCTGTTTCTGTTTTTCTCGAATTGCAAACATTGATTTGAATGCATCTAATTTTGATTTTTTTCGATTTATTGTGTATGTAATGGTACGGCTTTTTTCGATGTATGGCTCGTCACCATTTTGATCTAAATAATTGTTTTCTTGTAGTTGTATCAGTTCTATGGTCACAGGCCGACCTGCGGCATCACTAATGAAATCCTCATGGAGTGATTGTAACTCTAATTTTGCGTCACCACTTTCATTTTTTCCATTAACGTAACCTGATACTTTTCCAAGAATAAGTCTAATTTGCTGCTCTAAAAATGGCATAATTCTGGATTGCGTTACGCCTTCAACCTGTTCCAAGCCAGCGCGATAACGATACTCATTTGTTGGAACATTGAGGTCGATGACGAGGTGTGCGGAAGCAGCCCCGCCCTCGTCTGGACCCTTTTCAATGACACGATCCAGGGAAGATAACAGGTTTCTGTAAACTGTATCTGCTGCATCTTTATCAACGACAGTAAATAAAAGGCAAACAACGTTATATTTATCATAAAATTTTATATCGTCAAGTGATATTTTTAAATTTTTATTTTGGATGTCACTTGAAATGGCTTTATGATCTAATTTTTTTTTATTTATATTTTGAACAAATATATTCCAATCATTGATACCCATTGGCGCTATAGAGCTTTTATGGCCTTTCAATCTTACAGAAAACTCATATAAACCCATATAACGCTCACGGCCTGATAACATATCTCTAAACCTTTATCAGTTTTTAAAAACCTAGCTAAACACTATCAATAATTACAACTAAAGCAGTTAAAAATTTATTATCATACTAATTTTAGAGTGTAGTTCTGGAAACGACGGCGTCCATTTTAAGTTTGATGTAATTGACCTTGATCATAAGTGGCTCTTCGCTAAGGTGCAATGGCAGAGTCTTTCGAATGCGTCGAGCTAAGAAGCGCAGCATGGTTCAAGATTGTACGTGCACTGTGCCGAGAATCCTCTCGCGATCTTGAGTGTGTGTTTAACGCAGCCTTTGAAAAAGATACAATGGCTCCGAAAACTGTCGTGTGAATCCGCTCAGCATTAATCGATATTGATTTTGCATAAATTATTTTATTTCTCTTTTAATGCGATTTCATTATGAATATTCGGTGCTGTGTTTGTAGAAAAGAAAAGACCGGTAAGCACGAAGCTTACCGGTTTAAAGTCTACAGGGAGGCTTCACGTCTGGGAGACGTAGGATCCGAAGACCCTAGCCCAAGCAGAGCTTGGGATATCGGTGCGGAAATCAAGAGATAACCGCGAAATTCGGTGAGATTGAGGAGGATTGCCTGCTTCCTGATCATCTCGTGGGGCAATAAATAGGCAGTTGCTCATCGGAACACCAGACGGGAATCAACAGCGCAGCATTGCGGGATGTGCATCGCCATCTCTGTCATCGGAAAGTCATAAAATAAGAACTATTGTTATCAGGATTGCGTCTTCTTTGTTTAATTTGAATAAATATTTTTAATCTTGCGCTGATTGGGGAATGATCTGCGCAAGATTGAAGAAATTGCACACCAGAATCCACCACCCCCTAAGATCGCCATTGCCCAATAAAAAAGGCCCACCCCATGGTGCGGGTGGGCCTTTTCTTCGGACCGACGATTGTCGGATCGGCAGTCTCGCGCTTAATTGAGCCGGGCCTCGGCGACCTTGCGAATCAGGAAGTCGCGGAAGACGGCAATCCGTTTCGACGGTCGCAATTCTTCCGGATAGACGAAATAGGCTTCGACCGTGGGGCCTGACAATTCCGGCAGGACCCGGACGAGATCGGCGGTTTCCTGCATCATATAGTTCGGGATCGATCCAATGCCGAGACCGCTTTGCACGGCGCGGAAGATTCCGTTCACATTATTGACTTTCAGAATCGGCCTGCGTTCGGTGCCCGGTTTCGTGCCGACATCCATCAACCAGTTGATGCTGGCCGTCGGCGGGCGCGCATCTTCGCCATAGACGATGAGACGATGCTCGTCCAAATCTTCCGGGCGGGTGGGGGTGCCGTGCTTCTTCAGATAGTCCGGCGACGCATAGGCATAGGAGCGCACAGTCATCAGATGGCGTTGCACCAGATCCGGCTGGCGGGGCGGCGACATGCGGATGGCAACGTCGGCCTCGCGCATCGACAGATCCAATTCGCCGTCATCGACCAACAAGGACAGAGTAATCTCGGGATAAAGTTCCAGAAATTCCTTGATCCGGGGCGTCAACCACGCGGAACCGAACGCGACCGTCGTCGTGACCTTGAGGGGGCCTTTCGGCCGATCCTTCGATTCCGACAGCATCGCTTCGGTCATGGATAATTTGGCGAAGACGTCCCGCGCCGTGCGATAGAGCAATTCGCCCTGTTCGGTCAAAATAAGACCACGCGCATGGCGATGAAAGAGCGGTACCTGCAGGCTTTCTTCAAGCCCACTGATCTGTCGGCTCACGGCCGACTGGCTCAGATTCAGCGCATCACCCGCGTGGGTGAAGCTGCCGGCCTCGGCGACCGCATGAAAGACCCGCAGCTTATCCCAATCCATCCCATTCCCCTGCAACTGTGTAATGTTAATCGATATGGTTCGTTTGAAACGGTAAACGATCAGTGGTTATGGGCCAAAAACCGTTCCGCTTCGAGGGCGGCCATGCACCCCATTCCGGCAGCGGTCACGGCTTGGCGATAGACCTTGTCTTTAACGTCGCCGGCCGCGAAAACCCCCGGAATGGACGTTGCCGTCGAATCCGGGCGCGTGACCAGGTAATTGTCCGGGTCCAATTCCAATTGACCGCGAAACAAACTCGTCACTGGATCATGCCCGATAGCGACGAATAAACCGTCAATATTGAGACAGTCGACAGCACCGGTCACGGTATCCTTGAGGCGAACGCCGGTGACGCGGGGCGGGTTCTGTTCTCCAACGATTTCATCGACGGCCTTATTCCATTGAACCGTGATTTTCGGATTTTTGAACAGACGATCCTGAAGGATCTTCTCGGCCCGGAACGAATCCCGCCGATGAATGATCGTGACCGAGGCTGCGTGATTGGTAAGATAGAGGGCTTCTTCTACGGCAGTATTGCCGCCGCCGATCACGGCGACGTTCTTGCCGCGAAAGAAAAACCCGTCGCAGGTGGCACAAGCCGACACGCCGAAACCGCGATAGGTTTCTTCGCTTGGAATGCCGAGCCATCGGGCCTGGGCCCCCGTGGCGATGATTACGGCATCGGCCGTATAAAGATCGCCGCTATCGCCGATCGCGCGGAACGGTCGCTTGCTGAAATCGATCTCGGTGATGACGTCGAACAGCATGCGGGTTCCGACATGCTCCGCCTGTTTTTGCATCTGTTCCATGAGCCAGGGGCCCTGGATCACATCGGCAAAACCGGGATAGTTTTCGACATCGGTCGTGATCATCAACTGACCGCCCGGCTGCATGCCCTGCACCAGGATCGGGGCAAGGTTGGCGCGGGCGGCGTAGATCGCGGCGGTATAGCCCGCAGGCCCGGCCCCGATGATCAGCACTTTGGAATGATGATGGTCTGACATTGACTCTCCGCAGCCCGTCTCAAAGCGGGCCGGTGTTGTTTTCAACTCGTTACGTTTTTTAGACACCTTATGAAATATATGGGCACCTATGCAAGCAACAAGGGGCGAGCATCCGAAAAATTTATTTATTTTTCATGGAATTCACGGATTCATCGGGCAATGGGGGGCCATTTTGCCTAAAAAATAGGCTTAAAAACCGAACATGTGATCCAAACTGAACCGATCCCCCCGGGCGAGCCCGTGATAGCCAAACAGGCGGCAGGTTGAATCCCGGATCACGAGATAACCGCCCTCGGCGGCTGAGAGCTGATCGGCCGACATATAATCCGACACGCGCCAGAAAAGCGAACCGCCGCACGCGATCGTCACGTGCGTCCGGGCGATTTCCCGACCGTTTTGATCATGGAGGATGAGATCGGTCTTGGAATGCGGATGCCACGGGGTCGAGGCCGGATAAATGAGGTGGCATAGCGTTTCGTCTCCCCGACCGCCGATCCGCAAGAAGAGCCGTGTCGAAAGGCCGGGCGGGCGGCCCAGATAGGATTGCGGCTCGTCCCGCCATGTGAGGGCCGTGTTGAAAATATGGGCCCCGAAACTGGTTTCCGCCGCATGGCCGTTGGCCCGCAGGCGATAGCGGAACAGCGCGTGCAGCCACCCATCGACCGCGACGTCGGCGTCGAAATCATAGGTGAGTTCGACGTGACCGAAGGCAAGACCAGCCTGATCCCGGATCAAATCGTCGAGATCGAGGGCAACCGAATCCCGTCGTGCGATGGCACCGAATCGATGATGGGCAATCTCACGACCGGCCGGGTCATAGAGGCGGGCCACCAACGGCAAGACCGCCTGAGCGCGAGCCATTGGGGTCGGCAGCAGCGTGCTATGCCAGAGGGCGGGCGGCAGAATCGGCGCGGGCAGGATAAATCCTTTGCCGAGCAGGGGGCGTAGCCCCGCGATCGCGGGATCGGGGGCGAGATCGGTGCGTTCCACATTGGGATGGGCAATCCGGGTTCGCGTTCCCGCCGTGACCTCATAGCGCGGGCGCACGATATGGCGACCGGCCTTGATTTCGATTTGCTGCGGCCAACGCACCCCCGGCATCAGGTGGGCGACATCGATGGCGACGGAGGCATAGGGGGCAACGGGGCTTGGCCAGGGATGGGGGGTATCGTCGCCCATCAGGTTGAGGCTGATCGCACCGGCCGGAATGGCGAAAGGCAGGCAATTTTGCAACCATAGCGTGACCCGCTCGTCCCGGTCGGGGGCGGGAAGGCCCGCATAGAAATCGGCGGGCCAGGCATTGGCGTCATGGGTGCAGGAAAAACTCTGATCGTCCGGCCCGTCCTGTTCGGTATCGAGCGCGTATTTCACCACGTCGTGCCCGGCGGCCCCGATGACATGAATGAAGAGTTGACCGCAAAATTCCGGCAGATCGAACCGCGCCCGGATCGCCCGGCTGTCGAGCGTGATCCCGGCACCGGCCGGGCCCATCGGTTCCCGCCACTGGGCAAGGCGGGTGCCGTCGCCCGCAAACAGGGTCAGATCGAGTGTGGGGGCGGATGCCCCATAGCTCGACCAATAATTGGCAGTGACCACCCGCGTATGGTGACCGCCCGCATCGCGGAAAAAGGCGAAATTGGTGGCAAAATTCAACGGGTCGAGGTAATGGCGCGGATTGGCGAGCCGGTCGTCGGCGAGGCGAACGGCATCGAGACTGACGATGGCGGTATCGGCCGGAATGAAGAGGCGGATCTGATCGATGAGCCGGGCGGCATCGAAGGCGGCAACGAAAATCAGATCCGGTCGGTCCTGAGAGAGTTCGGTGACGGGGCGCACGATCCGGCCCAAGCGTTCGCAACCGATCTCGGCGACGGATTGGGCGTAGACCCCGCACAAGGCGAGGCCGCCAAGATCGAAACAGGCGGAAAAACCGGCGGCAAAGCCCAGCGGGTCGTAGATCGCGACCCGGCGATGGGCCCGCAGATCCGCCATCAACGCGCCGATCCGCTCGGCACTGGCCGGGTGGGTGATCGCCTTGAAAAAACTGTTGCCGCCCTTCAGGGCCGAAAATGTTTCAATTGCTAACGTCATCAGGGGTCAAAACCGGTTTAGAAAAATCGTCGTCATCCTCTTATCATGCCTTGGGCAATGATGCGATGCACTGATTGTCCCGGCTCCGCTGATCGGCATAAAACATGGGTTCACGGCGCGCGTGGCTTCGGGTAATTTCCCATGCGAT